>JBGPGA010000111.1:0-8151 GCA_041483635.1 Thermoplasmata archaeon
ACATCGACCGCGGCTACCACCGCATCCAGATCCTCGACACGCCCGGCCTCCTGGACCGGCCCATGGAGAAGCGGAACAAGATCGAGCGGCAGGCGATCGCCGCCCTGCGCTACCTGGCGACCGTGGTCCTCTTCATGCTCGATCCGACGGAGACCTGCGGGTACCTCCTCGAGGACCAGCTGCGCCTCCTGCGCTCCGTGGAGGAGACCTTCCCCGACGTTCCCATCGTCGTCCTGGAGAACAAGTCGGACCTCGGCGGCGCCACCGCGGGCCACCTCCGTGGCTCTGCGCTCACGGGTGACGGTCTGCACGAGCTGATGGAGGTCCTCGCGGAGAAGGCTACCAGCCGCGTTCCTGGAGGCGGGCCTCGACCGGCAGCGCCTTCGCGTCCGTCCCCTTCATCGGGAGCCCGAGGCCCTTAGACACCTCGGCCACGACGTTCGGATCGTCGAAGTGGGCGACCGCATCGACGACCGCGCGGCCGCGCTTCTCCGGGTCCTCCGACTTGAAGATCCCCGAGCCCACGAACACGCCGTCGCAGCCCATGAGCATCATGAGGGCCGCGTCCGCGGGCGTCGCGACCCCGCCCGCTGCGAAGTTGACGACGGGCAGTCGACGGATCTTCTTCACCTCGATCAGGATCTGGAACAGCCCTTCCGTCACCTCGTCCAGGTTCTTCCCGGCGAAGACGACGTCGGCCTCCTTGACGACGGGCTCCTCGCCCGCGATCGTCCGGACCTCCTTGAGCAGCCGCCCGTAGTTCTCGGAGAACTTCGTGGCGATCACGTACAACTGCTCCTTGTCGCGCTCCCTGAGCTCCGCGATGGCCTCGTTGACCATCCAGACGTGTCGCGTCGCCTCGACGACGTCGCCCGTGCCCGCCTCGCCCTTCGTGCGGATCATCGCGGCGCCCTCGTAAATCCGGCGCACGGCCTCGCCGAGGTTCCGGCAGCCGCACACGAACGGGACGCTGAACTCGCGCTTGTTGACGTGGAAGAAGGGGTCCGCGGGCGTCAGGACCTCGGATTCATCGATCATGTCGACGCCGAGGGCCTCGAGGGCCTTCGCCTCGGCCACGTGCCCGATGCGGCACTTCGCCATGACGGGGATCGTGACAGCGTCCATGATCTCCTGGATCTTCGTCGGGTCCGCCATGCGCGCAACGCCCCCCGCCGCGCGGATGTCCGCGGGCACCCGCTCCAGCGCCATGACCGCGACGGAACCGGCCTCCTCGGCGATGGCCGCCTGCTCGGCGTTCGTGACGTCCATGATGACGCCTCCCTTCTGCATCTTGGCGAAGCCGCGCTTCAGCAGCTCGGTCCCAAATCGCAGGCGCGTGAGGTCGAGGTCGAGGGGCATGGCTGCACTTCCGGCGGCACTTACGGGACGTGGGTATTTCTAGTTTTTCATGGGTCGAACGGCAGGAAACGCAGCCGCCCGATTCTAGTCAGCGCTCGATGCCCCAAATCACTCATTCTTGAATCGTCGTTTGACAGGTTCCCTTGCAAATCGCAACTGGATTCCTGAGACCCCATCGGACCCTCACGGACAGTGATCGTGGCTGCCCCCCGATTCCTCCGTCCCGCAAACGCTTATGGTCTCGGTCAGGTTCCGCACGCGCGTTGAAGGTCATCTGTGTGACGGGGATGCCCGCAGCGGGCAAGGAGGAGTTCCAGAAGGTCGCGGCGGAGGAGGGGTACACGATCATCCGCATGGGGGATGTCGTACGGGAAGAGGCCCGCCGCCGCGGGCTCCCCATCACGGACGCGGCCGTGGGCAAGATGGCCCACGAAGAGCGAGACACGCACGGACCCGCGGTGTGGGCGGAGCGGACGATCCCCCGACTCCGCGGGGAGCGGATTTGCATCGACGGCCTCCGGAGCCCTGCGGAGCTCAAGGTATTCCGCAGGGCATTCGGATCCGGCCTCGTCGTCTTCGCGGTGGAGGCGGCTCCCGAGACGCGATGGCAACGGGTCCAGCGGCGGAGGCGAGCGGACGACGCGACGACCTGGGAGGAGTTCCTTCGTCGTGACGCGCGGGAGCGGGGCTGGGGGCTCGAGGACGTGATCGGCGCGGCCGATGTCAAAATCGTCAACGAGGGCACACTCAAGGAATTCTACGAGGCCGTCCGCAAGGCCCTGAGGAAGCTCGATGGCTAGCCTCCCAATCCATTGGATCGCCGCTCGGACGTACTGCCAAGTGACGGAGGAGGAGGATCGGGTCGTGAAGGCGCTCGATACCACCATCATCGGAGGCGCGGCAGGCCGCGACGCCCTGGAAGGGCAGTTCGGGAATCCCGTGGTCGTGCTGATGCGTCGGGTCGAGCGAGCGGAGGGCCTTCGGGCGACATGGGCGCGCTGGCGCGAGGCGGGACTCCTGGCTGCGCTGAAGGACGATCTGGAGGCCCGCCTCGACGCAGATGGGATCCTGCACTTCCGCTTGGACAAGGAATCCGCATTCGCGGGAGCGCTCACGCCCGCGCGTGGGACAGACCCGATCGACATCCAGGTGAAGCTGAAAGCGTATCCCGCAAGCCCGGAGGAGGTCCGCCGGGTGGCGCGGTCCCTGATGGAGGAGGCGGCCTGAGTGCGGCTGACGGCGAGGCAGGCGCGACTGCGCCGGGACGGGACGGCGGCCGAGCGGAAGGCCCTCCAGCTCCTCACCGCTCTGGGTGAGCTGTACGGCGCGGAGCGCCTCGTCCCCGTGACGTCGGCGCACGTCTCGGGGGCCTCGTACAAGCTGATCGGCGATGCGGGCGTCGAGTTCCTCGAGGATTTCGCGAAGGACGCAAGGGTGACCGTCCCTACGACCGTGAACCCGCTCGGCACGGACCTCGAACAGTGGAGGGAACTCGGTGTCCCCGCGGCGTTCGCGGAGCAACAGGCGCGCGTGGCCCGCGCGTACGAGGCGATGGGAGTCCGGCCTGTCTACTCCTGCACGCCCTACCTGCTCGGCGTGCGGCCCCGCCTCGGTGAGCACGTCGCCTGGTCCGAGTCCAACGCGGTCGTCTTCGCGAACTCGGTCCTCGGGGCGCGGACGAACCGGGAGGGGGGGCCCTCCGCCCTGGCAGCCGCCATCCTCGGGGCGACACCCGATTACGGGCTCCATCAGGACGCGAACCGCCAGGCCACAGTCGTGTTCGAGGTGAAGACCCGGATGCGGGGGATCGGATTCTCGCTCCTCGGTCTTCTCGCAGGGAAGGAGACGGGCGACGGCCTGCCGTACTTCCGCGGCTTCCGAGCCACGGAGGAGGATCTCAAGTGGCTCGGCGCCGCGGTCGCTTCATCCGGGAGCGTCGGGATGTTCCACCTCGAAGGCATCACGCCGGAGTGGAGGCGGGCGAAGACGCGCGGCCTCCGGAAGGTACGGGTGACGGCACGCGACCTGAAGGAGGTCCAGCGTCACTACACGGATGGGCAGGACGCCGACCTGATCGCGCTCGGCTCGCCCCAGCTCTCGGCGGACGAACTTCGCACGATCGCGACCCTCGTCGACCGCCACCCGCCGCGGATCCCCGTCTGGGTCTTCACGAGCCGAATCGTGCGCGAGGCGTGTCCCGACGCGGTCGCCTCGATCGAGAGGCACGGCGGACGCGTCCTCGCGGATACTTGTCTCGAGGTCACGCTCCTCGAGCATCGCTTCCAGACGGTCGCCACGCCCTCCGGCAAGGGGGCGTACTACCTTCCGAGCCTCTGCCGGCAAAAGGTCATCCTGGACGACATCGAGAGCCTCCTGGAGCGATACGGATGAGGCTCACGGCACGCTCGATCTCCCCGGGCCAGGCCGAGGGGACGGCCCTGGTCAGCCCCGTGCCCTTCTCCTTCGTCGGGGGCGCGGACCCCGCCTCGGGCACGGTCCTGGACGAGGCCACTGGATGCCGCGGAGAGCGCCTCGCGGGTCGCGTTTTCGCGTTCCCACAGGGGAAGGGGAGCACAGTCGGATCCTACGCGATCTACGGGCTCGCGAAGCGAGGCCTCGGGCCGGCCGCCCTCCTGAACGAGCGGGCCGAGGCGATCGTCGCGGCAGGCGCTATCCTAGGGGGCGTGCCCATGGTGGACCGTCTCGATCTCGGCGCGTTCCTCACGGGGGACCGCGTCGTCGTCAATGCGGATCACGGACGGGTGGACCTCCCCGAGGTCACGGGGCGTCCCGTTGTGAGCGCGTTCCTGCGGAATCGGGGCCGGTTCCTCGTGGTGCGGAGGAGCGACCGCGTCGGCAGCTTCCGCGGGCGGTGGTCCGCCGTTTCCGGATACACCGAGGGCCGCGAGGATCCGAGGCACCGGGCCGCCATGGAGATCCGGGAGGAGACAGGGATCAAGGGAGCCCGGTTGTGCAAAGCCGCCGAGCCCCTGTACACCCGCGACGGCGCGACCGCGTTCATCGTCCACCCCTTCTTGTTCGACGTCCCTTCCCGGAGGGTCACGCTCGACTGGGAGAACGTCGAGTACCGATGGATAACGCCTTCGGAGCTTACGAATCTGGACACGGTACCCCGTCTGGGAAATGTCTTAGACCGACTTTTACATGGCTAGTATTTGCGCAAAGGTTAAGCGACAGAGCGTGCGCTTGACGGTTCCATGGCAAAGCGGGGGCTCACAGGCAACGAGAAGCAGGTCCTGTACGGGCTCGTCCGGCACCCCGTCCTGAACGACCGTGAGTTGTCCGAGCTCCTGAGCGTCAAGGTGTCGACCGTGACCGCGATCCGCCGCCGCCTTCGCCGCGCGGAGTACTTCGTCACGCGGCGCGTGCCCATGATGCACCGGCTCGGTTGGGAGCTCCTCATTGGAGGCTCGGCCCGGCTGGACCTGACCCAGGGGAGCCAGGTCCTTCCTCGCCTCCGCGAGATCTTGAAGGACCGCTACCCCGACCTCTTCCACGTCGTCGCTTCGGCCGACCGCCTGTCCTTCCTCGGCTTCGCCCGGAACTACACGGCCGCGCGGCAGGAGATCGACGAGCTCCGGCAGTCCCTCGACCGGGCCAAGCTCCTCGGCGACGGGGATGTGCACCTGAGCGTCTTCCCGATGAGCCTCTCGATCGCCCCGACCTTCTTCGACTACAGCCACGCTCTCGCCCTGGCGTTCGAGATCGAGGACCGCCTCGGAGTGAAGATGGATCGCGGGAAGTCCGGGGACATCGAACTCACCCGCAAGGAGACGGAGGTCCTGAAGGGGCTCGTCCGGTTCCCGGAGCTCAGCGACAAGGCGCTCGCGCAGCGCGTCAAGGTGTCCCGCCAGGCCGTGTCGAAGATGCGCCGCGAGTTCGAGGGCGAGGGGCTCCTCCGGACGGCCCGGATCCCGAACCTTCGTCTCCTGGGATTCGAGCTGTACGTGACCGCCTTCGCGCAGTTCAGCCCGTCCGCGCCCCTCAAGACCCGCACGGAGGCCTTCGAGCGTCTCCTCCGCTCCACGGCGACCTTCTTCCTGGTCTCCGATGACTCGGAAGCGATCGTCATCGGCACGTCGCGCTCATACGAGCAGTTCTCCGTACTGAACACCGGCCTGACGAAACATTTCAAGGAGCGCGGCTTCCTTGCCGCGGACCCGGAGGTCCATGTGGGGCTGACCGCGTCCACGGAGATCCTGCGCAACTGCGAGTTCGGGCCGCTCGTGCAGTCGCTCACGGTGCCGGAGCCGAAGTCGAGCCGATGACCTGATCGACCTCGCGCTCGAGGAGCGTGAGCTGGTGGCTCTCCAAGGCCGACGGGCTCACGGAGAGGAGCAGGATCCCGTTGTTGATCGCGACCTGGTCCCGCATCGATTGCACGAGCCGGAGGACGGTCAGGAAGTTGTTGTTCGTCACGAGGTACTCGAGCCCGTCGAGTAGGACGACGCCCTTCTCCCGGCCTACGAACTGCTCGACCAAAAGAGAGAGCTTCTCGAGGTCCTTCGGCCGGATCGCATCGTCCTTCCCCACACTGCTCAGCCACAGGATCGTCGGGTTCTCCGCCTCGAACCGCTCGCGTAGCTTCTGGGGGTAGACGCGGGTCACGCAGAGTCCGCGGAGTCCGGAGGCGATCGCTTCCTGGAACAGCCGGTAGACCTCCCCGGGCTGGTCCTCCTCGACCAGATAGGTCGACGAACTGCGGAGGGGCACGGGTCCGCTCGCGGCGACCGACCCCGGTTCCGTCTTCGCGGCGAGCTTCTGGCGCGCGCCGCAGGACGGGCAAACGTCCGAGCCGGCGGGGATGAAGTCGCCGCACGCGATGCAGGCCGTCCGCGACGGACCCCCCTGGGCTAACCGGGGCGCGGCCAGGGAGAGCCCGCACACGGGGCACGATTCCTCGCCCGGCGGGACCGGGGCGCCGCATCGTGCGCAGGTCAGAGTCTGGACCGTGACGGGCTCGCCGCAGCGCGGGCACCGTCGGGTCCCCCTCGCGACACCCGCGCCGCAGACGGGGCACGAGGCGAGGCCTTCCTCGGGCCTCGACAAGGCGTCGACGATCCGAGCCGCATCGCCCGGGTCGAGCCCTTCGATCGAGGCGAGCTCTTGACGGGAGGCCGCGCGGAGGGCCGCGACGCTCTTGTATCCCGCGTCGAACAGGAGCATCGCCTTCCCGGGCGTGACACCTGGCAGGTGCGTGAACTCGCGGAGGGCCTCCGCCATGTGGAGCGGCGTCACGCCGACCGTGACGCTCTGGCCGTTCACGTCGTTCCACTCCACGACGTACTCGGCTTGGACCTCTCGGTCCACGAGGGAGAGGATCCGGGATCGGGTCTCCCGGGCGACGAGGTCCTTCTGGGACTCGAGTGCCACGGCGAGGTCGCGGCTCGCTTTGATCGTCGTGACGATGTAGTCGTCCACGTCGAGGTTGATGTCTTTTCGCATCTGCTGGATCCGGCGGATGACCTCGCGCGCGTACCCCTCGGTTTGGATCTCGGGGGTCACCCGCATGTCGATGTACAGTTCCCCGTGCGGCGTTCGGACGACGGCCACGTCCTCCGGAAGCTTGCGGTCGAACCGAACCATGCTCGGCTCGATCGTCACGATCTGGCCCTCGACTCCGAGAGAGAAGGAGCCCTTGTCGAGGGCGCGCTTGACCTCGTCGGGCGGACGGGACTCGAGGATCGAGGCGATCTTGGGCCAGAGGGCGCGGTACGCCTTTCCGATCGACGCGGGGTCCGGCTTGAGGATGAGAGCCAGGCCGGGGAACTCCTCTTGCGGCTTCAGGGCGGCGAGCTCCTTCGCGTTGGACTGGTCGAGGAAGATGGATCGAAGGGAGGTCAGGGCCTCCGCCGCGTCCGGGGTGAGCTCCTTGGCTGCGATGAGCCGGACGGGCCAGCGCAGCTTGCGTCCGATCTTCTGCCGCTCCTTCGACACGGCCTCGACGAGGGTCTGCACGATCGCCATCGACTTCTCCAAGGCAGGGTCGACCCGCTCCGGATGGGGCTCCGGCCAGTCGAGCATGTGGACGCTGAGCCGCCGTCCGTCCAGGTGCTGGTAGACGGCCTCGGCGATGTGGGGCGTCAGGGGCGCGAGCATCTTGGCCAGGGTCAGGAGGGTCTCGTGGAGCACATGGTAGGCGGCGAGCTTGCCCTCGTCGTCCGCGTCGATCCACGTGCGCTCCCGCGCGAGCTTGACGTACCACCGGGACAGGTCGTCTAGGATGAAGGCGTCGACTGCGCGGTACGCACGGTGCAGCGCATAGGACTCCATCTCCTTGTCGAAGGTGTTCTTGAGGCCCTCGAGCCGTGACAGGAGCCAACGGTCCTCGGGCCGGAGATGGTCCGCGACGGAGGCGAGGTCCTCTCGGGTCGGGTCGAAGCGGTCCAGAGTCATGTACGTCGTCGCGAAGCGCAGGACGTTCCACAGGATGTTGAGCGTCCGCTGGCACGTCCGGACGCCCTCCTCTTGGAAGGTGATGTCGTCCCAGATCGCGTTCACGGCAATCACGTAGAAGCGGAGGGGGTCGACGCCGAACTTGGCGATGACCGTGGCGGGCTCGATCACGTTCCCCAGGCTCTTGTGCATCTGGCGTCCATCGGGCCCGTTCACCCAGCCATGCATCAGGACCGCGTCATACGGCGCGCGGTCAAAGGCGACGACACCCGCGGCGAGCTGGGAGTAGAACCATCCGCGCGTCTGGTCGGGTCCCTCCACGATCCACTTCCCGGGCCACCAGCGCTTGAACTCGTCCTCGCGCGAAGGGTAACC
>JBGPGA010000112.1:0-8148 GCA_041483635.1 Thermoplasmata archaeon
AGCCCGCGAGGCCCACGGTGGCGGTGGGAATCCCCCGGATGGACGAGTAGACGCTCTGGCGGACCGTGGTGCAGCTGAAGTAGTTGTTGATGTCGCAGACCGTGGAGTTCGCGGCCGCGTACCATTCCCAGACAAGGTAGGCGGAGACGGCCGCGCCGGCGGCGGACAGGATCGCCCCTAGTAAGAGCAAGTCCGCCCGCGATAGCCCCTGGCGGGCCATCTCATCCCCCGAGCGCCGAGTCCAGGGCGCTGACGAAGTTCCCGATCGGCTGCACCCCGACGAGCTTCACGTTCACGGTGCCGTCCTTGTTGATAATGAAAGACGTCGGCGTCGAGCTGACGCCGTAGTGGGACGCGACGCCCGCGAGGGAGTCGAGGCAGTACGGCCAGGGGGTGTTGTAGGTGGTCTTGAAGTCCAGGATGCGGGACGGCGTGTCGTCCGCCCCGTCGAAATTGATGTCGATGCTGACGAACCGCACGCCGCGAGCGCTGTAGTTCTGGTAGAGGACGCTCAGCGTGGGCGCTTCCTGCTGGCAGTAGGGGCAGTCGACGTCCATGAACTCGATGAGGACCGGACTTCCTCGCCACGAAGACAGGGTGATCGTGGCCCCGTCCGTCGATGTCAGCGTGAAGTTCGGGGCCGGGGACCCTGGGTTGACGGCCGGGCGGGCCAGATACTGCACCCCGATTGCCGTGGCGATCACGACCGCAATGACGATGCCCACGATCAGGAGAAGGCGGCGACCGCCTTGGGTCAGCCCCGACCGCCCGGCGGACTTCTGCTCCTTGATCGCCTGGCGGTCCTCCTCGGTGAGCGCCTCAGAGAGGTCGACCTGCTCGTGGGGGTGCTGGTTCCTCAGGTGCCGCTCAAGGTTCTCTGCCTTGACGGAGACCCCGCAGACGGGGCACTTGATCATGGCCATGGCAGCGATGAGAAGGGAGGAGGCCGTGATATAAACTTCCTGTAGGTATGGGACGACCCGAACACCTCCACGGCCCGGATTGGGCATCCAAATCGGGAAGGCCGCTTATAGGGGGAGGCAGATTCACGCCCTGCCGTCCCACGATGCCCGAGCCCCCGTTCCCGTTCGACTCCCGGCGTTCCCCCGTCTACGCGCGCCACGGGATCGTCGCATCGAGCCAGCCCCTCGCCTCCGAGGCAGGCCTCCAGATCCTTCGGGAGGGAGGCAACGCCGCGGACGCCGCCGTCGCGACCGCAGCGATGCTCGCGCTCACGGAGCCGACGTCCACGGGGCTTGGCGGAGATTGCTTCGCTCTCTTCTACGACGGGGCCACGGGCCACATCACCGCTCTCAACGGATCGGGGCGGGCGCCGAAAGCGCTGACCCTCGACCTGCTGCGAGAGCAGGGGTTCGCCAAGGAGCTCCCGCCGTACCATGCCCACAACGTGACGGTCCCGGGCGCCTGCGCAGGCTGGTGCGACCTCGTCGAACGGCATGGTTCCCTTCCGATGCCGCGGATTCTCGCTCCCGCGAGGCTGGCCGCGGAGGAGGGCTTCCCCGTCGCGCCGATCACCGCGTACTACTGGGCCGGCGGCGCGGAGCGACAGCTACGGTCCGCACGGGGAGGCAAGCAGCTGCTCATCGACGGGCGCGCGCCGAAGGCAGGGGAGATCTTTCGAAACCCGGGCCTCGCGCACACGTTCCAAGCGATCTCCAAAGGGGGCAAGGGGGCGTTCTACACGGGCCCCATCGCGAAGGAGATCGCAGAGGCGGTGAAGGCCTCGGGCGGCACGATGACCCCGGAGGACCTCGCCGCGCACCGGTCGACGTGGGACGAGCCCATCCACTCCGAGTACCACGGCGTCAGGCTGTGGGAATGTCCGCCGAACGGACAGGGTCTCGTGGCCCTCCTCGCTCTGAACCTCCTGTCGCAGTTCGATCTGCCTGCGGATGCGCTCGGTGCCGAACGCCTCCATCTCGTGATCGAAGCCCTGCGTCTCGCCTTCGCGGACGGGCAGCGCTACATCGCGGACCCCGCCGGGTCGGACGTCCCGACCGAGGCGCTCCTCGCGAACGGGTACGCGAAGGCACGCGCCCGATTGATCGACACCAAGAAAGCGAACCTGCGGGTGGGACCCGGCACGCCGGCCCCGGGCCGGGACACGGTCTACTTCAGCGTCGTCGACGGGAAGGGGAACGCGTGCTCCTTCATCAACAGCAACTACATGGGCTTCGGGACCGGGATCGTCCCGGAGGGGACCGGGTTCCCGCTCCAGAACCGCGGGGCCAATTTCTCCCTCGACCCGAAGCATCCGAACGCCCTCGGCCCCGGGAAGCGCCCGTACCACACGATCATCCCCGCGATGGCCACGCGCGACGCCGACGGCTCCCTGTATGCCTGCTTCGGCGTGATGGGCGGGTTCATGCAGCCGCAAGGCCACGTGCAGGTCCTCGTCGCCCTCCTGGACGGCCTCGACCCGCAGGCTGCGCTCGACCGGCCTCGGGTG
The DNA here is from genome assembly GCA_041483635.1 of Thermoplasmata archaeon. Taxonomy (GTDB): domain Archaea; phylum Thermoplasmatota; class Thermoplasmata; order RBG-16-68-12; family RBG-16-68-12; genus RBG-16-68-12. Next base: position 2,471 of record JBGPGA010000112.1, read on the forward strand.
TGTCTCGACGAGGGTGAGCCGGGTGGGACCGTCCTGGTCGAGGAGGGAATCCCCGATCCTACCATCGTCGAACTCGGGGCCCGTGGGCACCGTGTCGAACGGGTCACGGGCCATGACCGCGCCGTGTTCGGACGGGGGCAGGTCATCCTGCGGGACCCGGAGACGGGGGTCCTCTGCGGCGGGAGCGACCCGCGAGCGGACGGATGCGCCCTGGGATTCTGAGATCCGGGCCGCGCCGCGTCGACCGGCGGGTGCGGGCCCATCCCTTAAGTGGGAGGGCGGATAGGGTCCCCCGAAGACCCGGTTCGGTGGTGGCATGGCGGAGGTCTCGGAGGGGGACCGCACGGGCAGCAGCGTCGATGCGGTCGATCATCGTCCGGCAACCCTGCGCCGGGAGATCACCCTCCCTTACGCGGTCGCCCTGTATCTGAGCTCGGTGCTGGGCGCCGGGATCTTGATCACTCCCGGACTCGGCCAGGTCGGGGGGGCACAATTCCTGCTGATGAGGTCAATCCCGTTTTTTTCACGTCCGATATCCTCAGCCCACCCGTTATATAGCCAGACGGCGAGAGGCTGAAGTCGCCCTCGAGCGACAGTGATGCAGGATGCCGACCGATATGCCCTCGCCTCGCCTTCTCGACGCCGCCAAAGCCTCCGCCTCGAAGCTCAAAGAGAGACAATCCGCGCTCGAGGCCCGCGCCAAGGAGCTTGACGCCCTGAAAGCACAGCTCGACGCGCAGCGAGCGGACCTGGAGACTCGAGCTGCCAAGCTCACGACCGACCGAGAGGCCATCCAGCGGGAGAAGGAGAGCCTCGAGGACGTACGCGCATCGATGGAGAGGGACCTCGCCGCGATCAACGAGTCTCGGGACAAAGTGGCCAAGGATGAGGAACGCCTGCGAGGCTCGTTGAACGGCTTTGCGGAGCGCGAGAGGACGATCAAGGAGGACGAGGAGCGCGTGAACCGGCTCGAGCACGCGTTCACGGGGCAGATGACCGAATCCGAATCGAGGCTTCACGACCTCCTGGAACGCGAAGAGGAGCTCATGAAGCTCCAGGCGACCTGGCTCGCGGCCTTCGAGACTCGCGAGAAAGAGCTGCGCGCAATCAGCGAGGAACTGCACACCCGGCAAATCGAGCTCGTCCAGCAGCATGACTCCCTCGCCGTGCTCAAGGACACGTTCAAGAGCGAGCTGAACCGGTTGCTCGCGGAGCACGAGGCGCTTGCGACCAAAGAGAAGAGCATCTTGGAAGCGGAGAAGTACCTCGCGTCCGCTTTCCAAATGACAGAGGTCGATCTCACGGAAGAGGAGGCGCCCGTCGCGCCGCCTCCGGCCCCGGCAGAGCCGGAGCCGCTCGCGACCCCGCCAGTGTCTGAACCCACCCCTGTGGCCGAGCCGATCGCGACACCGGTAGCGGTACCCGTGCAAGAAGAAATTCCACAGGAGACGGAATCGAGGGCCCGCCCGACGAAGGCGGACGCTACGGAGCGTCTCGCGCGTGCAGTCGAGGCGTGGAAGCGCGCCCGGGATGCCGGCTGGAGGGTGACCGACATCCGCAAGACGGTCAAGTCCGCGCGCGATGCGGTCGAGGCGGCCGACTACGAAAGCGCGATTCGCCTGGCGACGGAAATCCTCGATCAGCTTCAGGCGACGGCATCCGCGAGATAGGCTCCGGCACCCGAGCCCACAGAACACTGCTTACGGGAGAAGAGTGGGGACGCAGGTACCGTAGCGCACTCCATAGAAATCGGGGCCTAATCAGCGAGAATTGAAGATCTGCGGCCCGTCGACTCGTGAACACGTACGCCGGCACTTTGGCAATTCGGGAAACGCCTCGAAGCTGCCCTGTCCTCCATTACGAGGGCGGTTCGACCGCCCTCCCTTTCTCTTTTCATCCTGACGGGGTCACGGCGAGTGGTCATGTGCAGGTTTCGAGTCGGTCTTGTCTTTCGCGGACTCCCAGAGGATGCGGGCCCGCCGTACGGGCCGGCGTAGGCGTTGGGGTATGCCCCGCCCACCTGGAACTCCGGGGCCAACATCCGGTCCGAGATGAAGGTGAGGCCACTCGGGTCGCGGAAGCTCAACGAATTGTTGTTCGCGTACGCCTACGAGTGGCCGGACACCGAGTCGCGGGGCGCCCGTCCTTGAGCGAATAGGTGCTTGGCGCCCTTGACGCGCAGATTCGTCAACCCAGTACTCGAACAGCCCGAACCGAAGGGAGTAATCCGAGGCCGGCCCGACCTTCGTCGGGGCGAGTCGACGAAGGATTCACTAGGCAGCTGCCGAGACTATCGATCGCGCGCGGCTGCCAATACCACGGTCCGAATCTCTTCAAGCAAGTCAAAGTAGTCTAGGAATTCCTGTTCCTCCTCCGTCCTCCCCTTCTTTGCACGAAGAGCGGCTACGGTCTGCAACGTCCCGTGGTCGGCTTCCAAATCGGCCGCAACTTCGTCGACTGGAGCACCTTTGGCCAGCCGGCTTGCATACCCTGCCAGGATTGAATCGTAAAGCAGGAAGTCTCCGACTATCCCCCCCATCCGTGGGAAAGGTGTCGCCTCAAGCCGTCGGTACAGGTCTTTGACAAGAGTCATTCTAATCTCCCAGACTGACTGCTGGCGTAGTCGAGGGTTCTCCCCAGTAGCTGAGAATACGTCCGTCGGCCGTGTAGTAGCCCTTTTCGCTCCCCACCTCGAGCCGGTACGAAGGCTCCCACTTAGGGTTCCACCTGCCCCATTGCGCCTCCCCCTTATTGGTCTCCCAGAATTTCAGAGCATCGTTCGTGTATTCTTCCAGGGTCCGGCCAGCCCCATGCTTCAGGTAGTGCCGGTTTATAGATTCCTGCTCAGAGGCAAACGTACCGCGGGCCCACTTTGCCTCAAGACGTGCGCTGGCGCCTTGCTCAAGCCCGAACGCGTTCGCCTGCGCCTCCACCTCGCCGAGGGGCTCGCCTTCGATCGGCCATCTGCTACGCAATAGCCAGCCGGACCGCACCCGACCAAGCGCGTTTTCATGTCGATCGCGGCGAGGCCATCGGATCAAGAGCCAAGCAGGTCCGCTCGAAGGTCGAGAATCGGGAGCTCCGTGCCGACCTCGAACCCCGTATCCTCGAACCACATCGACCCAGGTTCCAGTAGGTCGGCGTCATGTCGGAATGGCACGGAACCGACAGGTCTGTCCGGCAGAAAGCGTTGTCCGGGGGAGGAGCCAGGAACCGGGTGCCTCATGGCCCTCGTGCAGTCTTCGTGCCAAAGAACCCCGCGCAGCCCAAGCTGTTCCACAAACTCCTGGAACCTCGCGCGATTGAACCGCCGATACGGCTCACCTTTGTTGAACCGGGCGGCTCAAATCTGATCGCGGCCATCAATTCGGGCTGATTCTGCACCAGAAATCCTGGTTCGTATGGAGGGATTTTGGAGGGTATGGGGACGCAGGGATTTGAACCCTGATCGACGGGTTTCTCCCGGGCGGGGAGCGACCCACGCCCGTTTTGCGAATCATGGGTCCGCGCTCCAGTCAATCATCACCGGATCAGCAAACCCGTTCGCAATCACGCCCATGACTGGAGCCCGTAATTCTACCAGGCTAAACTACGTCCCCATGGGTTCGATGCAAGGCCGCGGAAGTTTCCGGCCCTACATCTATCTTTGCGTGCGGGGAACGCCACGAATCCCTGTGGTCGGGAACACGCGACGGCCGAGAAGGCCCGGGAAACGCCTCAGCGCTGGCGCATCTTCTGCTCGCGCTTGCGGCGGCGCATGCGCTTCTTGCGCCACTTCCAGCGCATCTTGCCGCGCTTCTTCCATGCGCGCGAGCTGCGTTTCATGGGATGACGCCGCGCCGTATTCAAGGGCTTCTTAAATAGGTTCCGCCCCGCGATGCAACGATCGACGGGAGGACGCGAAGAACGGTTCGGCTCCGGGTCTCTCACGAAACTTAAGACCGCGGGATCGCTCCCGGTGGTGTGTCGCGGCTGAGCGCGCTGCGGGAGGCTGCGGCCAGGGAGGCTCGGCGCTTCGACGGCAAGTTGGGCATCTACGTTATGCGCCTTGGCCTTGACGGATGCGTCGGCGTGCACGCGGACGAGCCGTTCCCGCTCGCGTCCGTGTTCAAGCTCGGCGTCCTCGTGGAACTCTTCCGCCGCGTCGATGCGGGGGAGATTCAGCTCGACCAGCGGCGGACGGTTCGCCCCGAGGACATGAGCCCCGGAGGCGTGATCCTCGAGTTCCTGGAGGCAGGGATCCGCCCCACGGTGCGCGACCTGGCCGAGCTCATGATCATCGTCAGCGACAACACGGCGACGGACCTGCTGTTCAAGAAAGTGGGCCTCCGGAGCGTGAACCCCACGATGCGGTCCCTCGGGCTCTCCTCCCTCGACATCTTCTGCCCGAATCGCGAGTGGTTCCTGCTCCTCCTGGGATACAGCCCGCGGTTCCGCGGGACCGATGCAGCGGCGCTGCTCCGACGGTGGGACTCGCTCGACGCCGAAGGACGGCTCAGGGAGATGGAGTGGCTGTGGAGACACGGGAACCGGGTGCACCTGGAGACGATGAAGGCCCGCCTCCGGGCCTGGGAGCGCTCGGGGCGCATGCGAGGGCGACCGTGGCGGCTATGGGAGGAAGCGACGGACAACCGCGGGAGCCCTGCGGACGTTGGGCGACTCCTGGATCTCATCGCGCGCGGCAAGGCGGCATCGCGGCCCTCGTGCAGGACGATGATCCACATCTTGGAGGACCAGCAGTACCACCGCCTCTCCTTGGGCCTAGCCCAGGGAACGCGCATCGCCAGCAAGACGGGGTCGATCACCGGCGTGGTCAACGACGCGGGCGTCGTGTTCCCGCGCTCGCGCCCTCCGTTCGTCGTGGTGTGTCTCTCGCGGGACCTCACGCCCCGGCAGGAGGCGGACGCGCCCGAGGCCATCGCGCGGGTGGCGCGTGCCGCGTGGCGGGCCTGGGGCGATCCCTAGAATTCGCCGGGCCGCTCCTCCATGGGGCGAACCTTGTCGACCTGGCGGTACTTCGCGTACGCCTGATTGGCAACATACGAGATGCGCTTCCCGAGGAGCTTCTCGGCCCATAGGGGGATCGCGAATCCGCGGTCGATGCTGAAGTATCGGTAGAAACGCTGGTCGTCCTGCTGCTCCTCGGAGAGGACGTGGCGGGCCGCGAAGTCCCCGCAGAACGTCGCCCAGGGGAGCCCGACACACCCGAGGACGTAGTGGACCCACGGCGTCTTCGGCTCGCGGAGGACCGTCGGCATGAGGTCGCGCGTCATATCGATGCGGCCCATCCAGAACTGACGGAAGTGCACGTCGCGCACGGAGGGCCAGTGCGTGCGGAAACGGCGGATCACGCGGTCGATGATGCGATCCGTCCAGGCGTCCCGCTTCGCGTACGTCGTCCAGAGGCTGCCTCCGCCCAGGAGGATCCGGTGGTCCCCCGTGAGCCGCCAGTACGCGTAGATGAAGTGCGAGTCCCAGCATTGAAACGGCTCGACGGGGAACATGGCCCGGACCTCGTGCGGCTTCAGGGGCTCGCTGATCGAGAGGAACGTCTGGGCGTAATAGTAGTTCCAGTAGTGCTCCGTCAGGTTTCGTTTCAGCTTGTCGGCGCAGAAGATGATGTTGTCCGCGGTGATCCGTCCGAGATGCGTCGTGACCGTGTGGTCCTTCAGGCCGAT
>JBGPGA010000113.1:0-7950 GCA_041483635.1 Thermoplasmata archaeon
CGAGGAGCTCCTCACCCGGATCAAGTATCTGCAGGCCGATTTCGAAAACTACCGCAAGCGCGTCTCTCGGGAGACCGAGGCGGTCGTCAAGCTGGCCAACGAGGCGCTCGTCGTCCGTCTCCTGCCCGTGCTCGACGACCTGGATGCGGCGCTTCAGCACTCGGACGGCGAGCCGGCGAAGGGCATCCGCTTGGTCCGGGAGAACCTGTTGAAGGCCCTTCGGGCCGCGGGCCTCGAGGAGATCCCGGCCGAGGGCCAGACGTTCGACCCGTACATGCACGACTGCGTCGAGCAGGTGTCCGACCCGGAGCGGGAGGAGGACACGGTCGCAGAGGTCGTGCGGAAGGGATATCGGCTGCAGGACCGCATCCTGCGTCCCGCTCAGGTCATTGTCATCAGGAACAGAGGTGAAACCCATGCCTAAGATCGTCGGAATCGACCTCGGCACCACGAACTCCGAGGCTGCGTACATGGAAGCAGGAACGCCCAAGATCATCCCGAGCGCGGAGGGCAGCGCCTATGGCGGCAAGATGTTCCCGTCCGTCGTCGCGTTCACGAAGGACGGTATCCTCGTGGGCGAGCCCGCCAAGCGCCAAGCCGTCCTGAATCCGGACAAGACCGTCATGCAGATCAAGCGGAAGATGGGGACGGATTACAAGGTCCGGATCGACGGGAAGGACTACACCCCGCCGGAGATCTCCGCGATGATCCTCCGCAAGATCAAGACCGACGCGGAGGCGTTCCTGGGAGAGAAGATCACGCAGGCCGTCATCACCGTGCCCGCGTACTTCAACGACAACCAGCGCCAGGCCACGAAGGACGCCGGGAAGATCGCCGGCCTCGAGGTCCTGCGCCTCGTGAACGAACCGACCGCCGCCGCGCTTGCCTACGGCCTCGACAAGAGGGGCGAGGGCAAGATCGCGGTGCTCGACCTGGGCGGCGGGACCTTCGATGTCACGCTCATGGAGATGGGCGAGGGCGTCTTCGAGGTCGTCGCCACGTCCGGCGACACGGCCCTCGGCGGCATGGACATGGACAACCAGGTCATCCAGTGGCTCGTCTCCGAGTTCCGGTCCGAGCATGGGATCGACCTCTCCGCGGACAAGCAGGCGCTCCAGCGCCTACGCGACGCGGCGGAGAAGGCCAAGATTGAGCTCACGAGCGCAGTCGAGACCACGATCAATCTGCCGTTCATCGCGCAGAAGTCCGGCCAACCCGTCCATCTCGAGAAGAAGGTGACCCGGTCGAAACTCGAGCAGCTCATCGAGCCCGTCCTGGCGCGCCTCGAGGCTCCCATCCGAGGCGCGTTCAACGACGCGAAGTGGAGCTTCTCCGACGTGAACCACATCATCCTCGTCGGCGGCCCGACCCGGATGCCCGTCGTCCGGGAGCGCTTCGAGCGCATCCTCGGGCGGCCGGCGGAACGGACCGTGGATCCGATGCAGTGCGTTGCCCTCGGCGCGGCGATCCAGGGCGCGGTCTTGAGCGGCGAGGTGAAGGACATCGTCCTCCTCGACGTGACCCCGCTGAGCCTGGGCGTCGAGACCCAGGGCGGCGTGTTCCACAAGCTCATCGAGCGGAACACGACCATCCCCGCGAAGAAGAGCGACATCTTCACGACGGCCGCGGACGGGCAGACCGTCGTGGAAGTCCACGTGCTCCAGGGGGAGCGGTCCATGGCGGCGGACAACATCAGCCTGGGCAAGTTCTACCTCCAGGGTATCCCGCCCGCCCCGCGTCACGTCCCCCAGATCGAGGTCGCGTTCGACATCGACGCGAACGGCATCCTGAACGTCTCGGCGACGGACAAGGCGACCGGGAAGAGCGAGAAGCTCACGATCATGGCACCCCAGCGGATGGACCCGTCCAAGATCGACCAGGCCATCCGGGACGCCCAGTCCCACGCTGAAGACGATCGCCGCCGTCGGGAGCTCGTCGAGGCCCGCAACCAGGGCGAGGCGCTGATCTATGCGACGGAGACCGTCCTGAAGGAGCAGGGGGCCAACATCTCCGAGGCCACCAAGAAGGAGGTCCAGGAGAAGATCGAGGCGCTCAAGAAGATCCTGTCCTCGGAAGACCTCTCCCTGCTGCGCCGGGCCATCGAGGACCTGAACACGGCGAGCCAGAAGATCGGGACCGAGATGTACCAGAAGGGCGGGGCCGCCGCGGCCCCTCCGCCGACGGGCGGATCCGAGGGATCGAGCGGCTCCGACGACCCCGGGGTCGTGGACGCGAACTTCGAGGACGTGGACAAGAAGTGAAGTAGCCACGGCGCATGAGGACGGAAGAACGCGGTATGGCCGAATCGGACTACTACGAGGTCCTCGGCGTCCCCCGCGGGGCGTCGAAGGACGAGATCAAGCGTGCCTACCGCAGGCTGGCCAAGAAGTACCACCCCGACCTGAACCGGGACAATCCCAAGGCGGCCGAGGAGAAGTTCAAGCAGGTCTCGGAGGCCTACGAGGTCCTCGCGGACGACGAGAAGCGCCGAATCTACGACCAGTTCGGCCCCGAGGGGCTGAAACAGCAGGTCTGGGGCGGCCAAGGCTTCGATTGGGACCGGTTCACCCACGCGGCCGACGTCGAGGATATCTTCGGTCGCGACTTCTTCGATGCGTTCTTCCGGGGTGGAGGATTCGGCGGGGGAGGCCTCTTCGACCAGTTCTTCGGGGGCGGCGTGGGACGGTCGCGGGGCCCGGCCTCCGGACGGTCCCTCCGCGTCGACACGGAGGTCCGCCTCGAGGACCTGCTCCACGATGCCCGCAAGGAGGTCACCCTCCGCGCCCCGCAGCCATGCCCCGCCTGCCAGGGCTCCGGCGCGGAAGGCGGCAAGCTCGTGACCTGCCCGACCTGTCACGGCCGCGGCCAGGTGACCAGTTCGGCACGCCGCGGGTACAGCCAGTTCGTCACGATTGCCCCGTGTCCCAAGTGCCAGGGTCGGGGGAGGTGGCCCGAGACCCTATGCCGGCGCTGCGGCGGTTCGGGCAAGATCACGGAGGCGCGGACCGTCGCCGTGGAGATCCCGGCGGGCGCCCCGGACGGGCTCCAGCTCCGGATTCCGGGCCATGGCGAGGCGGGAGCGGCGGGGACCCGGCCCGGCGACCTCTATGTGGTCGTCCACGTCGCCCCCCACCCGACGTTCGAGCGTGACGGGGAGGACGTGATCATGTCTCTGCCCATCACGTACCCGCAGGCCGTCCTCGGCGCGGAGATCGAGATCCCCACCTTGGAAGGGTCCGCGCGCCTCCACATCCCGCCGGGGACCCAGTCCCACTCCCTGCTGCGCCTGCGAGGCAAAGGCCTCCCGCGCCTCCAAGGAGGGGGCCGCGGCGATCAGCTCGTCCGCGTGGTCGTCACAACGCCAGAGAAAGTCTCAGCCGAAGAGAGGAAGCTCCTCGAGCGGCTCGCAGAGCTCCGAGGAGACGCGGACGTACGCCGCGGCGTCTTCGATCGGTTCCGGAACCCCTAAGGGAAGGGGATGCCGGACAGGTAGGAGACGAGCTTGATCATTCCATAGAAGGCGACCAAGGCTCCCACCACGGTCAGAATCGCGAGCGCGTCCCGGAGTAGCAAACCCTTGGCGTCGAGGTCCGGCGCCGCCTGTATCTGAGAGGAATTGGCCTGCAAAGTCGTTTCTCTCCGAGGTTCGATGGAGGCGGCGCATATGAATCGCTTCCGCTCTGGTTGTCACTCTTGTTAATCATTCCTGGTAACACCGCGGCCCGCCGCGCCATCGGTCAAGGTTAAGCGGTTCGACTCCGTTCGCGCCGCCGTGCGCAAGGTCCTGGGCATCCTGACGGAGGACTTCCGGCTCTACCACGATCTCGTTGGGGCGCTGAAGGCCCGGGACGTTCCCTTCACGAGCCTCTCCTTCTCCCGCCGCGTCCCGGAGACGGTCGGGGCCGTCCTGACATCCCCCGCCGAAGCTCCCCGGATCCGGTTCAAGAAGGTGGTCGTCGTCGAGGATCTGGACAGTGCGATCGCCCGGGCCCTCCAGCTCCTGAAGGGCAAGACGGAGTGGCGCGAGCTGTGGATCGGCGTGGACCCGGGGCATGAGCCCGGCGTCGCGGTCCTCGGCGATGGCGATGTCCTCGACACGGCCCTCGCGCCCAGCCCGGAGGCGGTCCGGGACCAGGTGCGGAGCGCGCTCCGCATCTTCCCGGCGAAGCAGGTGCGCGTGCGCGTGGGCCACGGCGATCCGACGAACCGCAACCGGATCCTGAACTCCCTCGCGGACGATGGCCTCCGGGTCGAGATTGTCGACGAGGCAGGGACGACCCACCGCACCCCCCAGCCCGATCTGGATGCGGCGGTGGACATCGCCCGGACCCCGGGCGTGCGGGTCCAACCCCCGTTCGAGGTGCGACCGACCCCCGGCGAGGTGCGCGAAATCCAGCGGCAGTCGCGGCTGCACAGCGGTGGCCGGGTCACGATTTCATCGGAGCTCGCGAACGCGGTGGCCCGGGGCAAGATCACGCTCGACGAGGCGATCGGATCGCAACGGCGTCAGGACCGGGGCTCACAGGATTGAGGCGTACCGGGCCTCGAGCTCTTTCCGCCTCTTGAAATACATCTCCTCCGCGATCTCGCCGGACGCGAGTCGACCTTCCAGCGCCTCGAGTTCCCTGTCGTAGTCCATCCGGAACGTGTCCCGGTACTCCTTCACGACCCGCTCGAGGAGGTCGAGGAGGTCCCTCCCCCGCTGCGTCACTTGGTATACGATGCGGGGCCGCCCGTTCGGCGGAAAGATGGCCGCGCGGTCGACGAGCCCCCACTGGAACAGCTCGAGGAGCTGCTTGTCCACGGAGGTCCGCCGGATCTTGAGCTTCTTCGCAAGGTCCTCCGGGTGATCGAACCCTTGTTGCAGGAGGCGGAGGATCTGGCGGCGCGTCTCGGACGACGCGATGCGGACAAGCTCGAGCGGCTCCGGCATCGACGGGGCGGCGACCTCCTTGGGTCTACTTCAAAGTTCTTCCGCCTCGTGTCGGGACGTTTCTCCCACGGGGGAGAAGATGATTTCTCCATGGCTGAGGATGTTATTTCCCTCCGCGAGGCTTGCATAAGTACGCCGCCGTAGCTGTCTCGGGATATGTACCAAAACAACACGGCGGGAATCTGGGAAACGGTGATGAGCGCCCTGTCCTTTGTGGTCGTGCGGAGCAAGCCCCTGGCGAGCCGTCCGCGGCGTCGCCCGCTCCGACCCGACCCGGCCGCACAGCGGTCGATCCTCATGGCCGTCCAGCGAAAGGAAACCTATTTCCAGATGGCTCGACAGTCCCGGTGGAACCGATGAAGCGCAAGGACATCCTGCAACACCTCGAGGAACGATTGGCCCGCGGCGAGATCTCCGAAAAGACGTACCTCGACATCAAGGCCCGGTACGATGCGGAGCCGGAGGAACCCGAGGTTCCCACCCCCGCCGCGCCCAGCCTCGAGGACTCCATTCACGAGACGGTGAGCCGGGCCACCGAAGACGCCTTCCGGATGAGCCAGGAATCGATGCAGACCGTGAACGACTCGATGCGGGCGATGCGGGAGTCGATGCAGGAGACCCGCGACTCCGTGCGGACGATGGACTTCGCCGGGGTCGGAGTCAAGCTCAGCGGGGAAGAGATCAAGATCGTCGGTTCCGGCGTCGTCGCGGGGAACCCCGTGAAGACGGTCGAGTTCAAGGCGGCGGGGAGCGCGCGAGTGAAGGGGCCTCTCGAGTGCGAGAGCGTGAAGGTCTCCGGCTCCTGCGACTTCGACGGGGACGTCCGGTGCGTCGAGTTCCGGTCCTCCGGCTCGGCCCGGGTCGCCGGCTCGCTTAAGGGGCAGGACGTGGACGTCAGCGGGTCGCTCGAGGTCTCCAAGGACATCGACGCGATGGACATTTCCACGAGCGGACGCCTCCGCGTGGACGGCAACGTCCACGGTCAGGACTTCCATTCCTCGGGAGCGGTGCGGATCCAGGGGGAGCTCAAGGCCCAGGACGTGGACATCGAGCTCGGAGGGAGTTCCCAGATCGGGACGATCGAGGGCCAGGACATCTCCGTCCGGGCGTCGGGCGGGTTCGTCCGGTCCCGCGGGGACCTCACCGTGGATCGGATCGTCGGCCAGGACATTGCCCTCGTGGGGACCAACGCAGCCTACGTCGAGGGTCACGAGGTCCGGATCGGGCCCCATTGCCACGTCGGCGTGGTCGTCGCCCAGGACCTCGTCGTGCACGAATCCAGTGAAGTCAAGGAGCGCCGCGTGCAGAATGAGTGAACCGCCTCTGGTTCTCTCCATATGAAACATTGACAAATGCCCCGCAACGTTGATATAAGCCGGAGGGTTTTGAAGCGCCGTGCCCGAAAGGGTCGTTCTCAAGGTTGCCGAAGCGCCCCAAAGTGACGTGGGCCTGGGCCGCGCTCGGGTCGACACGAAAACCCGCCTGGCCCTCGGCGTCGACGTGGGCGAGATCATCCAGATTATCGGGAAGAAGTCCACCGCGGCGAAGCTCTTCCGCGTCATGCAGGAGGACGAGGGCAAGGGCATGATCCGCATCGACGGGCTCGTCCGCCGCAACGTCGGCGTGAGCCTGGGCGACAAGGTCGAGGTCCGGAAGGCGGAGGTCCTCCAGGCCGAGCGCGTGACGATCGCCCCGATCATCAGCGAGGGGCACAAGATTTCCTTCGGCCAGGGCATCGAGAACTTCGTGAAGCGCGGGCTCCTGAAGCGGCCCCTGAACAAGGGCGACGTCGTCATCGTCCCCGGGATCGCCCTCATGGGTGGCGCCCTCCCGTTCATGGTCATCAACACGGCGCCGAAGGGCGTCGTCCAGATCAACGACGACACGATCGTCGAGATGAAGGAGGAGCCCGTCCGCGAGGGCGAGGTCCTCACGCCAACGGTCACGTACGAAGACATCGGCGGCCTGAAAGAGGAGCTCATGAAGGTCCGCGAGATGATCGAGCTCCCGCTGAAACACGCGGAACTGTTCGAGCGCCTCGGGATCGATCCGCCGAAGGGAGTCCTGCTTTATGGCCCACCGGGCACGGGGAAGACCCTGATCGCGAAGGCCGTGGCGAACGAGGCCGGGGCCAACTTCTCCTCCATCCAGGGCCCCGAGATCATGTCCAAGTACTACGGGCAGTCGGAGGAGCGCCTCCGCGAGAAGTTCGAGGAGGCCCAGAAGAACGCCCCCTCCGTGCTCTTCATCGACGAGCTCGACTCCATTGCGCCCAAGCGGGAGGAGGTCACGGGGGAGGTCGAACGACGGGTCGTCGCTCAGTTGCTCACCCTCATGGACGGCCTCTCCGGACGCGGCCAGGTCATCGTCATCGGCGCCACGAACCGCGATGAGGCCATCGATCCCGCCCTGCGCCGGCCCGGCCGCTTCGACCGCGAGATCGAGATCGGCGTCCCGGACCGCAACGGCCGCAAGGAGGTCCTCCAGATTCATACGCGCGGCATGCCCATCGAGGGAGCGGAGGAGGAGCGCGACCACCTGCTCAACGAGCTCGCCGACGTGACCCACGGCTTCGTCGGCGCGGACCTCGCCGCGCTCGCACGGGAAGCGGCCATGAAAGCACTCCGCCGCTACCTCCCCGACATCGACCTCGAGAAGCCGATCCCCGCGGAGACCCTCGAGAAGATGCGCGTCCTGCCCGAGGACTTCAAGAACGCCCTCAAGGAAGTCGAGCCGAGCGCGATGCGCGAAGTCCTCGTGGAGATCCCGAAGATTTCCTGGGGCGATGTGGGCGGCCTGGCCGACGTCAAGATGAAGCTCCGCGAGGCGGTCGAGATGCCCCTCAAGGATCCCGACGCGTTCAAGCGGATGGGGATCAAGCCCCCGCGCGGCATCTTGCTCTACGGCCCGCCGGGTTCGGGGAAGACCCTGCTCGCCAAGGCCGTCGCCAACGAGTCCGAGGCCAACTTCATCTCGATCAAGGGCCCCGAGGTTCTCTCCAAGTGGGTCGGCGAGTC
>JBGPGA010000114.1:0-7946 GCA_041483635.1 Thermoplasmata archaeon
GCCGATCTCCTTCGCGTACTGCTCCGTCACGGGGGCGCCGCCGACCACGAACTTCTCCTTGGATCGGACTCCCTTCGTCTGGGCCGCGGCGAGGAGCTCCTTCATGCGCGGCATCGACGTCGTCATGAGGGCGGACACGCCCACGATCTCTGCGTTGATCTCCTTCGCCTTGCTCAGGATCGCGTCCGCGGACTGGTTCACACCCAAATCCACGACGTCGAACCCGTTCGCTGTGAGCATCGTGCCTACGAGGTTCTTGCCGATCTCGTGGATGTCATCCTGGACCGTCGCGAGAACGACCTTGTGCGTCTGCCGAGCGGCGGAGCCCTTGGGCACGTGCGGCTCGAGGACCGCGACGCCCGTCCGCATCGTCTCGGCGGCCATGACGAGCTCCGGTAGGAATAGCTCCCCGGCGCCGAACTTCTGGCCCACCTCCCGGATGCCGGCTCCGAGTCCCCCCTCGATCCCCTTCACCGGGTCCATGCCGTGATCCAGGGCCTCCTTGGCCAGTTTCTCCATGTTCTCCATGTCATACTCGATGACCGCTTTCTTCAGGCGCGCAACGTAGTCGTCCACGGGAAGGCCCTCCCGAATCTTGGAGCGGGAGGCTGCGAGGCGGGGATAGTCCTTTTGAACGTACTGTTCGGGTTGTGGAAGAACTCACAAGGCACACGGACGGTTTGGGAGCGCTCCACGTTCTGCTCAAGCGCGAAGCCGGGTCAGGCCCACCGTGGGCGAGCATGTACTTCATCCACCGGAAAGTAAAAGCCGTGCCCGAAGATGACGCGGGGCCTCTCGAGGAAACGGAATCGCATGGAACCCTCCCTCCCGAAGCCCGAGCCAAAACGGGGTTTCGGTTTCTCCCGCATCCCCCGGAACGTCCGCTGGATCATCTACGCCAACGCCTTCGGCGCGGTGGGCTTCGGTTACCTGATCGTCTTCATCACGGCGTACCTCCCGGAAATCGGGGTCGAGTCCGGGGCCGTTGGCCTCATCCTCGGCGCGGAGGGCGCGGCGATGGTCCTCAGCGCGATCCCCCTCGGTCTCTACTCGGATCGCCGTGGACGAAAAGGCCTCCTCCTCGTGGCCTCCGTGATCCTCCCCCCGTCCATCCTCGTGTTCGCCTTCACCACGGAGATTCTTTGGCTCGTCCTCGCCTCCGTGGTCGCGGGCGTGGGGGAAGGGGCGTTCCTCTCCACGTGGAACGCGATCATCGCGGACCAGACGACCCCGGAGCAGAGAAATTCCGCGTTCTCCCTCTCCTTCATTCTGAACAACGTCGCCTCGGGCATCGGCTTCGCGCTGCCCCTCGCCTTCCCCGCCCTGCAGGACTGGACCGGACTCGCTAGCCATCCGATGCACATCCTCGCGCTCGTCGCAACGAACCTTCTCGGATTCCTGTCGCCGGTCGCCTTCTATCTTCTCCTCCGGGACTACCGCGAGAGAGTCCGGGTGAGGGATGCGCGGCCCCGGGACATGGATTGGAGACCGCTCCTGAAGTTCTCCGGAATCAACGGGCTCATCGGCCTGGGGGCGGGCTTCTTCGTCCCGCTCGTGGCGACGTGGCTCCTCCTGAAGTTCGGCGTGCTGGACATCTGGAGCGGCCCCGTCCTCGCCCTGGCGAACCTGACGATTGGGATGGCCGCCATCGCGAGCGCCCCGCTCGCGGCGCGCTACGGCCCGGTCCGTGCGATCGTGATGGTGCAGGGGCTCTCGACCGTGTTCATGCTCAGCCTCGCGTTCCTGACCAGCCCGATCCTGGCCGCGGCCTTCTACATCGTGCGCGCCGCGCTCATGAACATGTCCTCACCGATCGGGGACTCCTTCCTCATGGGAATCATCGCGCCGGAACAACGGGGTCTCGCGAGCGCGGTGAACTCGATCATCTGGCGCCTGCCGAACAGCATCACCACCGTGGCGGGCGGCCTTCTCATGGAGGCCGGGTACCTGGACTTCCCGATCTTCCTCGCCACCGCATTCTATCTCGTGTCGATCACCGGTTTCTACGTCGTATTCCGAAACGTCCGCCCGACGAGTTGAGTTCGATCATGCGCGGGGCGCGACACCTCTGATTCTCGCCATACAGCGGTCCTGACAAAGGATTCTTGAGGGGGCGCTCGTCTCGCAGCGGCGCCCATGCGCTCCGAGTCTCAATCCGCGGCCACGCCGGCCCGGCCGACCCCCACATCGACGTTCGCCCACCTAGGGGACGTTCCTTCTCGAGTGAGGTGGCTCATCGGGCTCCTTTCTTTCCTCACGGTGAGCCAGGGCTTCTACTACGTGTACGTCACGGCATACCTGCCTGAGCAAGGAGTGAGCGGCGAGGCCGTCGGTCTCATCCTCGGCACGAGCGCCGCGAGCGTGGTCCTCAGCGCGATCCCCCTCGGAATCCTCTCGGACCGCCGCGGGCGCAAGGTCGTGTTCCTCCTGGGGACGATGGGCCTCCCTCCCGCCCTCCTCGTATACGCCTTCACCTCGGAGTTGATCGCCCTGATCCTCGCCGCGGTTGTCGTCGGCGTGGCCCAGGGCGCGTTCCTCACGACCTGGAACGCGATGATCGCGGATCAGACGAATCTAGAGAACCGCGACTACGCGTTCTCCCTGTCCTTCGTCATCAACATCGTGGCGAACGGTCTGGGGGCCTCCGTGTACATCCTGTTCCCCACCCTCTCGTCCCTGACCGGCGCCTCCGTGGCCGCCCTCCACCACAACGCCCTGTTGTTCTTCGCGGGGCTCGCGTGCCTCTCCCCGATCTCGCTCGGATACCTCCTGAGGGACTTCGAGGAGGTGAGCCATCCGCGGGCCCGGGTCTTCCACCGGGGGAGGAAGATGAACCTCCTCCTGAAGTTCTCCCTCCTGAACGGCCTCATCGGCCTCGGGGCGGGTTTCATCATCCCGCTCATCGCCACCTGGCTCTGGCTCAAGTTCTCGGTCCCCGACACGTTCAGCGGTCCCCTCCTCGCCGTGTCGAACATGACCGTCGGGTTCGCCGCCCTCTGGAGCGCCGGGCTTGCGAGGCGCTACGGACCGGTCAAGGCGATCGCCTTGACGGAAGGCCTCTCGACGATCTTCATGGTGAGCCTCGCGTTCGTGCCGAACGCCGCCTTGGCAGGCGGTCTGTACATCGTCCGCGCGGCGCTCATGATGATGTCCTCGCCGATTTCGGACTCCTACCTCATGAGCATCATCGCGCCGGAAGACCGCGGGCTCGCGAGCGCGATCAACTCGATCGTCTGGCGCCTCCCGAATAGCGCGACGACGGTCGTTGGCGGCGCGCTCCTCCAGGGACGCCAGTTCGAGCTCCCGTTCCTCCTGGCCGCCTCCTTCTACATCTCCTCGATTGGCGGATTCTACTTCACATTCCGCCATGTGCGCCCCGCCATCGAGAATGCGGCGCCCGCCCGCGGATGACGTCTTCCCCCCGCGGTCGCCAATGAGGTTTCGCGTCGGCCGTTGCTCTTCTGTCGTGTCCTCACCGATGCACCTGTCGTTCCGTCATGTGGCATCGGTGGAAAGCATTTTAGAGCCCCCGCGGATTCTCTCCCTGGGAGGACGCGATGTGTCGTCAGGGGTAGAGCGCACACCATCCAACGGAGGCAAGCTCCGAGCACCGCGGAAACCTTACCGAATCTCCGACGAAGGCATCCGTGAATACGACCCGCGCCCCAAGCCGCAGGGCGTCATCGTCCTCACGGAGCGGACCTCCCCGTCGATTCGGACGACGGTGGGCTGGCTCTATCCCCTCGAGCACTATGACCGGAAGCTGAGCCTTGATCCGCTCTCCCAGTACGCCGAGCTCCTCCTCCTGATGGGCTCCAATGGGAACGCGGACATGGACTCCGTTCGCAGTATCCTGATCGAGGCCCGGAACCGCCTGACCGACCCGGAGTACGACCGGCTCCGGGGCTACGTCGACCTGCTCATGGTGGGCCGGATGAACGGACCGCTCGGACTTCGATAATCTCCCTCAGCGTCGCGGCAGGTTCACGAGGCGCCACAGCCCCTTCCGGGGTTTCGCGCCCGTCGCTCCCTTCGTCAGGCGGCCCGTGAGGAGTCGGTCCGTGCGGAAGATCCAGACCGCGACGAGGATCATGATCACCGCGAAGGCGAGGGAATACCCGATTCCCGCAAGGACGAAGAGGTAGTCCTTGAACATCAGGGACCGCATCGCCATCATCGGGTGGCTGAAGGGGATTGCGAAGACAATCGCCTGGCCGAGCGGGGGCAGGGTATTGTAGTCCCAGAACATGGTCATGAACATGGGGACCATCGCGAGGAGCGTGATCGGCATCGTGAGGGTCTGCGCCGCCTTGTAGTTCTTCGCGAACGTGCCGAGGACCATACATAGCGCCAACGCGGCAAACAGGGCCGCGAACACGGAGATCCCTAGGAGGGCATAGTCGAGGGGGGTGATCACGAGGCCGTACGCGGCGAGGTTGACCGGGGCACTGCCCGTCAGACCTCCCATGTAGTAGCCAAAACCGATCATGTAGATGCCCGCCATGAGGAGCCCGACAATCGCGCTCGCGATGAGCTTGCCCGCGACGATCGCGCTCCGCCGAACCGGCAGGGTCAATAGCGTCTCGAGGGTCTTGTTCTCCTTCTCCATGCCCATCGAGGAGATCACGAGGCTCCCGGCCATAATCACAATCATCATGATGATCAACGGCACGATGAGGGACTGGTTTGAGAGGACGCTGCCGAGGGTCCCCGGCGACACCCCCTTCATGACCATGCCGCGGTAGGACGTCGTGTTAATGGGGGTGACGGGCGCGAGGACGATCTCGGGGGACAGGCCCACACCCGTGCCGATGAGGTACGCCGAGATCTCCTGCCCGATGCGGGTGAGGAGGGCATCCACCGTGCCCGAGGAGATCGAATCGAGCAGACCTGCGCCGCGCATGATCCAGTAGATCTCCAGGCTGCCTCGTTGGTCGCCCATGATGGACGCGGTGAAGTTCGAAGGGATGTAGAGAACCGCAATCCCCGACTTGCCCTCGACGGCTTGGAGAGCGGCGTCCACCGACGTGCCGTTGTACGCTACGGTGGCCGTCTCGTCGATGGCCCGGAGGCTCACGTTCGCGAGGATGCCCGGGTCCATGGCGACGACCCCGACGGTCGGCTTCGCTTGGATTTGCCCCGCGAGGTTCCCCATCATGCTACCCAACCCACCGAAGAGCAGCGCCATGGCGATGATGGGGACGACTGTTGAAGGGGTCAGGAGTTCCCTGAGTTCCTTCCGGATGATGTTCGTGAGCGCGGTCATGCCGCCACCGCCATGAAGACCTCTTCGATGTTGTTCGCGTGGTGCTTTTCTTTCAGCTGCGTGGGCGTGCCCGTTTCGACGATCACCCCGTCATGGATGAGGGATAGCCGGTCGCACAGCAACTCGACCTCGAGCATGTTGTGGGACGAGACGAGGAAGGTGGTGCCCGCCTTCGCCTCGGTCTTCACGATCCTGCGGATCTGCTGAGCGTTGATTACGTCGAGCCCAGATGTGAGTTCGTCGAGGATCGCGAGGCGTGGGCCCGTCATGAGGGCGCGGCCCACGAGGAGCCGGCGCATCATCCCCTTGCTGTATGTCTCGACCTTGTCGTCGATGCGGTCTTCGAGAGCCACGATCTCCAGCCCTTGGGCGACCATGGCGTGCTCGGCGTCGCCGTGGGTGAAAAACCGGGCGATGAACTCGAGGTACTGGCGACCAGTGAGGTTCTTGTAGGCGCCCGCTTCCTCTGGAAGGTAGCTGATTAGCCTGCGGACCTCCTCGGGTTGCTTGTCTACGTCGACGCCGAAGATCCGGACGGAGCCGGCCGAGATCCGAAGGAGCGTGGCGAGGACTCGTAGGGTGGTCGTTTTGCCCGCGCCGTTGGGTCCGATGAGTCCGTACACCTCCCCTTTGTGGACCGTGAATGAGACATCCTTCAATGCCTGGAAGCTCCCGTAACTCTTCTTGAGCCCCTGGACCTCCACCGCTGCTTCCATGTCTGCTTCCATCGCGTTCACCTGTAATCTCCCTGCGTGCCTCCGTGCTCGTGGGCGCTCGACGGATGGGCGGTCCGGTGATATGGTAGGATTCAGCTTAGGTGTAGTGCAAGTATTCTACGAACCGGCGGGTCGGGCGGGTCGGCGTTCCCCCTTCGAAGCGGAAAGCCTTTTGGCCGCCCTTACGTTCTCGCAGGTATGCGCCTCGTCCTCCTCGGTCCCCCCGGCTCAGGCAAGGGCACCCAAGCCGCTCGGCTCGCGGAGGCCCTCGGGGTCCCGCGCATCTCCACGGGGGACATCCTGCGTCGGAACGTGGCCCAGGGGACCGAGCTCGGGAAGAAGGCGAAGACCTACATGGAGGCGGGTCAGCTCGTCCCCGACGATCTCGTGATCGCGATGACGGCGGAGCGGCTCAAGGAGCCCGATGCCCGGAAGGGCTTCATCCTGGATGGTTTCCCGCGGACGATCGCGCAGGCGGATGCGCTCGCGAAGCTGACGCCCCTCGATGCGGTCGTGAACCTGTTCCTCGAGCCCGAGGAGCTCGTCAAGCGCAGCGCGGGGCGGCGTATCTGCCCGAACTGCGACGCGGTCTATCACGTGGCCTCGAATCCCCCGAAAAAGGCCGGGATCTGTGACAAGTGCGGAAGCGCGCTGGTCACGCGCCCGGACGACCGCGAGGATGTCGTGCGGACGCGGATCGAGACGTACGAACGCCAGACGGCGCCGCTCATTCAGTATTACAAGGAACGCGGTCTCCTCCGCGAGGTCTATGCGAGCGGCGTGATCGATGAGATCAGCCAGCGCGTCCAGGAAGCGCTGAGCTCCGAGAGCCCCCGCGCGTGAACACCCAAGCGTTTTTGTATCGCGAGCCTATGCGAGCCCTCGCGCCCCTGTAGGCTAGTTTGGATAGGCTAGAAGCTTGCGGAGCTTCAGACTGGGGTTCAAATCCCCACAGGGGCGTCTATCCTCCGCTGGAGGCCACCGCTTCACACGGATTGTGCCTGGGTCGCCCCCGGACTCATGTTACCCGCCGCGACAGATACCCTTATTGCCACCCAGTGCCTCTTCGCAGGAATCCGTCCTGGATGGCTCGCTATGCTGTCATCGAGGCATGCATTCCTCGTCTGGCTTGCCGTGGGTGTGTTGCTCGTCCCCACCGCCTACACGGTGCTCCGCCCCGCCATGCCGGCTCTGGCGCCATCGATCCCGAATTCGATTCACGTATCCGCGGGTGTGGCGACCCCGCCCTCGCAGTCTCGCATGCCGAGCGTCCTCTCAGGGCCCTCCGGTATTTCCAGCCCGACGCCGGTCTCCGGGGCGACTGCGGAATCTCTCGCGTCTCCCGTGGCCGCGACCCAACCGGTTCCGATTCCTGCTTCGGCCGAGATCCTCGCAGGATGGGACGCGTTGCATTACGGGACCAATGCGGGCATCTCGAGCGGATGGGTGCCACCGGATGTGATCCTATCCGCCGGACCGACGTACGTCGTCGAGATGGTCAACCTCCTCATGGGCGTGTACACGAAGACGGGCACCCAGGTCCAGGTGACGGGCCTCGCCACGTTGTTCAACTCCGGCGGGGACTTCATCTCCGATCCGAAAATCCAGTACGATCCAGGTAGCGGTCGGTGGTTCGCGACCGTCACGGACGTGACCGCGACGCAGGTCCTCCTCGCAGTCTCGACGTCCTCCGCCCCCACCGGATCGTGGCACCTGTACGCGGTCCCGGGCAGCGCGACCGGTGAGTGTCTTGATCAGCCCATCCTGGGCGTCGGGACGTCCACCGTGATTGTCTCCGTGAATGTCTTCACCCAGACGAGCCCGTCCAACTGTGTGAGC
Source organism: Thermoplasmata archaeon (assembly GCA_041483635.1). Taxonomy (GTDB): domain Archaea; phylum Thermoplasmatota; class Thermoplasmata; order RBG-16-68-12; family RBG-16-68-12; genus RBG-16-68-12. The sequence continues at coordinate 7,822 of JBGPGA010000114.1, forward strand.
CCCTACCTAGGTGCCGAGTACTGGGTCATCAACAAGGACGACCTCGTAGCCGGGGTCGCCCCTCCGCACCTGTACGACTCCGGTCTCAACGCCCTGGAGGGCTCAATCCATCCCGCGCAGATCGA
>JBGPGA010000115.1:0-7740 GCA_041483635.1 Thermoplasmata archaeon
TCGCGAGGAGCCCCGTCAGGAAGACGTGGAAGAGGGCGACGATCCCGACCATCTTCGAGCCCGCCGCCAGGAACGTGCTGATCGTGGTGGGAGAGCCCTGGTAGACATCGGGGGCCCACATGTGGAAGGGGACGACCGCCGCCTTGAACCCGAAGCCGGCGACGAGGAGCACGAGCGCGACGATGAGGGGCGGCTCCATCCCCGGGTTCGCGGTGATGCTCAGGCCCGTCCGGAGCTTCGTGAGGTCGAGCGTCGGCCCAATCGCGGTCGATCCGGCGACCCCGTACACGAGGGAGATCCCGAAGAGGATGATCGAGGAGCTGATCGCCCCGATGAGGAAGAACTTGACTGCCGCCTCCGTGGCCTCCTTGTCCTTCTTGCGGAAGGCGACGAGGGCGAACGTGCTCATGCTCGAGGTCTCGAAAGCCAGGAAGAGCACGAACAGGTCCGTGGCGGCGGCCGTGAACATCATGCCGACGACCGCGAGGAGCATCAGGCCGTAGTACTCCCCCTGGTGCGGCTCGTCCGCGTGGATGAACCCGCGGGACGCGAGGATGGCGAGGAACGCGATGAGCAGGAAGACCAAATGGAACAGGAGGGCGAACGCGTCGACCCGCAGCTTCAGCTCTGCGCTGAAGTCGCCCTGGGTCCCGATCGGCGAGGGCCACAGCCGCAGGCCCAGCGGGCCGGACAGACCGATGCCCATCATGTCGAGCGTCACGACGAGGGAGACGAGGGTCCCCGCCAAAGTGAGCCCCCACAGGTACACGGGCCGCTTGCCCCAGGCGAAGCCCAGGACGATGGAGGCGAAGCCGACGACGACCAGGATCGTCTCGGGCAGGAAGACCAGGTAGTTCCCCATCGTCAGACCTCCTTCAGATCAGCCCCGCCAGCAGATGCGTGGCCCACGGCGTGATGAGCTGGTAGATGAGGATGGGGACGATCCCGAAGATCGCGAACGTGACCGCGAGCGCGGACAGCGGCAAGGTCTCGTGCTTCTCCATGTCGGGGTACTTCTCCCACTTCGGGTTGAGGGGGCCGAAGAGGACCCGCTGCATCGCGAAGATGTAGTACGCCGCAGTGAACACGACGGTGAGGATGGGGACGAAGACCCAGAGGCCGAACGCGGCGTACACGCCCACGAACACCCCGTACTCGGCGGCAAAGCCAACGAGGCCGGGCAACCCCAGGGAGGCCATGAAGGCCACCATCATGAACGTCGCCGTGCGAGGCGCGACCTTCGCGATGCCGCCCAGGTCCGAGATGTTCCTCGTGCCGATCTTGTGCCCGATCGAACCCGCGACCATGAACAGGGCCGCGGACACGAGGCCGTGGGCGAAGAGCTGGAAGACCGCGCCGCTGAAGCCGAGCGCCGCGCCCGCCTGGAGGTACGCGGGCCCGAAAGCGTAACCGTACACGCCCGCGGCGATCCCGAGGGTCACGAAGCCCATGTGGCTCACGCTCGAGAACGCGACCATCCGTTTGAGATCGTCTTGGGCGAGGCACACGATCGCACCGTACAGGATGGAGATGACTCCGACCGCCGCCAGGAGCCACCACATGTCGGCGGCCGCCTTCGGGATCATCTCCACATTGAAGCGGATGAGACCGTAGCCACCGAGCTTCAGCAGGATCCCGGCCAGGATGACGGAACCGCCCGTCGGCGCCTCGACGTGCGCGTCCGGGAGCCAGGTGTGCAACGGGAAGGTCGGGAGCTTCGTCCCGAACGCCACGAGCAGCGCGACGAACATCAGGTCGCCGATTGTCCCCGGCGGGATCGGGCTCGTCGCGATGATCTGCCGCATGTCGAACGTCCCTGCGTAGAAGTAGAAGGCGAAGACGGACACGAGGAGGGGCAGGCTCGCCAGGAACGTGTACATGAAGAACTTCATCGCGGCGTACTTGCGGCGCGGCCCGCCCCAGACCGCGATGATGAAGTACATCGGGACGAGCTGGACCTCCCAGAAGACCAGGAACTGGAACAGGTCCAGGGAGAGGAAGATCCCGTTCACCGTGCACTCCAGGAGGAGGAACATCGCGTAGAACTCGGGTACGCGGTGGTGCTCGTCCCAGCTAAAGGCCAGGGCGAGCGGCGTGAGGAGGGCGTTGAGGAAGATCAGGACGGCCGAGAGCTCATCCGCGCCGACGATGTAGTGCACGTTGAGCTGCGGCACCCAGGTGAGCTGCTCCCATGCGAAGTACGACTGACCCCCGATCGTCTGCGAGCTGAGGACAACGTCGGAGGGTAGGAGGAACCCGGCCAGCAGCAGGGAGCCGAACCCCAGCGTCACGAAGCTCGATGCGAGCGCAATCCACTTCGCCGCGCGGACCGACACTCCGAAGGCGTACGTGAGGACGGCCCCGACGAGCGGAGTGAAGATGATGAGCGTCAGAAGCGGGAAGGTGACCTCCATCTCAGACCGCCCCCAGAAGCCACGGCAGGCCGTGGACCGCATAGTCCTGGATCAGGGAGAGGAACGCGAACGGGAGGAGGCCGACCGCGAAGATGAGGAGCACGAGGACGGCGTACGAGAACCGCTCCCAAGGCATCAGGTCGTGGACGTGCTCGAAGTCCTTCGGCGCGTCCCCGAACAGGATCCGCTGCATCGTGTAGACATAATAAGCCGCGGTCACCACGATCGAGACCATCGGGACGAGGACCAACGCCCGCGTCGCTCCCATCGACTGGGAACTGTACGTCCCCAGGAAGACCATGAACTCGGACCAGAACGAGTTCAATCCGGGCAGGCCCAGGGAGGCGAAGAACCCGATCATGAGGATCAGGGAGAACTGGGGCATCACCTTCGAGAGACCCTGCAGCTTCGGGATCTCTCGCGTGCCCGTCGCGTGCTTCACGGACCCGGCGAGCATGAACAGGACCGCCGTGATGAGGCCGTGGTTGAACATCTGGAAGATGCCGCCCTCCACCCCGATCGTCGTCAGCGTGGCGGCGCCCAGGGTGACGAAGCCCATGTGACCCACGGAGGAGTACGCGATGAGCCGCTTCAGGTCCGTTTGGTGCAGGCACACGAAGGCGGCGTAGACCATCGAGATGATCCCGAGGGCCGCCACGACCCACCACAGCTGCCGCATCGCGTCCGGGAACATGCCGAGGTCCACGCGGAAGATCCCGTATCCGCCCATCTTCAGGAGGACGCCGGCCAGGAGCACGGAGCCGCCCGTTGGCGCCTCGACATGCGCGTCCGGGAGCCAGGTGTGGAACGGGAAGGAAGGCAGCTTCACGATGAAGCCGAAGAGGAAACCGAGCATGACGGGAATCTGCGTGGCCAAGGGGATGTAGGCCAGCGCCCCGTTCACCGCGTGGCGGCGGGCCGCCTCGAGGAAGGCCGTCATGTCGAACGTGTTCGTGCTCGTCCCGTAGACCGCGGCGTTGGCGGCCCCGCTGTAGGTCCAGTACAGGGCGAAGATGGAAAGGAGCATGATCACGCTAGCCACGTGCGTGTACACGAGGAACTTGAGGGCGGCGTACCGGCGGTTCGGACCGCCCCAGATCCCGATCAGGAAGAACATCGGGATCAGGACGAGCTCCCAGAAGATGAAGAACAGGAAGAAGTCGAGGGCCATGAACACGCCAGTCAGGGACATCTCGAGGAACAGGAGGAGCGCGAAGAACTCCCGCGGGCGGTGCTCCTCGTCCCAGTGGAAGATGATCGCCAGGGTCGTGAGGAGAGGCGTGAGCCAGGCGAGCGGGACGCTCAGGCCGTCGAACCCGAGCATGTAGTTCAGCCCGATCTGGGGCACCCAGTTCGCCCGCTCGAAGTACGAGAACGGCGCCGTCGTGCCTCCAGGGATTCCGTTCGAGGGATCCGCGATCCGAGGTCCAAGGAGGGTCTCGGGCCACGTCGTCCAGAAGGAGAGGAGGATCAGGGTCAGGAGCGCGAGCTGGGCCAAGCTGAACGCAAGGGCGACCCACTTCGCGAGCCGCTGCGTCACGCCGGCGGCCCACGTGACGATGAACCCGACGAAGGGGATGAGCAGTAGGATTGTGAGCCAGTAGCTCATCTCATCCCCCTACCAAACGGAGGTACCAGCCGATTCCGAAGATGAGCGCGATCACGAGGGCGATCCCGAAGACGACGACCCAGGCGTAGCTCTGCACTTGGCCGGTTTGCCGCTGCCGCAGCCGCATCCCGGAGCGGATGGTCTCCTTGCTGACCAGGTTGACGGCCCCGTCGACGACCGTGCGGTCGAAGTAGTCCGAACCCGCAGCGGCCACGAGGCCGCCCCTCCCGACCGCGTTCACGATGCCGTCGATCACGCGGCGGTCAAACCAGTCGAAGGCTTTGGCGAACCCCCAGTAGGCCTTCGCGCCGAACGCGTCGTAGACGTTGTCGATCCAGTACCGGTTCGAGAGCATCTTGTGGATGAACGCGCCACTGCGGGAGGCGGTGAACCGCTCCGCCGGAAGGCGTTTCGTGGAGTACATAGCCCACGCGAGCACGACGCCGGCGAGGGCGGCACCCAGGGAGATCGCCTCGAGTGCGTAGTCCATTACTGGCACGCCCACGAGCGGGAGCTGGGAGTGCGGCGTGTCGAAGAAGATGAGGTTCCCGAACCCGCCCATCGCGTACGCGGAGAGGCCGGAGATGAGGGTGAAGCCTCCGAGAATGAGCAGGGGAACCGTCATCGTACGCGGAGATTCGTGCGGGTGGCCCTCGCCCCGGTATTCGCCGTGGAAGGTCATGAACCACAGGCGGAACGCGTAGAAGGCGGTTAGGAAGGCGGTGATCGTCCCGAGGGCCCAGAGGCCGAGGAACAGGAGATTCGTCGAGCCCGCCTCGAACGTTGCTGATAGGATCTCCCCTTTCGAGAAGAATCCGCTGAACGGGACGATCCCCGCGAGCGCGAGGCACCCGAAGAGCATCGTCCAGGATGTGATGGGCATGTGCTTCCGCAGCCCGCCCATCTTCCGCATGTCGTTCGTCTCGACGGCGTGGATCACGCTTCCCGCGCAGAGGAAGAGCAGGGCCTTGAAGAATGCGTGGTTGAAGAGGTGGTACAAGGCCGCGCTGTACCCGACCGAATCGGCCTCACCCTGGGCTAGGCTTACATTCAGGAGGAACGCGCCCGCCCCGAGCCCCAGGAACATGTAGGCAAGCTGGGAGATCGTGGAGAACGCGAGGACGCGCTTGATGTCGCAGTTCACCACCGCCATCGTTGCTGCGAAGATGGCGGTGAAGCCGCCGATTCCCGCGATCACGTAGATGGCGGTCCACGGCGGCTCCACGTGGACGGGGATGCCAGCGACGAGGATGCCCTGGAGCGGGACGAGGAAGATGAACGCCCGCGCGGTCAGGTAGACGCCGGCCTTGACCATCGTCGCCGCGTGGATCAGGGCGCTCACAGTCGTGGGGCCCTCCATCGCGTCAGGCAGCCAGGCATGCAGCGGGAACTGCGCGGACTTCCCGACCGCACCGCCGAACAGGAGGAGCGGGATGAGGGTCAGCAGCTGCGGGGACAGGACCCCGCTCTGCCACAGGCTTGGAATCTTCTGTTGGATGTCCAGGAAGCTCAACGTGCCGAAGACGTTCCAGATGACGAGCACACCGATCAGGAAGAGGACGTCGCCCACGCGGGTGACGAGGAATGCCTTCTTCGCGGCCTTCGCCGCCTCGGGCTTGTGGTACCAGAAGCCAATGAGGAGGTACGAACAAAGACCCATGATCTCCCAGAAGACTAGGAGCTGGAGGAAGTTGTCCGCACTCACGGTCCCCAGCATTCCCATCGAGAAGAGGCTGACCTCCGCATAGTAACGGGGCTTGCCCTCCTCCGCGTGCATGTATCCGAGCGAGTAGATGAAGATTAGAAGGCACAGGAACGAGACGAGGACGAGCATCAACGCACTCAGGTCGTCGATGAGCAGGGAAATGTGGATGTTCGTCGATGCGAACCCGGTGGCGGCGTTGAAACCAGGGAGCCACACGTACCCGTCGACCGTGACGGGGGCGAAGTTGCCGCCGAGCGCCCCCCCGGCGAGCACCTGGATGAACAGGTACAGGGAGACAACGAACGAGACGAAGATGCCGCCCACCGCGATGTACCCGCCTCCCTGCGGCGTCCGGCGGCCGATCAGGCCGCACAGGAAGAAGGAGGCGAACGGCGCCAGGAGGATGAGCCAGACATAAGTGAAGTCCGCCGTCCTACCACCTCAGGAACCTCACGCGGTCCATGTCGACGGTGCCGTGCGTCTGGTAGATGGAGAGGAAGATCGCGAGCCCGATTGCGGCGTCCGCGGCGGCGACCGCGATTCCAAGGAGGGCGAAGACCTGCCCGCTCGCGTCGTTCGAGTAGGAGCTGAACGCGACGAAGTTCAGGAGAGCCGCGTTGATCACGATCTCCAGCGACATCAGGACCATGATCGCGTTTTTGCGCGCGAGGACGCCGTAGAGCCCGATGCTGAAGAGGAGCGCAGAGAGGACGAGCTCCCACTCGAGGGGGATCATGGGCCGAGCTTGCCCCCTTCCATCTTCGCGAGATACACGCCGCCGATCATCGCGGCGCCGAGGATGATTCCAATCAGGATGAGAGCCATCGCGTACGAGTCGAACAGTCTGTTCGCGATCGCGTTGCCCGAGGGCGACGTCGTGTTCACGATCGGGATCTCGTGCTGTGTGGTCGGCCAGGGCACGCCGATGAAGGAGGCGGACATCACGAGGAACAAGGCGGCGACCGCCGACACGGCGAGGGCCTGGCGCTGCGTGATCATGGGTTCTCCTCCATGCTGGGTTCCTCCATGATCTTGCGGCGCGTGAGCATGATACCGAAGGCGAACAGGAGGGGGACCGCTCCTGCGTAGACGAGGATCTGGATCAGGAACACGAACTCCGCGCGGAACAGGAGGTAGATCCCGCCGATCGTGATCAGGGTCGCCGCGAGCCAGAACGCGGCACGGACGAGCCGCTTGCTCGTCACGAGCAGAATCGAGAACAGAATCTCAAAGGCGCTCAGGACCACGAAGGCCACAGCTTCCCAGTCGATGGCCATCTTATGCCCCCTGAATCGCGATCGCGGACCCCGTCACGAGGATCACCCAACATATCCGAAGACGCGCGCCATCGCGGCGATGATGATCGCGAGTAGGGCAAACGGAATCAACCGCTTCCACCCGATGTTCAGGATCTGATCGATGCGGACGCGCGGCACGGACCAGGAAAGGAGGACGAAGAAAATTCCGAGGAGGTAGATGCGGAGCATGAACCAGGCCTCCTCCGGGATGATCGGAATCGGCACGTTGCCGATGTAGAACGTGTAGAAGACGGGGCCGCTCCAGCCGCCGAGATACAGGATGGAGATGAGGCCCGCCCCCGCGATCATCCGGAGCCACTTGAAGCCGAACACGAGGCCGAACCGCATCCCGCTGAGCTCCGTGGTCCAACCCTCCACGAGCTCGGCATCCGCCTCCGGGAGATCGAACGGGATCCGCTCCATCTCGGCGACGATGGCCACCATGAAAATGAGGAATCCAAGGATCTGGGGCCCAAAGATGTTCCATGCCGGGAGCGGCGTCGTCACGCCGTTGATGATCAGGGCGCCCTCCTGCTGCGTGACGAGTACCTGCGGGTCCAGGGAGCCCGTCGTGAAGACGAGCGCGATGACGACGAGGATGAGCGGGATCTCGTAGGCCATGAGCATCGCGGCGGACCGGAGCCCGCCGATGAGGGTGTACTTGCTGTTTGCTGACCATCCTGCGATCAGGATTCCGAGCGGCGCAAGGGAGAA
>JBGPGA010000116.1:0-7661 GCA_041483635.1 Thermoplasmata archaeon
ATGCCCACGGCGATCTCCCCGAGGCCGTGGTGGGCGAGGCGCAGAGGCGGTCCCACGTAGGAGTAGGCAACCAGCACGCCGAGGAGGCCGAGGCCCAGCAACGGGAGGCCGACGACGGACGCGAGATACAGGCCGATCGCCGAGCCGGCAGCGAGGAAAAGCATAGCGATAGCGAGGTGGGTGCGGAGGCTGAGGACGCCCCGGATCAGCACGCGCCCGCCGCCCGCGAAGGGGTTGAGGTGCCGGACCTGGAGGTCGTTCCCGCTCCGATAGTCCCAGGCGTCGTTGCCCATGTTCGCGCCAATGTGAATGCACGCGGCGCCGACGATCGCGAGGAGGAACAAGGACAGGTTGAAGGCGGAACGGATCTGCCACGCGGCAAAGCCGCCCACGAGGACCGGAATCAGGGAAGCGACGAGGAACGGGGCGCGGAGGGCCTGGAGCCAGAGTTTGGCCACGGGAGGCTTGCCGGGCTCCTCGAGGGGACGGGTCATGCCCATGAAGCCGACCTGCTTGCCGTCGCGGACCATGGGACGCACGGTGAGGACTGCGCGGAACGTCGAGCCGTCCTTCCGCATGAGGACGACCTCCTCCTCGAATTTCCCCCTCTCCACGGCTTCCCGGAGCAAGCGCGGGACAAGGGTGGGAACGTTCTTCGGCAGGTGGAATGCGGCGACCGACATCTTGCCGACGACCTCGTCCTCGCTCCAGCCGAACAACGCCGCAGCGTCTGCGGCGTATTCTTGGACGGTGCCCTGCATGTCGCACGTGATGACGGAGGTTTTTCCGAACGCCGATCCTCGGGCCATGAACTCACAGAAACTATGCCTTCCGTCTAGATAGACGCGATAGATTACCGGTAACCATCCAAGAATCCGTCAGACGGCTCGGTCCTGGCTCGCTGATCCCGTTCTCGATTAAAATCAACATGAGGGCGACAGAGTGCCTCGGGCCTCGGCCGTGCTCCTTGGACCTCTGTTTGGCCCACACCTTCATCCGAAGAGTCCTTCTCCATGGAACCAAGGCCTTTCTCCGGGTCATTGGCACGTGTGGGAATTGGTAGTCTTCCGTGTCTCGTTGGTCCGTCTCAACAACGACATGGAGGGTTTCGGATTCACCTGGTTTCGTAGCGGGAGGAAGGCGGGAACGCACAGCGTCGCCCCCTGGGGGCGCAGGCTAGGCGGTCGCCGTTCCCCCTGAGTGCCGGAACAGTACATACGCAACGGACAAAGCGCATGGAACCCTCTCTTTCGGCCACCCGAAAGGTGGGACGAGCCTGTGGCCATTCACGCCAAGGGAACGGAGCTGGCGGAGGCGGTTCCCCAGTCCGCCGTCCGGGATTTCCTTCATTCCTTCGGCCCTGCGTGGATCGTGATGATGGCCGACGTGGATGCGGCCAGCATCCTCACCGCGGCCGAGAACGGCGTCGTGTTCCGGTACGGCCTGATCTGGATCCTCCTAGTGCTCATCGTCCCCCTCTTCTTCGTCCAGGAGGCGGCGGGGCGGGTGGGCGTGGTGACGAGACGGGGATTGGGGGAGGTCATCCGCACGACGTACTCCCGTCGGACCGCGGTCCTCGTCAGCGTCCCCATGGCCCTCACGGACTTCCTATGCTACGTGGTCCAGTACACGGGCATCGCGATCGGCATGGGCCTCCTGGGCGTGCCGCCCCTCGTGTCCCTCCCCGTGGCCTACGCGGCCCACCTCGGCCTGGTGTACAAGAGGAAGTACGCGACCGTGGAGAAGGGCCTCCTCGTCGTGTCCGGCGTGTTCATCGCCTCGTATGCCGCGTCCCTGATCCTCCGAGGGGTCGTCCCCGCCTCTCCGATCTACGTGAGCGCCTCGCCCCGGTTTCTGTACTTCGTCGCCGCGGACGTGGGCGCCGTCGTGATGCCGTTCATGCTCTTCTACCAGGCGTCCGCGACCGCGGAGAAGGGGACCGGGACCGTCTGGTCTTCTCGCCTCGAGACCCTGATCGGCGCGATCGTATCCGAAGTCATCATGGTCGTGATCGTCATGGTGAGCGTCGGCCTGAGCGGCGCCTCGGACCTCGCGAGCCCCCAGACGTTATCGACGGCCCTGTCGGCCGTCGCGGGCGGTTATGCGCCAATCCTCTTCGGCGTTGGCCTGGTCACCGCGGCCTTCCTGGCCCTCGTCGTGATCTCCTTCGCGAGCGCCTGGGGCCTCGTCGAGGCGGTCGGCTGGGGACGGAAGCGCTACTTCCCTGTGTACCTAGCGGAATCCGCGCCGGCGATCTTGGTGCCCCTCCTCTTCGCGAACTCCGTCGGCTTCCTCCTCCAGCTCATGGTCGTCTTCGTCTTCGTCCTGATGGGGCCGGGAATCGTCATGGGGTTCCTCGCGTCGGACCCCAAGGTCATGGGGGTCCACGCATCGAAGGGGTTCTGGAAGTGGGCGTACTGGCTCTGCCTCGCGGCCGTCCTCTTCGCGGGGGTGCTTGCCCTGATCACGAACCTCTAGATCCCTGGGACTCCATTTCCTCCGACAGGGTCGGCCTCGATCGGACTCAGTACGAGATCGCGGGCATCTTGCACACGAACTCGTCGCTCGTCAATTGCCGGATCATGAAGTCGGCGACATCCGCCCGGGAGATTCGGAAGCCCCAGCGCGGAATGGCCTCCAAGGCCACGCGGTAGCGACCCTTCGGCGGACCGTTTGTCAGGAGCACGGCCCGAACGGCAGTCCAGTCGAGGTCCCGCCGTCGAACCTCCCCGAGCATTTTGGCATGCTCCTGATACACGCCGGGCAGGAGCATCCGGAAGAGACCCAGGCCCACGTTCCCGACGGCGAACCCCGCGGGCTCGTGCAGCGCGCCGGCGGCGGAGAGGACCACGATGCGCCGGACCCGGTGCCTCTCCATGGCATCAAGGATATGACGCACCCCGTGCGAGAGGACGGGCGCCGGTCCGCGGGTGGAGGTTCCAAGGGCGCTCACGACCGCGTCGTGTCCGGCGACCGCCCGATCTACGGAGGCCGCATCGAGGACGTCGCCGCGGAGAACCCGCAGCCGGTCGTGGGCGAGATTCATCCGGGCGGGATCGCGTGCGTAGGCGGTTACGTCGTACCCGGCAAGGATGGCCCGCTCTGCAACGAGTCGTCCCGTCAGACCCGTGGCCCCGAAGAGGACGATATTCACAATACTCGCTCCCGCGGAGGAATCGCCCCCGGAGGGCAAAAGGCTGCGCCGACCGTAGGGGCTGGGCCGACGGACGCGTGGCGCCTCAGGTTCGATGGCTCTGTGGGTGTTCCCCTCGAGCTGGGGCATCAGCGTGCCGTAGCCGCGGCCCAATCGTGGCAGGACAATCCGGATGTGCGTCCAAGTGTCTTGGTTCCATCTCAGTGCGTGCACGAGGCGCTGCATGGACAATCGGCTGCGCCTTTGTCAACGACTCCGCTCTTGAGGCCGTGCCTAGGAGACCTCTATTCCGATAGGCTTGGTCTTTCGGTTTCCCTCCCATGTCCACTGATCCATACTCAGAGTAGGTATTCGGCATAGCACCTGCAGCTCGCGCCGGGTTGGACCCCGAATGCCAATGAAATAGTCGTCGGCAAGTTCGCCCCGGTCGGGGGGCGCTTTACCCTGTCTCGTTGGTCGGATTGACCCCCCAGGTGGGCTCCTACCTTCGGTTGTGTTCCCTTCGTGCTGGGGCCGCCAGGCCCCGGCCCTTTTCGCCTTGCACCCCGCCCTAGGATGACTCGGCTGGCGACGAACGACGCCGGTTTAGGAGCCATGCCGCAACAAGTGCTGCGGCTCCCAGAGCGAGGGCAGTAGTCGACGGCACGAGCGACTCCCAGATGAGTTCGCTATGGCACACGCCCGGGTTCGGGCAGGACATCAGAAATTGTGTCAAGACAAAGAACAGGACGAGAGACAGCACTAAGAGCGCGACTCCGACCCCGAGCACGACTATCGCGGGCCGCCGCAAGCAACCGCCCTAACCGACTCGATACACCGCCTACCGCATGAAAGTGTCGCCATCGGAAGACGTTACCCTTTCATGACCGCCCGCAAGGCCAGGCACCTTCCCCGCTACTGAAGAGTCTTCAGTGGGGAGGAATCGCGCGGACAGACGTTGTAGTCCGGGGGGTAATGATTCCCGCAGACGGGACAGAACTTCCTGACATTCTCCGCGTCTACAGACGCTTGACCCTGCGCAGGGACTTGGGTTGTTGCCACGCTGGGCGGCCGTGAGGCGTAGGTGGGTGGCGGTGAGTAGTAGGCGGGTTGCGGGGGCGGTGGAGCGTATTGTGGCACGATGACCACCGACTGTTGTTGCTGCTGTTGCTGCATCTGCTGCTGCCTTCCAAAAAGACCTGTCAAAGCGACTATCAATCCAAGCAGGAAGAGCGGCACACCGCAAATGGCGGCGGTTGCTACACCCGCAGCCGAGCCCAAGGCGTTCCCCGATGCTATGAACGCAATCCCGAATCCCACGAGCACGAGGCCGATCAGAAGCCTCACGATTCTCATGTCAGGCACCCCTCGGCCCAATCCCGGAGGGTACGTTGCGTATATATCCCCTTGGCACCGAACATCGCTCAGTCGTGCTTCGCGGCAGGAGACGACCACGCGCCCGCCCGCAAGGGTTGGCTCTTCCCATTTTCATGATCCCCATCTCCACGAGGTCTCGGCGACCTCATAGTTCTTGCCACCGAACCGAATTACTGACTGAGCGTGCGGAGGAGATGCGATGGCGATAGACTGGAATGCGGTAACAGCCCTGGCGACAGTCGTGCTCGTGATAGGGACGCTAATTGTAGAGTACCTCAAGGGGCGGCGCGACCGTCAGATGAGCTCGGCAAGTTCGGTGATGGAGCTTGCGGAGAAGTGGGAGTCATCCAACATGATCGCGCACCGAAAGAAACTCGCCGGTGCGTTGCTCCAAACAGGAGTGCCAGGGCAGCTTGAGTACGCCGTCCTGGACTTCTTCGAACACATTGGAATGAATGCTCGCAAACACCTTCTAGAAGCTGACATGGTCTGGAACAGTCTCAGCGTCCCCATTATGGCGTACTACCAGGCGCTTCGCTACCCTCAAGACATCTTCGAGAGGTGGCGGAAAGATGATCCACTCGCCCTCGTCGAATTCGAGTGGCTCTACGGGATGCTGCTTGGCATAGAGTGCACAAAACGTGCTGTGCCACCCGAGCAGTGTTACCCTACGCCGCCCCGCGTCAGGGAGTTCCTCGAAAGTGAGAGAGATCTGACACCCTAGTGCGGTGAGGTGACCAGAGCGGTGCCCTCTACTGCGCAACCGAGGCCTGCCGGGCGAGGATTCGCCACTTTCACCCATCCCACATCAAGTCCTTATATCGGCACACGCCCTTCGAAATCGAGACACGGAGGCCTGAGTGACCGTTCAGCAGAGGCCGACGGATGCCCGCCCGCAAAAACCGAACGCACAGGGCATGCGCCTGATGCGGAACAGGCGACCCAGTAGGAAATGGGCTTCTATCGCATAGGAAAAGAGAGAGAGGCGATTCCACAACGCGGAGAGGACTACCGATCGGTTGTCGCCAAGTACCTGCAATCGAAAGGCCTCCGAATTGATGCAGAGTCCCCGATTGAAGGGTCGTTTGAAGACATTGTCTGCTTCGAGTCCGCTACGGCCAAAATCTTCATCGAGACAAAGGGCACGAAGGTGTCGCTGCACTCGCGGAGATTCCTTGAACCGCTTTGTGTCTACTTCAGCCGCTTTGTTCGCCTGCCCCGCGAAACGCGTTTCCGGACACTTTTCTTCTTCGAGGAGGTCACCGACAGGGACGTCTTTCGAGCGGTCTTCCACAATCTCGAGGCTGCAGCAGTCGCAGATCTCAAGAGAGAGTGTTCCGCGACTGTTCGACGCATGACAGATAGCGGCGGACGCAGGGAACTTCTCGACCCCGCCACTCGCGAGTCCGATGAGTTTCTCGAATTCATAGACGCCGTCGACGTTTATGAGGGGGACGTACAGGAACTCGAGCGTGCTACGAAACTGAGAGAATCAGGAACCGCTGCAAGCTCGTCAGCCCTTGCGATTGCCGGGCCTCTAGCCTCTGCGGAAGCTCTTCGGAATGCAGCGGTTCCCGATGACGTGGCTGAAACCCTCCTAGCAGACGTGCTTGAGGTAGAGAGGTTTCCAGTGAACATAGTGGGGGTTCCCGATGCATCTCCGCCAGAGGCCGAAGCCCTTGAGCCCGATGAAGTTAGGAGTGCTAAATTGCAGGGAATCCCCCGGGGCGGGATACGCTACTTCCTGTCTCGACCGCCAGAACGATTCGCCGGCCCACAGGCTCTGGAGCCAATCCAAGAGAGCTCGCTCGAGTGGCTAGGAGACACAGACAAGAAACGGTGGCTCCAGGAACTAGCTCTTCAGTACCTGGGGATTTACTGCTTCAAGAAGGGGCTTTACCGAGGTACCAATGCTCACCGGTTCGTTTTCGTTCCGGATGGAGAAGAAGGTTTGTCGGTAATATGGTTCCCCGGGCACAGGAAGAGACAGAGGGAAATGGTTCAAAAGCGGAGGGGAAGAGACGGCACGGTCTTCTATGCCCACAAAGCGCTCGACGTTGCGTTCACTGTTCTCGATGGGCGGCTCTTTCTTCAGCTCGACAGCAATTGGGAATTCACAAGGGACGGCCGGCATTTCCTTGCCGCAAAGATTGGAGGCCCGTTGCGGCGCGAATGGCGACGCGGTGAGCGGAATAGAGGCCGCCTCGTCGACCTGATCTTCTGGACCAAGTACCTGTGTGGAACTCGTGATGATATTAGGATTCCCGCTGGTGAGGACGAGATTCACATCAGTGGTACGCCCGTCTCCTTCGGGTTGGACTATGGGATCAAGGACGATCGATTGGACCTCGATCGCCTACTGGACACCCCACATAACTACCAGTTTGCAGCTAGCCGGCGCCGAGTCGCAGCCGAGGAAAATCCCCTGGAACCCTGGATTACAGATAGCGGAGAACGGGGGGAGGACGTCGATGCTACCTAGCGTGGCGCAGGGTAGAAGGGCCTCGTTCGTTCCCGAGCCGAACCTTGCGTTCGGCCATGGCGAGCTCGCGCCAGACCCGAAGGCGGGCATCTTCTCCTTTGGTCCGCCTGCGCCTACCGGCTCAGAACCGACTCCTGCTTCGATTCGCCTTGGCGTTATTGGATCGAAGAAGACGGTTGAGTCTCTGCAGTTATGGATCCTGCGGTGTGCGCATCCGATCGCATCTCTACAACCTGGGACCTTCTCCAAAGTGGAATTCCCTGGCTTCCAGAGAGAACAAGGGTTTAGGTGCGAGGCGCAGATCGACAGGAATCTGATAGAAGTACTCGACGGGAAGGCCCTCGAAAGACTTCCCAAGTTGGGGCCGAGCGAACGCCTGGCCGAAGGTGTAAACCTCATTGTAGGCGGACTACGAGTCTTGTCCCATCGCGAGCCGCCTCCATCGGTGACCGTGATTGCCCTCCCTCAGGAGATCATCGATTCCTGCGTCATAGGCATGGACCGTTTCGGCCGTAGACCGAGGACGGCCCTCAACAGCCGCACGCGCGGACCCGCTAGGAGGCAACTCAAGCTCGAGAACTTCCTCCCCGAAGGAGCGGGAGAGTCCGCGTCAACGGAGAGCGCCAAGCACTACAGCAACCTCCGAAGAGCAGTGAAGTTCGAAGCATG
>JBGPGA010000117.1:0-7611 GCA_041483635.1 Thermoplasmata archaeon
CCGGCTCGAGGAGCTGTACCTCATGCACGACAGCGGGATGCTCATCCGTCACTGGTCCCGCGCCTCGGGGAGCATCCATGACAGCGACATCATGAGCGGGATGCTCATCGTCCTCCAGGAGTTCGTGCGGGACACCTGGAAGTTGTACGGGGACGAGGACGCTCCCCTCGAGCAGTTGCGGTTCGGGTCTCAGCGGGTCCTCCTCGCCCGAGGCACACACTCCGTCCTGGCCGCGGTCGTCCACGGGCGATACCTGAACGGCCTCCCGACGCGGCTCACGAAGGCCGTGCAGGAGTTCGAGCGGTCCAACGCGGACCGGCTTGCGGACTGGAACGGGAATGTCGACGTGTTCCCGAAAGTGGACCTCATCGCGCAGCAGTTCCTGGGCAACCATTCCCGTCCGGCCGCGTGAATCGGCCTATTCGCACATCTGACATCCAGCGGAAAAGCGTTATAAGCGGGTGCCCCGCATCGGAAGGCCTGCGCCATGACCGATGACCGGATTAAGCGCAAGGTTCTCCTCCTCGGAGACGGCGCGGTAGGCAAGACCTCCCTCATCCGTCGATTCGTCGTCGATAAGTTCTCCGACGACTACATCACGACGATCGGGACGAAGGTCACGAAGAAGGACCTCCGGATCGAATCGCCGGGCAAGGCCACGGACATCACGTTCATGATCTGGGATGTGCTGGGCCAGAAGGGCTACAAGAACATCCAAGAGAGCTCCTTCCAGGGCGCGAAGGGCGCCCTCCTCATCTACGACGTCTCGAGGAAGGACACGCTCCGCTCCGTCCAGGAGTACTGGATCCCGCACCTCGTCGAAATCACGAAACCGATCCCCATCGTGCTCGTCGGGAACAAGGTCGACCTCGTGAAGGACCGGGCCGTGGCCCGCGACCAGCTCGAGGACGCGATGGAGGAGATGCACGTCACCGGATTCCTGAGCTCCGCGAAGACGGGGGAGAGCGTCGAGGCGAGCTTCGCCTGTCTCGCGAAGGAGGTCATCCGCGAAGCGGAGTCGAAGCTCCGACGGGGCGAGCGCGTCGAGGAGGACGTCCCGAACGAGCTGATCGCGGTCTGCGACCAGATCATGATTGACTCCTGCGACACGATGGGCGGCCAGGAGGCTGCGATGCCCATCGTGCGCCAACAGATCCTCAAGGCGGGCGTCGACGTCCGATCGCCTTCCGTCCAGGGGCTCAAGCTCGCGGTCGAGTACCTCGCCGAGGCGGAGAGCGGCTTCCGAAACGCCGAGGACGTCGAGGCGAGCAAGCTCAAGCGGCTGGGCTGGATCAAGGAAATCGTGTGATCAGAGCCCGCGGACCATGTAGGGCTTCTCGAGCCGGTAACCGAGCGAGCGGTAGTAGCCCCGGACCCCGACCCCTGCGGTGACGCGGATCCGACGCGCGCGGAACTCGTCCCGGGCGACCGCCTCGCACTGCTCCATCAGGTGCCGCCCCATCCCGCGATGCTGCCACCGCGACCCGGGCGGTTCGTGGAGGGGCACGATGCGGCCGAGGACCTTGAGCTTCCGCACGGTCGCGCGCCCGCGATCGACGCGGAGCCGTGCGTAGGCCACGAGGACCCCGAGCTCCGGGTCCTCGAGGCTCAGGAACACTTCATGGCCACCCGAGGACTCGTAGTCCTCCCGGAGGAGCCGGAGGGCGTCGGGCCGAGGCTCGACCCCGCGGAACCCGACCTCGCGGCACCGCACGCAGTGGCACGCGAGCCCCCGGGCCCGCAAGCGCTCCCGCGCGAGGACGCGGAGATCCCCCTTCGTAGGACCGCCATCGATGTACGGCGCTCCGATCTCCCGCTGGACCCTCTGGATGCGGCACCACCGGGGGACGATCGTCTTCACCTGGGCCACGAGCTCGATCGCATCGTCCATCGAGAGCGGCTGGTACAGGCCGTGCTGCCACATCTCGTGGAGGGCGGTCCCCTCGAGGACGAGGGTGGGATAGATCTTGAGGAAATCCGGCCGGTACGCCGGGTCCTCGAAGAGGAGGCGGAAGGAGTCCAGGTCCCGGTCAACGTCGGAGCCCGGCAGGCCCGGCATCATGTGGACCCCGACCTTGAGTCCCGCCTCCTTGGCCCGGAGGAGCGCCTCGCGGCTCTGCCCGTCCGTGTGGCCCCGGTGGACGCGCTCCAGGACGTCGTCATGGGTCGACTGGAGACCGAGCTCCACACGGGTCGCCCCGAGCGCGAGGGAATGGGCCACCTCCCTCCCCAGGAAGCAGTCGGGCTTCGTCTCCATGGTCAGGCCGATGCATCGGACGGCCGCCGTCTCGTTCGCGGCCTGAGACGCTTCCAGATCCGCCGCGACCTCGCCGTTCATCGCGTCGAGGCAGCCCTTCACAAACCACTCTTGGTAGCCGTCCTCGAGGGACGTGAAGGTGCCCCCGAGGATGATCAGGTCCACCTTGTCCGTCCGGTGGCCGATCTCCCGGAGGGACTGGACCCGGGCGAGGGTCTGGGAGTACGGGTCGTACCTGTGGTCCGCCGCGCGCCGGGCCGCGGGCTCCGTCCCCGTGTAGGACTGCGGGGTGTGGAACCGCGGGCCCCCGGGGCAGTAGACGCAGACTCCGTGCGGGCAGGCATGCGGTGCGGTCATCACCGTCACGACCGCAACCCCGCTCGCGGTGCGGGCGGGCTTGACGCGCAGGAGATCCTCGAACAGGCCGCGGTCCGAGGACGAGAGCTGACCGAGGATTGTCGAGTCGCTCGGGATGCCGCGCATTCCATGAACCCGGGCGAGCCGGAGCTTCGTCTCCTGGAGCTGCGCCTTGGACCGCGGAGGGTCCGTCCTCAACGTTTCGAGGAGCTCGTCGTAGAACGCCGCTTCGGAGGCGAGCATGGTCCGGTTCGCCGTCGCCAGTGCAGGCCCGCGCCATAAAGGCTGCGCCGACGACAACCTGGATGCGCCCCTTCGTCATCTCCCCTCGGACGTCGCGCTCCCGCCCATAGTTGGTCATTCCCGCGATCGCGGGACTCATCTTGGCGCTCGACGGGGTCTGCTTCGGGCTGACGCTTCTGTTTTCGATTCTCTCGGATCTCGCCCTCGCTCTCTGGTTTTCCCTCGTCCTCGCGCCATTCGAGGAACGCGAACTCCGCGCCCTCTTCGGGCCGGCCTACGACGAGTACATGCGAAAGACCCAGCGGTTCCTGCCTGTGGCACGGCGTTGATCCCGCGGTAAACCTATCCGTACATCGTCCCGTGCTTCTCGGGAGGCGGGGTCTCGCCGGGGATCTGTTCCAGGACGTCGACGGTGAGGATGACGTGAAGGGGGATGAGGCGTACCTTCCCTTTGAGCTCCTGATGGCTGTCGTCCAGTTCGATGACGATAGCGTCATCAGGGCCGATCGCCGCGTATCCCCGGAAGATTCCCTTTGTGACCTTCGTGTGGTCCCGGGTCTCCATCGATTCGATCCGGTAGCGGGACCCTTTCGTCAGTGCGACGATGCCTGGTTCGGGAACGGGCTCACCTCCGCTGCTCTCCGAGCTTCTGGATGTGGTCTATGGTTTTCCGGTAGTTCTCCATGGCGATCTCGACGTTGGACTCGACGAAGTTCCAGGCCTTGGAGAGGTTCCCGTACCGGATGCGGTAGCCCTTCCGGACGCTCCCGCGCTCGTTCACGTTGACCTCGTCGAGGAGGTCCATGTCCTTGAGCTTGTTGATGTGGCGGTAGATCGTCGCCTTCGTGGTCTTGAGCTTCGCAGCGAGTTGCTCGACGGTCCACCCCTTGTCCATCCGGCCCAGGAGGCATTCGACGAACAACCGGTACGGGACGGAGTCGCGCACGGAGCTCGCGTCCGTCTTCGGATCGTACCCTTTCGGGATGTAACCGATCTGCGTCAGGAACAGGAGGGCGACGTCGTCTAAGTCTTTGAGCGGCGTGAGAGGGGTATTGCTGACGACGGTGATCTCGAATGGCAAACCCGGACCCCCGGGCCATCGGTAACGATTGTACCTAGTTAAGCGTTGTGATTGAAAAGTGGCGGTGTCGCATCGAAAAGACGCGCTTTGACATCGATAAATTCACGTTGCAGCACCAGACCCTATTCCGCGATCGGTCCGGCCTCGGGTCCTGGAAGACCCCACCAACGGTCGCGGAGGCATGCCGTTCGGGCGGGTTCGGGGCCGCAGGCATTGATGTGGACATAGAAAACGGTGTCGATGCGGCCGGTCCGTGCGCCCGCGGGCGAGGGATGCCATTGTGGCGCGTATTCTGCGCGTCCACCGTACTTTCAGCGACCCGCCGGCGAAGGCTTTTTCCGGAAGGCCGTTTTGTAGGGCCGGGAAGCGATGGATTCCCGTCCCTCGCCCGAGAATCTGGCCCGTTCTGGCGTGACGGTGCACGTTCCGCCCGCCCTCCGCTCCTTCACGGACGGCCAGGACGAGGTCCTCGTCGAGGCCGTGGACGTCGCGTCGCTCCTTCGGGAGCTCGACGACGCCTTTCCCGGCATCCGAGGACGCATCCTCGACGAGACAGGCCGCCCGCGGCCCTATGTGAACGTGTTCGTAAACGACGAACTCGTGCGCGAGCGGCTAGACGGGGTCTCTCTCGCTGGAGGGGATGTGGTTCACATCCTCCCGAGTGTCGCAGGTGGTGCTCTTGGCTAACGTGAAGAAAGGGAGTGCAGTCGTGCTGGTCGGGACGAAGAAAGGCGGATTCGTGTTCCATTCCCCGGACCGTCGAAGGTGGTCGGTCCTCGGGCCCTACGCCGAGGGGATGCCCGCGTATCACATGATCTTGGACCCACGCGACGGGCGGACGGTCTACATGGGCTCGCTCAATCCCGGAGAAATGTGGGGTCCCGGCCTCTACCGCGGGAAGCTCGGCAGCCCTCCCAAGCTGACGAAGTCGGCGCCCGCGTTCCGCGAGGGCGGCGAGCTGGCCGTGAAAAGCCTGTGGCATCTCGAGCCCGGGCCCTCCGATGCGCCCGGATCCCTCCTGGTGGGGGTCGAGCCCGCCGCTCTCTTCCGCACGGACGACGACGGCGACTCCTGGTCCGACTACGACGCGCTGAACGACTACCCGGGGCGGCAGAAGTGGCAACCTGGGTTCGGGGGGCTCTGCGCGCACTCCGTCCTCCTGGACCCCCGGAATCCGAAGCACATTCTCGTGGGAATCAGTTCGGTAGGCACATTCGAAAGCAAGGACGGCGGGGCGAGCTGGAAGCCCGAGAACGGCAATGTCCGGGCGGGTTTTCTCCCGAACCAATACCCGGAGACGGGCCAGTGCATCCATCACTTGGTCTGGGACTCTGCGGGGGATGGCTCGATCTTCCATCAGAACCACTGCGGCACGTACCATCGCGGCCCCGAGGGCGGCGCGTGGACGGAGATCACGAAAGGACTTCCTTCCGACTTCGGTTTTGCGATTGCGGCCCATCCGCACGAGAAGGGCACGGCATACGTCGTGCCGCTCATCGGCGGCGCTAATCGGGTCCCGCCGAAGACGCAGCTCGCCGTCTGGAAGACGTCGAACCGCGGTCGCTCCTGGAAGCGGCTGACGAAAGGCCTGCCCGGCCCCCGAGCCTACATGGGTGTGCTGCGGGAAGCGCTCGCCGCGGATACGCAGGATCCCGTCGGGCTCTACATGGGAACGAACACGGGACAGCTCTACTCGAGCCGGGACGCGGGCGCTTCCTGGAAGGCGATCGCGACGACGCTGCCCCCGATCCTGTCCGTGTCCACGGGGCTCGCACGCTAGACGCCGGCGGCGCCGAAAACGGAAGGGGCGGCGCCGCTGGGGCGCCGCGGTTTATGTCTCTTCTTGGCCTGCTCAAAGCAGGATGATGACGACCACGACTGCGCCGATCAGGGCCGCGATTCGGAGTCCCGTGCCGTTCGACTCTCCAAGCCCGGCGAACGCGCCAAGGAACAGGGCCACCGCCACGAAGAACGCCCCGATTCCACCGAGGGCCGCAGCGACGAACGTGACCGCGGCGGTCGATCCGATGTAGACCGCGAAGGAACGCAGGATGACGCCGGCCAGCAACGCGAACAGACCGAAGATCAGGAGGGTCAGGTTCTGCGGCGGCGACTTGCCGATTTCCCAGAGCTTCTCGCCCATCGTTGGCATGGAGCCACCTCACATGAAGAAGGAGGCGGGGCTCGCCAGGATCAGGAGGACAGCGACGAAGGCCAGGATCATCAGGAACAAGCGCACGAACACGTCAAGGTCTTCCAGGGCGGCCACGGCGAAGAGGAGGCCGCTCACGAAGAGGAACAGACCGAAGTCCATCAACGTCGGTCCCCAGACGGCGACGAGGTTCGCGTTGTTCGCGATCGCCTCCTGAGTCGGGTTCACCAGCGTCGCGTGGCCGGCGTTGATGACGGCGGCGCCGATCACCAACAGCAACAGGCCGAGAAAAACGAGGCCGACGACGATCAAACGGTTCCGGGACACCATAGGTCGCATCATCATTGGGGGTGGAGGTCCTTGCATCATCATCCCATCCTTGGGCGCCGAAATCATGTCTGGATTAATATAAATTCCGATGGATGGCGGTTTCTCTTTAATATACATGCCGGGAACAGACCGCCGGAATGGGTCCCGTCTCCTCCCGGTAGAACGTCCTATGGAGCTCGAGCCGCTCGTCCTCGCTGCACTCGATTTGGTGGGGCTTCGCTTTCATGGGAATCCCTCTGTCGCGTTCGCCGGCGATAAGACAAGGCTTCGGCCCCAATTCTCGGGAACGATCATCCCCTAGAGGACGATGGGACCATGCCCGAGGATTCGAAGGCCGCCGGGTCCTCGGAGGACCTCGAGGAACGCGGTCTCTCCGGGAGACAGTGGCATCGCGCGGTCCGCTGTGCCTCTCAACATCCCGCCCACCTCACCCACCACGACCGGACGAGCGTACAGGCCCACCTGGAGATGGAAGCCCCGTGCACCTGGCTCCACCGCGTCCTTCGCGAACTCGACCCGGTGGAAAGGCCTCACTGTGGCTTCCGCTTGGGACACGATCGCAGCATCCGCCGTCAGGAGGAAACCACGCTCGATCTCGTCCGCTTCGACGCCCTTGAGGGCGACTCCGACGCGGCTCCCAGGGGGTGCCTCGGGCTGGTCCTCGTCGAACCGCTGGATCGACCGCACGAGGACGCTCTTGTCTAGGGGCGCCACCCTCAGCTCGTCGTGAATCCGGAGGATCCCTCGCCGGACGAATCCCAGGGCCACGGTCCCGACCCCCCGGACGGCGAACGCGTGGTCCAACACGACGGTGCACAGGGAACTCGAATCTCGCGGGACACTCATCCCTGGGACGAGCTCGCGGAATCGCCGCAGGGAGTCCTCCCCCGACCATTCCATCGCGACCCAGCCGCGGAGGCGGTCCTTCACCATCGTCCGAGCTCGGTCTGCGGTCTCCGGGTTCCGCAGGATCAGGAGCCCTTTCTTCCCGGCGGCGCCCAGGCCGATGACGGTCTCGCCGAAAGCTGCGTCGAGGGCGTCGACGGGGAGGACCGCCACATCGCAGAGGGCGGCGACCTGCAGCATAGGGAGGAGGCGCTCCGGGTAGGTGGCGGGTGCAATCGCGGTGATGGCGAGCTCTCCTTCTTTTTTGTTCCAGAAGAGAAGATCGCTCTCCGTCCCTTTCTTCCC
>JBGPGA010000118.1:0-7592 GCA_041483635.1 Thermoplasmata archaeon
CGCGTGCTCCCCGCGGCGAGGCTGCCCTTGAGGGTCTCCTCGAGCCCGTCGAGGATCTTGTGGTACGGCATCACGACGTGCGCGCGGTCCGAGATGCGGAGGTTCTTCGCAGGGTGGCCGCGTCGCTCGACCTCATCGATCTCCGCGAGGAGCTGTCCCGGTTCCACGACGACGCCGCCCGCAATGACGTTCAGCGTGCGCGGTCGGAGGATCCCGGACGGCATGAGGTGGAACGCGTACAGGTCGTCGCCCACTTGGACCGTGTGCCCGGCGTTCGCGCCGCCTTGGAAGCGTACAACGACATCGGCGCGTTCCGCGAGGAAGTCGACGATCTTCCCCTTGCCTTCGTCTCCGAACTGGCAGCCTAGGACCACCGTCGCGGGCATGGGACTCCCGCGAGGAGCATGGTCTCCGGGCTAAGGAGTTTTCGCCTTCCCCATCGCCCTCGCTCGCCCTGACCCACGCGATAGGAGGAACCCTATGCCTGCGCCGAGTGCGGCTCCGCCAGCGGTTCCCAGCGCGCCCAGGATGACTCCCGTCGTCTGGCTGGGAGGGGACGTCGGCGATCGCAGGGCCAGCTGAGTCGTCGCCATGCCTATCGAGTAGGTGAATCCCCCGCCCGAGCTGGTCGCTCCGGAATACCACATCCGAAGGGTGTCTCCCTCCCGTACCACGGAGCCGCGGCTGAGAGAAACCCCATCCCAGGATGACGGGGATCCGATGTTGAGCGCGGGGACTCGAGAGAGAGTCCAGCGAGTCCCGTTGGTCGATACGCCCACCCCGATGCGTTGCATCCCGCTCACGTCGGTGCCCATCAGCCACAGGACGTACGTCGAGTCCTCGAATAGGACGCTCAGGGGTCGCACGCGGACGAGGTCCCAGGTGTAGGCGCCGGCGGTAATGACCGGATTCGCCGGGTCCTCTGTCCACGTCAGTCCGTCTGCGGAATGCGCGAGCCCGGTGTCATGCTCGTACAGGTCCCGGGTCCCCGAGAACCACATGTGGTATCCGCTCGCGTCGTGCAGGACAGGACCCGGGTCGACGGCGCCTGCATCCCATGACTCTCCACCCACGAACACGGGGTTGCCCGCGAGCATCGACCAGGCACTTCCATCCGTCGAACTCGCATAATCGATCGCGGGACCGCTGGCGGGCTGGTACCACATCTTGAAGAGCCCTCCCTCGTGGATCACGATCGGGTTCCACGCCCCGGAGATGACCGGATTCCCAGGATCGAGATCCCAATGGATTCTATCGAGGGAGGTTGCGTGACCAATGCTGTACGCGAGAGTGGCGCGGCAGCCTGAGAACCACATGTGATAGGTACCGTTTACCAGGAGGACGGTGCTGACGACGACCTGGAAGTCATCCCACGATCCGGAGAGGCCTGGGGTCAGCAGGGGTCCGCTTCCCTCTCGGTTCCAAACCAGCGCGAGGTACGACAAGGAGAACGCGTCCGCAGGTGCGGCGATCGCTACGACCACGGCGATCGTCAGGCACAGGGCGGGCCCAAGAGCTCCCTTCAAGAACTCCCTCCGGAGCGGCATGCGTTCAGAGCCGCATAGATGTTTCTCCGGACAACGGTTCTTCGTTGGCCCGCGCGCACATCGTCACGACGAGGACTCGCGGTGGTTCAACAACGTATTTATGCGCACGTGACGTTCGCTGTGTTAGCGCAAACCACGGGCCGGGGAGTGAGGGTTCCACGTCCGAGTACGTACCACTGCTAAGCCGAGTGCCCACCCGCATCGCCGGGCTCGACGAGCGGCTCGGCGGCGGCATCCCGCGGGGGCACCTGGTCCTCGTAGCGGGTCCGCCGGGATCCCTCAAGTCCACGTTCGTGTACCGGATCCTCTACCACGAGGCGAAGGACCGGGGCGCGTCCTCCCTCTACCTCTCCATGGAGCAGAGCCGCGCCTCCCTCGTCGCGCAGATGTCCTCCCTCGGCATGGACCCGGATCGGGTCAAGGGGGTGCACATCATCGACGTGCGCGCGCTCCGGAAGGAGATCGAGGACATGCGGGAGCAACCGCGGTGGCTCCTGGGCCTTCGCCGCCAGCTCGGGCGGTACAAGGAGGAGATGGGCTGCGACCTCCTCGCCGTCGACAGCCTGGACGCCCTTTACGCCCTCACGACGATGGAGAACCCGCGCAACGAGGTGTTCCACTTCTTCGAGGAGCTTCGGGAGCTTGAGGCCACGACCTTCCTCGTCTCCGAGATGGGCCGCGACTCCGTGCGACTCGCCGCGCAGGGCGTCGAGGAGTTCCTCGCGGACACGATCGTCCATCTCCGGCTTCGCGAGATCGACATCGGGATGAGCACGTCCGTGCGCCGCTACATCGGCGTGATCAAGATGCGCGGGGTCGAGCACGAGCTCGACTACTACCCTCTCCTGGTCGAGGACGGCAGCTTTGAGATCGTCTCGGAGTGAGACCACGGTGCCGGTGGGAGCGTGAACCTCCTCGGGGCGGGTCTGTCCCTCGCGGCCCTCGGCGTCAGCGCGTTCCTCGCCGTGTACGTCCTCGGGATGAACCCGCGCTCGTTCCCGAACCGCGCGTTCTTCGCCCTGATGATGACCTTCGTGTGGTGGGACGCGTGCGAGGCGATCGAGCGGGCCATGCCGGCCGCCGCGCCCCAGGCCGCCGTGTTCCCCTGGACGCAGGGGGTGTGGCTCGGGATCAGCGCGGTCCCCGCCGCGCTGATGCAGCTCGGCCTCGTGTACCCGGAGAGGCGGGCCTGGTTCCGCCGCGCGTACCTCCCGTTCATCTACGCCCCGGTGGTCGGGTGGGCCTACCTGATCTTCGGGACGCGGCACCTCATCGCGGGCGTCGCGGACGGCTTCCTCGGTCCGGGTGCCGTCGTCGGGGACAGCTACCTCCTCCTCGCATCCCTGTACGCGGCCTGGTTCTACCTCAGCGTCGGGCTGTTCGTCTCGGCCTGGTGGCGCGTGCGCGGGAGCAGCCTCCGCCAGATGCAGGGGGTGGTCGTCCTCGGTCTGCTCATCGGATCCGTGCCTGCCGGGGTGACGGAGATCTTCTGGCCCCTCATCGACGGGTTCCAGACCCGCCTCGGGCTGGGCTCCGTCTACACGCTCCTGTGGTCCGTCTTCCTCGCGTTCGCGATCGCGCGCTACCGCTACATGGTCATCCAGCCCGTCATGGAGCCGCCCGGCGCGGCCCATCCTCGGCATCCCCTCGCCCGGGGTCTCAACTACCTCGTGCTCGAACCGGGCCGAGCGGCCGGGATGGGGGCCTTCCGTGAGATCGTCTCGACGACGCCCGGATTGTGCGTGACCGGGCTCGCGCCCGCCCGCGTCGCGGAGCGGTTCGGCTTGGAACGCACCCCGGTCGTGTGGATCACGACGGTCGCGTCCGAGCTTCGGACCGTGCGACCCCAAGGTCTCGAATTCGAGCTCATGCACACGGTCCTCAAGTTCCAGCGGGAGAACCCGGGGACCGCCGTGCTCCTCGATGATCTGGACTACCTCGCCACGATCGACGGCTTCGAGTCCGTCGCCCGCTTCCTGAAGCGGGTGGCGAACCAGGCGAGCTCGTCGAACGGCACGCTCATCGTGACCGCGGGCCAGGGCACCTTCACGTCGGAGCAGGTCGCGGTCCTCGGCGGCTGTGTGGACCACGTGCTCGAGGTCTCCGAGTTCTCAAACGGGGTCCTCACCCCCTCCCGGGACCATGCGCTCCTCCTCGTGCCGGCGCAGGACCTCGGGTCCGTGCTCCCGCTCACGGGCGCGAGTCGCGGCCTCGTCGTGACGACGGAGCACCCGGCGAAGGCCCGGCGGCGGCTGGGAGAGGGGTTCGACCTCCTCTGGATCACGGAGCACCCGGAGCCCGGCGTGTCGTGCGCCCGGCCCACGGCCCTCGACACGGAGGCCCGTCGCGCGGTGACAGGCTACCTGGTCGCCCATCCCGGGGCCGCGGTGGTCCTGGCCGGGCTCGAACAGATCGTCCTCTTCACCGAGTTCCCGGCCCTGCTCGTCTTCGTGAAGGACACGGTCGATGCGGCCACCCTCCGGGGGAGCCGCGTGATCGCGACGGTCAGCCCGAACGGGCTCCCGGCCCGGGAGGTCGCGATGCTCGCCCGCCGCCTGGACGTTCCCGCAGGCCCGCTCGTCAGGAGCTCTCCGCCTGGAGCGCCGTCCACAGCCGCTCCTGGAAGTCGAACTCCGATTCGAGGACCCGTTTCATGAAGAGCACGATCTGACCCTGCGGATCGAGGCCGTTCCGGATGCAGTATTCACGGAAGCGGCGGAGGACCTCGGCTTCGACGCGGATGTTGTACTGGACCTTGCCCTTCCGGGTCGCGGGCGGCGTTTTCGGCGCCACGATTTCGCTCAACGCATCCCGGCTATATCTACATTCGGTAGCATTCGCTACCTTTCTGCTTAAATGGTAGCCATTAAGTAAGTGATAATCACATCTGGGAACGAGTGGGAGAGGAGGAGACCATCGGATGACCGAGGCGACCCCCGCCCGGAACCGGCCGGCGACCCCCGAGGAACCAGGTCTGGAACCCCCTGATTCGACGGAATCCGGCTCCACCGACGCCGACTTGCAGGCGGACTTACTCGAGTCCCTTGTTGAGTCGGCCGACTACGTGGACGTTCGGAAACCACTCCCGGCCCGGAGTGGGGGGGCACTGCAGCTGGCGACCCCCGAGGCGATTCGGGACGCCTTCGTCACCACATGGAAGGGCCTCTCCCATTCTCTCCACCTAGACATCGGCCCGACCCACGCGCTCGAAGGTGTGAAGGATCTCGTCCTGTACGACATCCCGGACGGGACCCGTTCCACGTTGTCCGTGCCCACGGCGATGGATGTCGAGACGGACGCCGGGATGTATTGCCTCGCGCTTGTCCACACGCTCGCGTCCCTCGGTGCACCGAAGGCCGTCCTGCTGACCCACACGATCTACAACCGGGAGCGCGGGCCCGAGGATACGAAGCGATTCCTCGGGATCATGGCCCACGGCGTCGAGCCGTTCCGCGGCTATGCCCGACGCCACAAGATCCGGATGCAGCTCCACGGCCTCCATGAAGGCTACGAGCTCGGGCCCCTGCTCTCGAAGGCCTTCCCCGCCCCGGCGAGCCCGAAGTTCGACGCCCACTTCCTCCTGGACTATGAGGAGGAATGGTTCCTGACGCCGCAGGGACGCGCCCTCCTCGAGACGCTCCCGGACATCGACGTCGTCGTGCG
The DNA here is from genome assembly GCA_041483635.1 of Thermoplasmata archaeon. Classification (GTDB taxonomy): domain Archaea; phylum Thermoplasmatota; class Thermoplasmata; order RBG-16-68-12; family RBG-16-68-12; genus RBG-16-68-12. The sequence continues at coordinate 5,211 of JBGPGA010000118.1, forward strand.
CCATACGAAGCTGCAGGTCAGCGGCGGATGGATTCCGATGCGGATGCGGAAGTCCGCGTACATGTACTCCCAGAACGGGAGCCTCAATTCGAACTGGTCCTTCGACGAGTACGCCTCGATGATCGCGGTGGCCTACCTCGCGAAGATCGTCCATTCCGGCGAGGCCTTGAACAAGAAGTACGTCTCAATCGACGAGATTAAGGACCGCTACCGGCAGCGCGAGCTGAACCTGCAGCAACGGGTCGTGCACCTGAAGGACAAGCCGCGGAAGCTGTATGTCCTCGGCTCTCCGACCGGCCTGATCCAGATTTACGCCTGAGCTCGATCAGATCACGTCGCGGCGAGCAAGGACGCGAGGAGGTCGTCGACGCCCTGCGCGTCCTTCGCCATCCCGCGCCAGTTCGTCAGGGCCTCCCGATTCCGCTCCTCGAACTTCGTGAGCCCCTCGATGATCTGCCGCCGGAGCTGGTCGTTCTCCTGGCCTCCGAGGACGAGGGTCAGGTACGCATGGCGGCCCCGTTCCATCACGAGGGTGTACTCCCCGTGTCGGATCGACTTGAGCCACTTGCCCCGCAGGGTCGGGAAGGAGGTCCGCATGAAGTTCGAGATCACGTCGAGGGTGGCGCTGAAGGCGTCCGCATCGATCATGTTCTCCTCGGGCTGGACCTTCGATCCGATCAGGGTGCCGTCGCTGAAGGTGAGGAAGGCGGCCTTCACGTCGTAGTCGGCCGCCTTTCGCCGCAGGACGGCGTCGTTCAGCCGTTTGTAGGCGGCCGGGCTCGTCGCGAAGAAGATCAGGAACCCGGGGATGGCCAGGAAGGTCGAGAACAGCGGGGGCTGTGCGGTGATGTTCTGCAGGCCGAGCAGCCCGTTCGAAAGGAAGCCCGCAAGGAGGGTGGCGACAAAGCCGAGCAAGATGACCGCGATCCTTCGCGCGAGTTTCGGGCTGAACTTGCGGACTTCGAGGACCGTCCTCGCGACCTGGGCGAGACCCCCGAGCCAATAGATCCCAATCAGCGCGAGCCATGCGAGATACCAGTTTTGGTCGTAGATTGGGACGCGCGGGACTTGCCCGCCCGGGAGGGACGCGAAGGTGGTGAACATCCGGGACGGGAACTCGGCGATGAAGAACACGGCGGGCACGAAGATGAGGACGGACACCCTGCGGAACCGGCCATGGAGGGCCATCCCATACAGTAGCAGGAACGCGCTCCCCAGCGTAACGCAGGTGAGAGATAGGCTGGCCTCGGGCGTCGGGTCCGCGTTGAGGGGCATGTTGAAGAAGATCGCGTCGCTGAGGGCGTAGCCCCCTGCGAAGGCGCAGAGCAAGAGGAAGAACACCTCGGTCCAGGTGCGGTATCGCTGCGCATAGACCAGGTAGGCAGCGAGGGAGAGCCAGATTGCCGCACTGACGAGTGGGGCCCAGATCAGGAAGGCGTAGTCGGTCATGCGGGGTTCCTGGGTTTCTAGTTGTCAATCTCTTGTAAGCGTTCGCTTCTCGAATCCGGTTCAGGTCTGCTCGAGGAGCGAGGCCAGCAGCGGGTCCGTCCCGATCGCCTCGGACGGCATGCCCCGCCAGTCCGCGAGGACGGGCTGGTTGTCCCGCTCGTACTTCAGCAGGAGGTCGCGCATGTGCCGTCGGAGCTGGTCGTTCTCCTCGCCCTGGAGGATGACGGTGAGATACGAGTAGTGTCCGCGTTCCATGACGAGGGTGTAGTCCCCGTGTTTGATTGCGCTCAGGGATCCACGAAGGGTGGGGAACGAGGTCCGCATGAAGTTCTGGATCACATCGAGGGTCGCTCCAAACAGGTCTTGGTCGATCACCTTCTCCCCGGGGAGGATCTTCGCGCCGATGAGTGTGCCGTCGGTGAAGATAATGAAGGCCGCTTTGATCTGATAGCGGCTCGCCTTCCAGCGGCGCACCGCGACGGAGAACCGCTCGCGGCTCATGGGTGAGAGTGTCAGGATCGACACGACGCCGGGGAGGACCAAAGCCGATGAAAAGAGGGGCGGGATGGGGAGGTTCAGGAACCCGCGGAGAGTGTTCGTCATCGTCCCCAGGACGAGCGCGAGCATCGTCGCGACGAAGAGCCCGAGCATCCGGCGACGGAGCTGGGTGGTGTGGTCCGCCACCTCACGGTACGTCCGCAGCAGGGCGTAGGCCATCAGGAGCGCGCAGATCACGACGAAGGCAACCCAGATCGCGAACCAGGTCTTGTCCCAGTTCCCAACCCAAGGAGGGCCGCTCCAGGGGAACGGCCCCACCAGGGATTGGATCATGCTCTCGGGGGTCGGCACAAGGAAGATCCAGACGCCGACAATGACTGTCAGACAGGGGGCGAAGACGGCGAGGAGTGCGGTTCTCATCCTCGTGTAGAACAC
>JBGPGA010000119.1:0-7502 GCA_041483635.1 Thermoplasmata archaeon
ACGGATACCGCGACGTTGTCTGCGGCTGACGCTGTCAAGGGTACGATGACTGGCGGGCCGCTCTCGATGAACGGGATTCGAAGGCGGGGTTCAGGTTTCGTCGCGAAGGTCGTGTCCACCACAGGCGGCATGGGGACCGGGAACCGAGGGGGCAAGCCCTTTGCAGGGAGGAGGACCCGGCGCACGACGTACTTGCGGGCCTCTTCGAAGAGGAGGATGACGGGAACGAACGCGTAGAGGAAGACCCACGTGATTGGGGGGAAGGCCGTCGTCGCGAACACGGCTTGGAGTGGCGGGAGGTACACGATGGCAGAGAGTATCGCTAGCTCGGCGAGGACGCCTGGGATGAGCCAGCGGTTGCGGAGCGGATTCAGGGAGAACGCGGAGGTCACGTTCGTCCGCGTCGCGAACAGGGTGCCGAGCTGTCCGGCCATGATGCCCGCGATGACCGCAGTCGTCCCGGCCTGATACGCGTGGACCTGGGTAGGCGTGGAGGGCCAGCCGGCGAGGTCGAGACGCCAGCCCGCCTGGGACCAGATCGAGAAGCACCAGAAAAGGGCGACGAGCCCAATCATGATTCCGATGTAGCAGGAGCGCGAAATGGTTGCGAGGTCGAAGAGTCGGCTTCCCTTGGACCGAGGCGGGCGATCCATGATGCCAGGCTCGGGTGGCTCCAACGTCAGGGCTAGGGAGGGTGGGATCTCCATTCCCAGGTCGATGGAAAGGATCCCGACCACGGTGAGGGGCAGGGTCTGCGGCGTCAGGAAGAGGACGAACACGACAAAACTCACGAGCTCGGCCCAATTGTGGCTGAAGACGTAGACGATGAACTTGCGAAGGTTGTCGAAGACGGAGCGGCCGACCTCTGTGCCGTTCACGATGGAGGCGAAGTTGTCGTCGAGGAGAACCATGTCCGCAGATTCTCGCGCGACGTCGGTCCCTGTTATCCCCATGGCAATGCCGATGTCTGCCTCGAGGAGGGCCGGCGCATCGTTGACACCGTCCCCCGTAACGGCCACGGTCTCTCCCTTCGCCTGGAGAAGGTTCACGACCCGGAGCTTCTGGTCCGGGGTGATGCGGGCGAAGACGATCTCAGGGGTATCGAGGATCTTGTCCAATTCCTCATCGGTCATCTTCACGAGTTGATAGCCCGTGATGATCGCGTGTTCCGAGGAGGTGATGATGCCGACCCTCCTTGCGATGGCCTCGGCGGTCAACTCGTGGTCGCCGGTCATCATGACGACCCGCATGCCCGCGCTGCGGGCCTTGTAGACCGCCTGCGGGACGTCTGCGCGGGGAGGATCGAGGATGGCCACGAGGCCGACGAAAGTGAGTTCAGTCTCTACCGTCGCGGACTCGTATCTCTCCAGCGGCCCTGGGAGTTCGCGGACCGCGAGCGCCAAGACGCGGTAAGCTTCGCGAGCGAACTTGTTGATCTGGTTCCGGATTGCCTCGCTGCGCTCCGTTGTCATCGGCACGACCGCATCATCCCATTGGACCTGGGTGGATCGGGACAGGATCTCGAAGCCCGCGCCCTTCACGTAAGCGAGGACGCGTCCCTGTCCGTCCTGATGGACGCTTGTCATCATCTTCCGCGCGGACTCGAACGGGATCATGCCGATGCGAGGGCGTTCCGCGAGGGTTTTCTTCGGATCGAGGTTCGCCTTGGCCGCGAGGACTAGCAAAGCCGCTTCCGTGGAATCGCCGACAGCGGTCCACCGGGATTTGCGTCGGTCCAGCGGAGGCACGAGCGTCGCCCTGTTGTCGAGCGCCGCCACCTCGCACAGGCGGCGCAGGTCGACGCGGTCGCTGGCCGTAATCTTCCGCGTCTCCAGTAGGACGGACCCCTCTGGCTCGTACCCTTCCCCCGTCACATCGAGCGTACGGCCACCGGTCCAGACCTCGCGGACTGTCATCTGTCCCTCCGTGATCGTCCCGGTCTTGTCCGAACAGATGACCGTCGTCGATCCGAGCGTCTACACCGAGGAGAGTCGCTTTACGACCACGTTGCGCTTCGAAAGCGTGAGGCTGCTCGCGGCGAGGGCGAGGGTCACCGTGATCTGCAACCCCTCGGGAACAAGGCAGGTCAGGACCCCGATCATGAAGAGGATGCCATCCGGAACCTGAAGGTGGACGACGAAGAGACCGATCGCGAGGAACAAGACGCTGACGACGATTGCCACGTAGACGTTCAGCTTGGCCGCGTGGTCGAGTTGCAGCTGCAACGGGCTCAGCGGTTCCTCGACCGTCCGCGTCATTGCGACGACCTGGCCGAACTGCGTCTCTGTGCCCGTCGCTAGGACGATCGCGGTTGCATTTCCGGACGTGATGACGGTCCCGGCGAAGACGAGGTTCGGGAACTCGGTGATTGGGCCCTCGAAGTCCGGGGGCGGAGGCGTCGCCGAGCGACGAAGGGGCTCGGACTCCCCTGTCAGCGTGGAGTTGTCCTCGTCAACTTCGAAGGCTGTGAGTAGGCGAGCGTCCGCGGGGACCTTGTCGCCCTCCTCGAGCGAGATTACGTCTCCCACACTGACATGCGAGACGGGGATCTTCTTGATGGCCCCATCCCGCATAACCTTCGCCTCCTCCGGGACGAGTTCCCGGAGGGCCTCGACGGCCCTCTCAGCTCTGTGCTCTTGGAAGAGGCTGAACAGAACGGCGACGGCGACGACGCCCAGGATCGCGAAGCCCATCTGTGGAGAGCTCGAGATGAAGGACAGGACTGCGGCGACGACGAGCAGGACGTTGAACAGGTTCTTGAACTGGACGAAAGCCTTCCGCGAAAGCGGGACCTTCTTCGCATCGGGAAGGACATTGAAGCCTCGCTCGTCAAGTCGCCGGGCTGCGTCAATCGTCGTGAGGCCATCCGGCCCCGTGGCGAGATCCGCGTAGAGCCGGTCGAGTGGACTGCGCGCCCATCGCCGGATCGACTCGGATTCGTTGTTGGACGGCTTCGCCATGCAAGGATCGTGCCTCCTGCGAGGACGGATCAATCCGCCCCGCTTGGGGATCCGCGGACGTGACCTCTTGCAGGGCAGAGGTAGCCAGCTTATCAAAATTCCCTACACACGGCCCGTAAGAGAAGCCGGGTTGGCAGCGCGTTCGTGCTCGTTCTTATATACAGACAGGGAGGCGGCGAGCGCGCGTCCGACGAAATGCGGCGCTCCGAAAAGTCCAGCCAGCGCGGTGGGGTGCCACACCAACCTTCATATCTGAGTGTCGTCTCGCTCGGCGGACGACCCCGACCAGTGTATGAGGGTGCGCGGAAGATGGCGCTCCCGGGAGCTAGGACCGATGGATGACGAACAACCAGACAAACGCGTGTGCGTTCGACGGCAACGCGTACGGCTCTCGCCCGTTTGCTGAGCGGTCCAGCTGGTCCTTCAGGGTCGAATTTTCTCCGGTTCCGTCCGCAGTTCTCCACATCGGTGTTGATGCCGGAACGGGGGCCGTCCCATGATTGACGAGATCGTCCAGTTCGTCGTCGCGATCGTCTGCGGGCTGGTCCTAGCGTACGCGATCGGCAGGTACATGGCCCTGCTCATCGAAGGGAAGCCACGCCCCTTCGAGCGCATACTCGCCCGGATTGAGGGCGTGCTCTTCCGCATCGCTGGAATCGACGAGGACGCACCGATGACGTGGAAGCAGTACCTATGGGCGTTGCTCTTGACCAACGCTCTCGTCGTCGGGTTCGTGTACGTTGTCCTTGCAGTCCAGGGAATGACGTCCGATTTGGCCTTCAATACGGCCTCCTCCTTCGCCACGAACACGAACCTGCAGCACTATGTGGGGGAGACTCTGTCCATTCTCTCCCAGCTCGGCTTGATGGTAGGGCTCTTCATCGCCCCTGCCACCGGGTTCGCGGCATGCTTCGCGTTCCTTCGTTGCTTCCATTACACGAGTCGCAATGTCGGAAACTTCTACGCGGACCTCACCAGGATCATCCTGAACATCCTCATTCCCGTGGCCTTCGTGGGAGCCATCGTGCTCCTGATTCTCGGCGCGCCCCAGACCTTGAGTAGCACACTGACCACGGGCAGCTTGGGCGGGGGCACCCAGACGGTCTCCATCGGTCCCGTCGCCTCCTGGGAGTCCATCAAGGAGTTCGGCAACAACGGCGGGGGTTATTTCGGGGCGAACTCGGCCCATCCCTTCGAGAATCCCAGCGGGCTCACGAACATCGTGGAGATCATCCTGATGATGGGTGGCGGATTCTCCTTCCCCTTCGCCTACGGAGAGCTGTTCGGCCGGGGCAAGGGCCGCGCCCTCCTAGCCGCGATCTTGGCCCCGTGGCTCTTCCTGCTCGGGTTCGCCCTGCTCAGTCCGACCGGGACGCTAGGCTTGGAAACTCGATTCGGCAGCTTCGGCACCGTGCTTTTCAACTTCACGTCGATTTTCTCGAATACAGGTGCCACGAATGCGCTCCTCTCGGGGCTGTCCCGGAAGAACGTCGTCTCCCTGTTCGTGGGCATGTTCGTCCAGGCGATCCCCGGCGGTGAGGGCGCGGGCTTCATGACCCTCATCATCAACGTCATCCTGACCATCTTCCTCGTCGGCCTTATGGTCGGCAAGACCCCGGAATTCCTGGGCTACAAGATTCAGCCTCTGGAGGTCAAACTTGCCGTCGTGGTTTTCCTGCTCCATCCGCTCATGATTCTGATTCCGAGTGCGGTGGCGTTCGGCACCGGTCAAGTCCAGGCGATCCTCGGCCCGCACGTGACCCCATTCGGGTACACGCAGGTCCTCTACGAATACACGTCGGCGTCCGCGAACAATGGGTCCGACTACCTTGGAACATTGGCGAACACCCCCTTCTGGAACATCTCGACCGGCATCGTCATGTTGGTGGGCCGATACGCGCCGATGGCGTTCATGCTGGCGATCGCGGGCCAGTTTGCTGCGAAGGACAGGCGCCAAGTCCCGGAACCCATCAACACGGAGGGGGTTCCGTTCATCCTGACCCTGATCGGCGTCACCCTCCTCCTGACCGCCCTGGCATTCCTCCCGTTCCTCGTCATCGGTCCCTTCGTGATGTAGGTGATGTACATGGCTCAGCACCCCGCCAACGGACGCGTCGGTTCTCGCACGAACTACGCGCGGTCCGTCCGCGACTCCATCACGAAACTCAACCCAGCCTATCTCGCGAGGGACAACCTCGTCATGTTCATCGTGGAGGTGGGGTTTGTGATCGTGTTGGTCATGGGGCTTGCCCCCTCCGCCTTCGCGGGGCTCGTCAACCAGCAACCCTGGTTCTATTTCGTCATTGCCGCGATTCTCCTCCTCACGGTGTGGTTCTCCACCCTCTCTGAGGCGTTGTCGGAGGCCCAGGGTAGGGCGCGAGTGGACTTCCTGCGCAGCCTTGAGAAGGACGTTCAGGCACGAAGGATCGTGGACGGCCGGGAGACCGTTGTCCCCTCCCGAAGCCTCGTCCCTGGGGATCTCGTTCGCGTGACCGCGGGCGAGACGATCCCCCGGGATGGGGTCATCAAGCAGGGCAAGGCCTACATCGACGAGTCCATGATGACGGGCGAGTCCGTACCCGCCTACAAGGAGACGGGCAACCACGTGATTGGCGGGACCAAGGTGGCCACCGACTCCCTCTTGGTCACCATCGTGTCCGAAGCGGGCAAGAGCTACCTTGACCAGATGATCGCCTTGGTCGAGAACGCGAAGCGCCCCAAGTCCCCGAACGAGATCAGCCTCACCATCCTCCTCATCGGGCTTACTGCAATCTTCGTGATGGTGGTCGCCGCCTTCCTGTTCCTGGCCGAGGACGTGGGATCCATGATGGATCTGGCCATCCTCATCGCCCTCCTCGTAGCCCTCATGCCGACCACGATTGGTGGACTGCTCCCCGCCATAGGGGTTGCGGGCATCACCCGCGTGGGCCGCGCGAATGTGATCGCGAAGTCCGGGAAGGCCGTCGAGGCTGCGGGGGATGTCGACACGCTGATTCTCGACAAGACGGGCACGATTACAGAGGGCCAGCGGAGCGTGAAGGAGTTCGTACCCCTCGAGGGGTACACCGTTGCGGAGGTTGGCCAAGCCGCCTACCTCGCCTCCATTTACGATCAGACTCCCGAGGGCCGCTCGGTCGTCGAGGTGGCGAAGAGTAACAACTGGACCCTCCCGATTCCTGCCCGTGTCCTCTCTGGCCGGGCCATCGAGTTCAGCGCGGAGACCAAGACGAGCGGGGTGAGCCTCCTTGTCCCCAAGGCGGGAGCGACCCTGCCCGTGGGAGACATCCCGACGCCCTCCGGGGATGCCGCTTCGAGCAAAGTCTGGGCCGATCTCGTTCGGCTCGAGAGGTCCACTCAGGAGGCGAAGATTCTCAAGGGAGACTTGGACGCGATCCTGGACACCGCCCCCGAGGTGAACGAGGCGGAACTGCGATGGAAGGCCCAGCAGATTTCCCTCACCGGCGGGACACCCATCGCCATCCTCCTGGACCGACGCGTTGTCGGTCTGGTGAACCTCCGGGACAACCTCAAGCCGGACATCCGGAAGAAGCTCGACGCCGTTCGCGCCACCGGAATCAAGACGGTCATGGTCACGGGCGACACGGAGATCACTGCGCAGGTCATCGCGAAGGAGGCCAACATTGACGAGGTCATGGCCCACGCGAAGCCCGCGGACAAGCTCGTCAAGGTGGAGGCCGAACAGAAGCTTGGCCATATCGTCGGGGTCGCGGGCGACGGCACGAACGATGCCCCCGCGCTGGCGAAGGCCGACGTGGGAATCGCGATGAACAGTGGGACGGCCGCGGCGCGCGAGGCCGCGAACATGGTCGACCTAGACTCCGATCCCTCCAAGATCCTCAAGGTCGTGGAGGTGGGGAAGCAGCTGCTCATGACACGGGGAGCCATCACGACCTTCAGCGTGACGAACGACATCGCGAAGTATTTCACGCTCTTCCCTGCGATCATCCCGAGCAACGGTGCCGCTCAGCTCCTGAACATTATGCAACTCCACAGCCCGGTCACGGCCATCTTGGCGACGATGATCTTCAACGCGATCATCATCCCAGCCCTGATCCCCCTCTCGCTCCGAGGCGTCAGGTTCCGGCCGGAGTCCACGGAGAAGACTTTCGTCCGCAACATGGCGATCTACGGCTTCGGCGGTGCGATTCTCCCGTTCGTCGCGATTAAGGGGATTGACCTCGTGCTTGCTCTCTTCATCCGGTGACACCATGCGCGCCCTCCGCTCAATCGTCAAAGCCGCGAGCCCATTAATCCGAACTTTCGCCGTCCTCGTCGTGGTCTTGATGGTTGTGTACCCATTCCTCATGACCGGGGTTGGGCAACTCCTCTTCCCGGGTCAGGCTAATGGGAGCCTGATGAACTGCAACGGGACCCCGGTGGGTCCCGCCCTCATTGCCCAGAACGTTTCGTCTCCCAAGTTGTTCCATCCTCGAAATGCAACGAGCAGCGCATCCGGCGTGGATCCCGACATCACACCGGCGGATGCCTACGCCCAGGTGGCGGGCGTCAGCAACGCGACCG
>JBGPGA010000120.1:0-7493 GCA_041483635.1 Thermoplasmata archaeon
CGCTCGGTCTCCGCCGCGGTCCAGTTGGTCACGTAGCCGTCGAAGACGGAGTCCTCGTACCACGCCGTGTTGGACCCTCCCGCCGCCCAGGTGCCGAAGTGCCAGTCCAGGATCTCCGCCCTCGGCCAGGAATACCAGAACAGGATGGCGTCCTGGTGCCCCGCGGCGGCCTCGTCCCGCAGCTGGGTCTCCTCGAACTGCCGGAGGTTCACGTGGACCCCGGCCGCCTGGAACTGTTGCTGGAGGATTTCGGACATGCTCACGTCCTCGCCCTTGTTCGTCGTCCAGAGGTTCAAGGTGAGCTCACCCGTCGCGTTGTGCAGCCAGCCCTGGGCGTTCTTCGTGAACCCGGCCTGCGCGAACAGGGCGGCCGCCTTGGCGGGGTCGTAGGAGAAGTTGTACTGCGCGGGGATCAGCCGCCCCTCCGGCTCGATGGGGGAGAGGTAGTTCACGCCCTCCTGCCCGTAGCCGTGCCACACGGTCTGCAGGATCTCCGTCCGGTTGATCGCGTAGCCGAACGCCTTCCGGAGGGAGACGTTGGTCCACGGCGGCTTCTGGCAGTTGAACTCCACGTGGTACGTCCCCTGCCCCTGTCCCGTGATCACGGTCATGTCGGGGTTGGCGGCGTATCCCTGGAGCTTGTTGGGAGGCACCTGCTGGAGCACGTCGATCGATCCGCTCTCGAAGCCCAGGAACCGGGTGGCTTCGTTGGGGATGATCCGGTAGATGATCTTGTCAATCTGCGCCGGTCCCTTGTTGACGACCCATTGCGGTCCCCAGTTGTAGTCCGGGTTCCGGACGAGGGTCACGTGGTCTCCGGGCACCCACTCCTGGAGCTTGAACGGTCCCGTCCCGACGACCTTGTGCCCGGCGGTCCCGTAGTTCGTGAGGGTGTCGGACTCCAGGGCGTTCGGACCCATCATGGAGCCGTACAGGTGGGACAGGTTGAACACGAGCGCGACGTCGGCCCAGGTGAGGTTCAGCGTCATGTGCAGGTTGTCGTGCAGCCAGATCCCCGCGTTCGGCCAGCCCGTCTTGTTCACGCAGCCGTACACCGCGTAGAACTCGTACTGGACCCAGCTGTCTTTCTGCGCATAGTAGTTGATGATCCGCTGGACGGCCCTCGTGTTGAACGGAGTCCCGTCGTGGAACTTCACGCCCGGGTGGAGGGTGATGTCGAATGTCGCGCCCGACGCCGTCTTGTTCATCTTCCAGTAGTCCGCGAGGCCCTTGACGTAGGACCCGTCGAACGCCCTTCCGATGAGCGTCTCGTAGATCATGCCGGGCGGACCGTACATCGCGCTCGTTTTCGCAGGGTCCATCGTCTCGACGTCGGAGCTCATCGCGATGACGAGGACCTTCTCCGGCTTCGGGTTGAACCATCCGGCGGCCCAGGCTCCGATGACGGTTGCGGCGATGAGTATCACCACAACCGCGATCACCATCATCAGCCGGCTCTTCGGTCGAACCGGCGCGCCCGCGGGCTTCACAACGCTACTCTCTGGCTCTGCTTCAGAACTCCCCATCTCATACCCCTCTCCCGGAGTGGGAAAAAATCCCAGAACGGGGCATCCTGAACTTGAGGCATAAGGAGCCCATACGGAGTCTATTGCTATGTCGTTACACAGTGTTTATCATCCTGTTCCCCGCGCCGGAATCGCCGTCGGATCGTCATCACCCGGACGGATTCGAGGTCCGGCGCGCCACGGTCCGGCAGGGCGCGGTCTGCGCCCCCCTGCGACCTCCCGCAGGTTCCGACAACGGTACCGTGTTCAGTCGCTCAGCCGGCTCGGTGTCTCTCGCCGGACTGATACACGCACCGCCCGCCGATCCAGGTCGAATGGATTCGCAGCTCTCGAATGCCTTCCGGCTCTGCGAACGGGTCGCCATCGAGGATCACGAAGTCCGCGAGCTTGTTCGGCTCCAGGGTCCCCTTCGTATTCTCCTCGAAGGCCGCATAGGCGCCGCCGGCCGTGTACGCCCGGATCGCCTCCTCGACGGAGATCCGCTGATCCTTGAAGTATCCGTTGACGGCGGAGTGGATGCCGTACAACGGGCCGTAGGGCATCCCGTCGGATCCGAAGCACAGGGGAATGCGGCGGCGCAGGATGCGACGGTACGGGTTGTTCATCGAGTTCCGGTCTTTCCCGAGTCGGCTCTCGTACACGTCTCCGGGGCCGCTCCACTGGCCCACGAAGTTGGGCTGGCAAGAAGCCAGCAGGCCGACGGCTTTCATGCGGCGCAGGAGGTCGTCGTCCGGGAGTTCGAGGTGCTCGATCCGGTGGCGATGGTCCCGCTTGGGATTCTCTTTGAGGATGGACTCCCAGGTCTCGACCGCCTGGCGGATGGCCGCGTCTCCGAGGGCGTGGGTTGCGGTCTGGAACCCGGCCCGTTGGGCCTTGAGGAAGATCTTCCGGAGCTCTTCGTTCGAGTGGACGAGGATGCCGCGGTTCTCCGGCTGGCCCACGTACGGTTCTCCCAGCGCTGCGGTGTACGCGCCCAGCGAACCGTCCGTGAACACCTTGATCGCACCCAGCCGTAGCCAGGAATCGCCGAGGCCCGTGGCGAGTCCGGCCGCCACGAGGGAATCGAGCAACGTGTCCCGCGGGAGGGCGTAGAGCCTCAGGCCCAGGATGCCGCGGCGGTGCGCCCTCTGGTACGCGCGGAGCTGCGGCGCGCCCACGATGTCGTGGATCGACGTGATGCCGAGGCGGTGGGCCTTCCGGGCCATCCGCAGAAGGCCGGCGTCCAGGACGGCTTCCGATGGCGAGAACCGCTCGTGGAGCTTGTAGAACGGATCCTCCTTCATCACTCCCGTGGGCTGGCCCGCGGCATCCTTCTCGACGCCGTCCATCGCCGTGAGGTCCGTGGCGAGCTCCAGGGCCTTGGTGTTCGCGCATCCCATGTGGCCGTCCATCCGGACCGCGACGACCGGGTGGACCGTGGACACCTGGTCGAGGTCGCCCCGGAGAAAGTATCGGCGCTCGGGCCACTTCGCCTCGTCCCAGTCGACGCCGACGACCCATCCTCCCGGAGGCGTCCGCTGGGCGAGGGCGCGCATGCGCTCGATGGCTACGCTCATGGACGCGGTGCCGTCCAGGTGCGCCCACCCGAACTCCGTCGCGGCGTCGACCATGTGGGAGTGGGCGTCGATGAATCCCGGCACCATCGTGCGGCCATGGAGGTCCACGGTCTTCGTTCCCCGTCCGGACCATCGCTCCACCTTGGCGTCCGTTCCCACGGCGACGATGCGATCGCCGCGGACCGCGAGGGCCTGGGCCCACGGCTTCTCTTTCGATGCGGTGAAGATCTTGCCTCCGACCAGAACGAGATCCGCGTCCCCCGACATGGAGGGCGGCGAGGACGCGAGACGCGATGGACTTTTCGGTGGAGCCCACGACGGTACCTATAAGCCGCATCCCGGGTGTCGCCGTACCCGCGGAGGAGAGACACTCATGCGACTGCGCTGCCGCACCTTCGGACTTCGCCTCGGCGTCCTCGAGACTGGACCCCGGAACACGATCGCGGACGTGGGCGAGGTCCGCGTCGGCCACGTGACGCTCATCTCCGGCGAAGGAAAGCTCGTCCCCGGACAGGGACCCGTTCGCACCGGCGTCACGGTCATCGTCCCCCACCGCGGAAATTTGTTGAAAGATCGCCCCAAGGCCATGTGGGACACGATGAACGGCTGCGGCGAGCTCACCTCCGGGGTCATCATGAGGGAGTTCGGTCTCATCGAGACGCCCATCGCCCTCACGAACACCTTGTGCGTGGGGAACGCGGCCATCGGTCTCATCGAGGCGACGATGGAAGCAAACCCGGAAGCCGATGCGTTCATCCCCACGGTCTCCGAGTGCGATGACTCCTTCCTGAACGACGCACGGGGACTCCACGTGAAGCCGCACCATGTGCGCGAAGCCCTCCGGGGCGCGAGCGACGACGTCCACCTGGGTGTCGTCGGCGCGGGAACAGGCATGACCTGCTGCCAGTACAAGGGCGGAGTGGGCTCCGCGAGCCGTCGGGTCGGTGCCGACGACGGAGGATACACCGTGGGCGCTCTCGTGGTGTCCAACTTCGGGTGGCGGGAGCACCTCGTGATCGCGGGCATCCCGGTGGGACGGGAACTCATGGCGAGGGACCAGGCGAAGGAAGCCGTCCCTCCCGGCGGCGCCGGCTCGATCGTCATGATCTTGGCCACGGACGCGCCTCTGTCCTCGCGTCAGCTCGGGCGCCTGGCCCGGCGGTCGTTCCATGGTCTCGCGCGTCTCGGATCCTTCAGCGGGAACGGCAGCGGGGACATCTCGCTTGCCTTCTCGACCTCGAGCCGGGTGCCCCAGGACGCCCCGGAAGGCCTCCTCACGGAGAAGCGTCTCCCCGATGGAAGGATGAATCCGCTCTTCCTGGCCGCCGTCGAAGCGACCGAGGAGGCCATCGTGGACTCCCTGTTCACCGCGGAGACCGTCGTCGGCCGGGATGGGAACACGTCGCCGGAGCTCCCGGTTCCTGAGGTGGTCGAGATTCTCCGTCACCATCGTCGGATCGGCTGAGCCCCTATCCTCCCGCCACGTCCAGCGACGGAAGAGGGGTGCTGCCAACGTCCACGTCGCCGGGTGGACCTTCGGGCCCCCAGACCGACTCGCCCTTCACGCCCGTCGGGAAGAGGAAGCAGGCGCACTCGTGTCGGGGAGTCACCTCGATCATCTCCGGTTCGCGCGGAGAAAGGAACTCCAGGTCGATCGAGGAATCGCGGAGGGACACTCGGCGCACGGCTTGGAACATGATCTTGTAGGGGCCGTCTCCCTGCTGCTCGTTCACGAGGGCCTCCACGAGCTTCCGCCCGTCGTCTGTCGGCTGCGCCTTCCCGAAAAGGAGGCGAAGCGTCTGCCCTTTGATGGACACCTCCTCCAGCGGCGGCAGGCCCTCTGCTTTGGGGTTGCTCGAAGCGTCGAAGAGATGCCGGGCCAGGGGAGCCATGTCCTTCGGACTCCAGCCACACACGGGGAGCACCGCGGGGCATCGGGTGTGGAAGCGGCAACCCGACGGCGGGTTCATGGGGCTCGGGACATCTCCCGGGAGGATGATCCGGTCTCGCCTCCGCCTCGGGTCGGGAACGGGCACCGCCGAGAGCAAGGCCCTCGTATAGGGATGGAGGGGCGACTCGAAGAGCTCGGCCGTCGCCGCCTGTTCAGCGATTTTCCCCAGGTACATGACAGCCACGCGGTCCGCCATCTGCTTGACGACGCTGAGGTTGTGGGTGATTAGGAGATAGGTCAACCCCTGTTGCTGCTGGATGTCCTTCAGCAGGTTGAGGATCTGAGCCTGGACGGACACGTCCAAGGCCGACGTGGGCTCGTCTAGGAGGAGGAATTTGGGGCGGGGCGCCAAGGCCCGGGCCACCGCGATGCGCTGTCTCTGCCCGCCAGAGAACTCGTGCGGAAACCGATACAGGTGATCCGGCCGGAGCCCGACTTCCTGCAGGAGTGCCGCAGCTCGCTCTTCGGCCTCCGCTCTTGCCATGAGCCGGTTGACCAGAATGGGCTCCATGACGATGTCCTTCACGAGCATCCGTGGATCCAGGGAGGTGAACGGATCCTGGAAGACGGACTGCATGTCTCGGCGGATGGTCCGGAGCCGGTGCTGGGTGGATCGCGCCGCGCGTCGCACGTACCTGAGGAAGACCCGGGCGCACGCGTCCGCAGCGATGGGAGCCAGGAGGATGGCGAGGATCATTCCGACGCTCCCCGCCTCCCACGCGGCTACATAGGCGGTCCCCGCATCGAACGGCGGGCCTCCCCCAACGAGACCGGAACCGATCCACTGCGCGAGGACCGTGTCCACATTCACAATCACGAGAGCAATCCCTGCGAGGATGGCGGGAAAGCGCGCCATGCTCGCGGTCAGGAGGAATGAACCTACGATCCCCGCGAGGATCCCCACAAGGATCCCGAAACCGATGACCGCCCAGAGATTGTCGAAGGGCAATCCCCCAACGGCCATGAGAAGGGAAGGGACAACGAGGGAGGCGAGTGTCGCCGCGGCCAGCGCGAGCACAAGTGAACGTCGAAGATGTCCGGCCTCCGTGAGGCGGTCCCTCCTCGTAATGGCATACTTTTGTTCGAAGTCCTCGGACTGCGGGCCGGATCCCGTTTCCTTGGATCGTTTTCGACCATCCCTGTACCGGAGATACTCGTCCCCCGGAACGTCATAGAACACTTCCCCCTCGGTGGGCTCAATCACCCGGAGGAGGAGCCGGCCGAGCGTCGTCTTGCCGCAGCCGCTCTCCCCGACGAGGGCCAGGGTCTCGCCTTGGTGGATCGCCAGGTTGACGCCATCGACAGCCCGGACCCGGTCCGTCTCCCGCTGGAGGAAGCCTCCCCGGACGGGGAAGTGTTTTCGCAGCCCTTCGGCTGCGATCAGCACCTCTCCCTGGACCTCACGCATCAGGACCACGAGACCCTCCTTCATCGTAGAGATGACACGCCACCTTGTGGACACTGCCCCGGCCGAGGAGCTGGGGATCCTCGATTTTGCATCGTTCGAACGCGTACTTGCAGCGGGGATGGAAGCGGCAGCCCTTCGGCGGGTCGATCAGGTCGGGCACGGTCCCCGGGATCGTTGGGAGGTGGGCGCCCGCCTCGACCTTCAACGAGTCCATGGAGACGATGGATTCGAGGAGACCCTGGGTGTACGGGTGAAGGGGGTGCGCGAACAGCTCGTTCACCGGCGCGTCCTCGACAATCTTGCCCGCATACATCACGGCCACGCGATCGCACAGTTCCGCGATCACGGCGAGGTCGTGAGTGATGTACAGGATGGCGGAGTTGACCCTCGCGCGGAGGTCTCGGATGAGCTTCAGGATCTGCACCTGGGTCGTCACGTCCAGGGACGTTGTCGGCTCGTCCGCGATCATGAGGGCGGGGTCGCAAGCCAGGGCCATGGCGATCATCACCCGTTGCTGCATCCCGCCACTCAGTTCGTGGGGGTACTCGCGGTACATCTTGCTGGGCTCCGGGATGCGCACGAGCTTGAGCAGGTCCAGAACTTGCCTCCGGGCCTCCTCTTCCAGGGGCTTCATGAGTCGGGCTCGCAGGAGGGGGATGAACATGAGAAGACGGTGCAGGAGGCTCCGGGACCGGTACTCCGTTTCATGCATGAAGCTCGTGGCCTCTCCCTCGGCGAAGGCTAGGTCGATGCCATCTGCGGCGAGGGACACCTTCCGCACGAGTCGGAAGGCCGCCCCCTCCGGCTCCTGGGCCTCGTTCCTCACGATGTCCTCGACGAGCGACCGGTGCTCCTCCGTGGGCGGCACCCGGAACGCCAAACGGACGGCGTCCGCCTGCAAGGACACTTTGGCGAGAGGCGGCAGGCCCGAGGCCCTCGGGTTGCGGGACGGGTCGAACGCCTGCATCGCGTTCTTCGCGAGCGTCGTGCGGGAGAGCGCTTGCCATTCGCGAGTCGCGCGCTCCGTCTCGAGGATGTCGAGCCGCTTCATC
>JBGPGA010000121.1:0-7475 GCA_041483635.1 Thermoplasmata archaeon
CGAGCGTCGCGTACCTCGTCTTGAACTTCTGCGCTGCTTGGAAGAAGCAGACGACCTTGCCGTCCTTGGCATACGCGGGCATCCCGTACCATAGTCTCGGCGAGAGGGATGGCGCGCTGGCTTTGATGATAGCATGGAGCCGCTTGCCCATGGTGCGATCCGGTTCCGCCATCGCGGCGATCTTCGCGAGCACGGCGCTTTCCCCGTCGGCCTTGTCCGCCTTCAGCTCGTGGATACGCTCCTGCATCGCGACTCGTTCCTCGTCCGTGAATCCCTTGAACTTCTTGCCGCTCGCGGTGGTGCTCTTGGCGGACTTCTGCGTGCCCTTCAGTGCAGGCTTCATGGTCACGCCCTCACGCCCGCGGAAGCGGATTCCGTACTTAAGACACACCATTACTCCTGCCCAGGAGTGACTGTCGGCGGTACTGCCGCGTCCACGATGAGACGGTGCAGTTCCTCGGTCGCAAGCGGGTGATTCGTGGACGCCACTCCAGCGTCGATGACGGCGATTGGCCCCGGCGGTCCCCCAAGTTCCAACGGCACCAGCCTCCCGACTCAGGCCAACAGTCGACAACTCGGATAGGGTGTCAGGTAGCCCCGATTCGAGATGGCTTCAGCATTCCGCTCCGCTCCCGGGGTTTCGAATCCCATCCTGAGTTCTGGCACGGCAGCTGGGTGTCGGCTTCCACTGTGTGCACTGACCCGAAACGCCCCACTGGGCGTGCTGGTGAGCCGAACTTCACGGTAGCGGTGCGACGGCCTGGTCCCACATCAATCGCGTCCGCCAGATCGGCAATGGCGGCATTCACGCGATGAGGAACCAGCGACCGTAGGCAACGATGACCGCGAGGACGAAGAGGAGACCCGTCATGCCAATCGCTGGGTACTCCTTGCGTCGTGCGTGGAGCGCCATGGCGGAGAGCATGATGACGGCCAAACCCGTCGCCGCCAGCGGGGTCAGCCAAGGGAGAATGCCCATGAGCCTCGGGAGGACGACACCCAGCCCACCCACGATCTCCATCACACCGTCGAACACCACGATTCCACGGGGCAGGTCCTTGACCCAGGGGAGGTTCTTCTTCGAGGCTTCGTAGCGCAAGGCGTGCATCGAGCCCGCGAGCAGGAAAATCAGGGCAAGAACTCCCTGCACGATCCACAATCCGATGTCGAGCCAGTCTGTCACAGTTTGCCGCCCGCGGAACCGGATCGTCCGTGGGTCAAGAAGCTGTTCTTCCCAGGGTCAGCTCTCGGCGGTCCCGGGCACATCCACTCGAGTAGACTCGGCGACACAATAGCTTATATGGTTCCGCAATATTTCTGTTTCCGAACTAGATGGCCGCCTCCGCCCTCGCCCGCCGCTCCGCGTTTCGGTCCCCAGAGGAAAGACTCTCGGAGACGGTCTTGCACCTGACCCGGGGCTGGATGCGCTTGGGACGGGAAGCGGCGAGAGGACTCGGACTGAGCCTCCCCCAGCTCTTCCTCCTCGGTGGTCTCCGCGAGATGGGCAGGGTCCCTGTCACGCGGTGGGTCGAGGTGATGGGTGCCTCCCCATCGGCGTGCACTGGGCTGATCGACGGCCTAGAATCCGAAGGCTACATCCTTCGAACGCACGACGACGTCGACCGCCGTCAGGTCTTGATCTCTCTCACACCAAAGGGCCGGCATGTTGCCGACCGGGTCAATGAGGAACTCCGCCAGAAGTGGAAAACCTTCTGCGCCAACATTCCGAGAGCCCAGTTGGAAGCGGCGTCCGAGACTTTGGAGCGCATTCAGTCTCGCATAGGCCCTGCGGAGGAGCCTCTCGCATGCTCGGCCCGAATCACGGGACGTCGGAGGAAGGCACTATGAATGGTCCATCGATCGAGACGGTCATGCTCAGGAAGGACTTCGGTAGCTTCACGGCCCTCAACCGCCTGGACCTGAAACTGGAAGGAGCGAAATGCGTCGGCTTCCTCGGACCGAACGGCGCCGGGAAGACGACCACGCTTAAGCTGCTCGCCGACATGATCTTCCCGACCACCGGCGAGTGTTTCATCAATGGCATCTCCGTGCAAAAGGAACGCAAGCGGGCCCTTGCGGACGCGGGCGTCCTGATCGAGAACCCGGAGATCTACCCCTCGCTCACCCCGAACCAGGCCCTCGGGATGGTCGCCGACCTGCGTGGTGTGCCCACCGCGGAGCGGAAGGATCGCATCGCAGAGGTCCTCGCCGGGGTCAAGATGGAGGAATGGGCCGACAAGAGGTTCGGGAAGTTCTCCAAGGGGATGAAGCAGCGCATCAACATCGCCGCCGCGCTCGTTCACGACCCCGATGTGGTCATGCTCGATGAGCCCGCTACCGGCCTCGACCCTCGCGGGATGTCGGAGGTCCGGGACATCGTCCGCGGACTCAAGAAGCGCAATCGTCTCATCTTCATGAGCAGCCACATCCTGCAGGAGGTCACCGACGTCTGCGATGAGGTAGCGCTCATCGACAAGGGAAAGCTCCTCTTCTATGACACGCTTGCCAACGTGACCAGGAAGTTCGCGGACGGTCACCCTACGATTGATGTGGGTCTTACGCGGCCCCTTGCCAGTGAGGCGAGTTTGAGGGACGTTGCGGCCCTCCCGGGCGTCACCTCCTGCGTTCTCCTGGAGCCCAAGCGCCTGCGCCTCAAGTTCTCCGGGGGCGCGGACGCTCAGGAGCGCCTCCTCGAATCCTTGGTCTCCCTTCACATCGGGGTCAACAGCCTCGGGGAGCCCGAAAGCCTGCTCGAGGACATCTACTTGAAACAGATCGCGAAGGGGGACTGAGGAGAATGCCTCAGACCGTGGATGCCCCCGTGCATCCCACGAAGTCCAGCACCCGTCTCCATGTGCCGCCGTCGGCCGAACAGGTCTTCAAGCTGACTCGATACCAGTGGCGCGAATACCTCTCGTCCCGGCGGTTCGTCGTCCTCATCGGCATTGTCATCGCCATCGGAGCCATCCTCACCGCAGTCGTTGCCTACTTCCGGTCGAGCTTGAGCGGTCCGGGAGGGCTTCTTTCGGACAATCTCGCATTCTACGGATCCTTTTGGGGCGGGGGCGCCGGCTTCGTCGTCGTCCTCGCCGCGGTCTTCTTCGGGGGCGACGCGATCGCTGGCGAGTTCCAGAACAAGACGGGCTACTTCCTCATGGGACTGCCGATCCGACGGGCCACCGTCTACATCGGGAAGTACATTGCGGCCCTGCTGGCGTCCATCTGTGTCCTCCTGCTCTTCCTCGTCATCCTTCTCCTCAATGGGGCGTACTACTTCGGCGGGAATGCGCTGCCTTGGCAGCTCGGCCCATCCTTCATCCTCGCGTTGGTCTACCTCATGGCCGTCCTCGGGGCCACGTTCATGTTTAGCTCATTGTTCAAGACGAGCGCCTACGGCTTCGTCCTGACCGCGATCCTCTTCCTCTTCGGGTTCACGTTGGTCCAAGAACTCGTCGCTGTCCTGGTGAAGATGGAGCCCTGGATGGTCATCTCCTACGCCAGCGGGGCCATCGGCGACGTGTTCGCAACCTCCATCAACTGGGGCCTGGCGGGCACCATGACGACCACGCGGTTCCCCGCGGGACCCGGCCAATTCGCCTCCGTGACGAGCTACACAGCTGGGGTCGCTGAAGGTGTCGTCATCATTCTCGCCTACTTCGTCCTCACGGCCCTCGCGGGACTCCTCCTCTTCGAACGGGAAGAGTTCGCCTGACGGGAGCGACCTATGGCACAGTCCCCATGCGGCGTCTCCCCGGCGTCGTCCGCTCCGGCACACCCTGCGATCCGCCCACGCTGGCGCTCTAGCTGCGGGTCAGCTGCGAAGGAGGGCGGACCCACTTGGCTATCCGTTAACGGTCCCTCGATCCTTGACATACGTCTTTAAGAAACCATGATTTCAAGTGACATGGGTTTCGAATCCCGCTCGACGCACCAAAGCGGCTTTCGGACACCGGCTCCTATCGGGTCCGTTACCGAGAAGGAGCCTTCAAGTTTGCGTCCCATGATACGGGGATCCTCAATGATGTCCACGTGGTGTGCGGGCGGTCACAAGGATTTCGAGGAGACCTCCTTGAGATACACGGCTGCCTCGCCGCGACAGTGCTCCGGATTCGTGATGCAGGCGGGCACCCTTCACCCCTGCGACTGCAGTTGCCATTCCGGGTCGCTTGCGCACGGACGCTAGGTGCGGCGGAACAAGGCCTGCCCCTGGCGTTGCCCGGCGAAGAGGCTTGCAGGGGCGCGTGAATCGCGGCGGACCCGCTTCGGGGAATCCTTCAAATAGGGTTCGCCCCCCATCGGGAAAGGGAAGCATCCCCGAATGAAAGCGATTGTATACACCAAATACGGGCCTCCGGATGTTCTCCGGCTCACCGAGATCGAAAAACCTACTCCCCAGGACGATCAAGTACTGGTGAAAGTCCAGGCGGCATCCCTGAATGCGTATGATTCGCATGTCATGAGAGGCAAGCCGTTCTTGGTGCGCCTCATGGGCTTTGGGTTTCTAAAACCAAAGAAGACAATCCTCGGAGCGGACATTGCGGGGCGCGTTGAAGCCGTTGGCCCGAACGTAAAGCAGTTTCAGCCCGGTGATGAGGTGTTCGGGACCATATCGCGCGGCTTTGCCGACTATGCATGTGCTCGGGAGAAGTATTTGGCGTTGAAACCGACCAATCTGTCGTTCGAGGAAGCTGCGGCCGTACCGATGGCGGCCCTCACCGCCCTGCAGGGCCTTCGCGACAAAGGACAGATTCAGCCCGGGCAAAAGGTCCTGATCAATGGTGCGTCGGGCGGTGTGGGCACGTTTGCGGTGCAGATTGCCAAATCGTATGGGGCCGAAGTGACGGCCGTGTGCAGCACGAGGAATTTGGACATCGCGCGCTCGATCGGGGCAGACCAGGTCATTGATTACACTCAAGAGGATTTCACCCGAAACGGACAGCATTATGATCTGATTCTTTCTGCGAACGGACATCATTCCATTCTGGCTTACAAGCGCGCATTGAGTCCCAAGGGAAACTGTGTCATGACCGGAGGCCCCGTGGCTCAACTATTCGGAGTCGTGCTCCTGGGACGATTGATATCCATGACCGGAAGCAAGAAAATGAGCAACCTGCTGGCGAAACTGAACCAAAAAGACTTGGTGTTCCTGAAAGAGCTCCTTGAAGCCGGCAAAGTCGTACCTGTGATCGAAAGACGCTACCCCTTGAGTCAGGTCGCTGAGGGTCTCCGGTATCTTGAAGAGGGACACGCCCAAGGAAAACTAGTCATCACGTTGGAACAGAACGACAACACCTAACGAAGCGCTGCACCCGACCGCTCGACCGCCGAAATCACACCGGCATGATACAGATGTGACTCCACTGCTCCATCGAGAATCCACCTTCTGACCCCATTTGTGTGCGGGCCCCGCCGGGTCCATGCCCGTGGCAGAAGGACGCGGTCGACGGGGCGGCAGACCTCCTGCGGCTATCTACCTCGTCGGAACGTTAGGCAGGATGATGAAGGTGCCCACCCCGTGTCCGACCAAGCGACCCTCGCCATCTTCGAGGCGCATCTCCGCGACGGCCTGTCGCTTTCCGGCCTTCACGAGGCGACCCACGGAGCGGAGAGAGCTCTGCCGGACGGGCTGGAGCAGATGGACCGAGAACTCGGACGTGGCCACCCAGCAGGAGCGATCCGTCGTTGCGGCCACCGTGAACCAGCCGGCCGTGTCCAGCATCGTCGCGTACACGCCGCCGTGGACGCCTCCGAGCGCGTGGTCGAGGTTCGGGTTGTACGGCAGGTCGACAACCGCGCCTCCGTCCTCATTGTAGGACAGCCGCATCCCGAACAGCCGAGCGATGGGCGCTCGCTCCTTGAACAGTCGAAGTAGCTCGGTCGTCCGCTTGGCGCTGGCCATCTTATCCCCCACCGTCTCGCTCCCTCATAGCGGTGCCTTCTTTGAAACTGGTGGTCCCATCGATCCACCCGGGAATCCCGTCGAAGTGGTTGAGCCCGAGCTCGGGCTGGCGGTAGCAACCGACACTTAACCGGAGGCCGACCGAGCGCACAGGCGCGCTGACGACCCGGTTCCAACATGCGCCCTTTCGAGAGGTATATCAGAAAAGGAGAAACCCCCTCGAAGGCTTCCCGTCCGGGGTGATCTCATCGCCTTCCCACGCCTGCGCGTCCTGGACGCGGCGGACATCGAGGCCATTGACGAGGCAAGTCGAACACTTCTCGCCCAATCCGGGGTCGATGTGCATAGCGCATCCGCACGGAAGGCGCTACAGACCGCGGGTGCGCAGGCAGTCGGGAACACCCCGCGAGTCCGGATCCCCGAGGCCGTCGTGACAGAGAACCTTCGGAGGGCTCCTCGCGAAATCCTCCTCGCCTCCCGCGACGGGAAGCGCGACATCCGCGTGCCGGATGGCCATACGTACGTCTCGACGGACGGGTGCGGCGTGAACGTCTTGGACTTCGAGACCGGGGAACGGCGGGCGAGTACGACGAAGGACCTCGCGGACCTCACCCGAGTGGGCGATGCCCTCGAGCCCTTGGACTATCAGTGGCCCATGTCTGTCGCCGGGGACGTGCCAAACGAAATCCACGGCCTCGTCGAGGCCGCTACGGCCCTGGAGAACACGACGAAGCACATCCAGCACGAAGCCCTCTCCGCGCAGGAAGCCGAGGGCATGGTCGCGATGGCCGCGGCCATCATGGGCGGGCGGGACGAACTCCGCCGCCGCCCGATCATCTCGTCCATCCAGTGTCCCGTCAGCCCGCTCGTCCTCGAGGGGGGATCGACGGAGGCGCTCATGCGCTTCGGCCACGCCGGCGTGCCGGTGGCTCCGATGTCGATGGTCCTCATGGGCGGGAGCAGCCCCGTCGACCTGGCAAGCGCCCTCGTCGTCAGCAACGCGGAGATCCTCGCCTCGGTCGTCGTCGCGGAGGTCGCGAACCCGGGCGCCCCCATGTTCTGGAGCATTGCGTCGGGTCCGATCGACATGCGCACGGGATCGTTCGGAGCGGGCTCGCCCGAGATGGCGGTCCTCAGCGCCGCCGGAACGGAGCTGGCCCGGCACTATCGCCTCCCATCCCTCATCGCCTCGCTGGGCTGCGACGCAGACACGCCCGGCTTCCAGGCCGGCGTGGAGAAGATGGGCACGGGCATGGCCTCCCTTCTCGCAGGACCTGACACGGTGTCCGGGATCGGCGGGCTCGACACGGACAACACGATGAGCGTCGAGCAGCTCGTACTCGACGCGGAGATCGTGGATTACATCCAACGCGTGATGCGGCCCTTCCCCACGGACGCGGACTCGATCCACCTCGACATGCTCGAGCGGGTCGGCCCCGCGGGGAACTACCTCAAGGAGAAACACACGCTCCTCCACTTCCGCGAGGCGCTCTGGTCCTCGAAGATCCTCCTCCGCGAGGGCTTCGTCGAAGGCCATCCCGCGGAGGAGAGGGTCCGCGAGCGGGCTCGCGCCCGC
>JBGPGA010000122.1:0-7463 GCA_041483635.1 Thermoplasmata archaeon
CATCGCGTCCTATGTGAACGGCCCGCAGGACGTCCACATCAGCTTCGGGCCGAACGTCCTCACCCCGTCGACCTGGCATGCGGTCGACCACTGGGAGACGAACCCGGCGTACTGGTGGGGACCCATGTCCGACCCGCATGATGTCGGGGTCGTCATCCTGAAGGCCCCGATCACGGACCTCGGTTTCGGGTCCCTCGCGCCAAGCGCGGGATACCTCGACGGCCTGTGGGCGCAGGGCAAGCTCGTGCCCATGTCCACGACCTTCCTGAACGTCGGGTACGGGACGGACCAGCACTTCCAGGACACGAACGTCCGCGAGGCCTCGCTCTCCCTGTTCAAGAACCTGCACAGTGCGTGGCTATACATGTCGCAGAACTTCAAGGCGGGAGCCGCCGGGACTTGCTTCGGCGACTCGGGAGGGCCCACCCTGTACGCGGACGGAGCCGGCCACGAGTACATCGTCGCGGTGACCTCCTGGGGCGACGCCCAGTGCAAGGCGACGAACAACAACTACCGCGTTGACACGGCGGAGTCCTTGGCGTTCATCTCGAGCGTGATGGCTACGCACCACGGCTGAGCGGGCTCCCGGATCGGACCCGGAGGACGATTAGTCGAGCGACGAGCCCCTCCGCTCAGAGCCGGCTGAAGTCCCGGCCCGGGTCGGCCTCGCGCTTCTCCGGGACCTTGTGAGGCGCTTCGGCGAGCGGCTCGTGGCACCCCGGACACTCGGCCCCGCCCTCGAGACAGGCCTTGCAGAGCCACGTGCCGCAGGAGTGCTTCTGGGTCCCGAGGAGCTTGTGCGCGGCGCAGCGCGTCGGGCCCTCGTCCTCGGCCTTCGCCTTGACCGTCTTCTTCGTCGCGGGAGGTTCGGGCGCGTCCTCCTCGTCCTCGCCGTCCGGTTCTTCCTCGCGGGCCTCCTTGATCTCCGTGGAGGCGCGCACCTCCGGCTTGGCCTTCTTGTGGCGCGGGGCCTCGGGGGCCTCCTTCGTCGAGATCCGGTAGCCGCCACCGTGGAAGATCTTCAGGGAGACCTCGAGCTTCTTCGCCTCGTAGGGTCCGAGCCGGAGCTCCTTCGCGAGGTCGACGAGGTTCCACTCGTCCTTCGGCAGGTCGAGCGCTTGGCGGATCAGATCGTCATTGTGCCACTCCGGGGTTGGCTCGAGGGGCGCGTCCCGGATCCAATCGAGGTAGCCCCAGATCTCCCGGGCCTCCTCGAGGTCGACGCGCGGCAGGGCCGCGCTCACGTCCGTGAGACGGATCGCATCGAGGTCGGGGCGATGCGCCAGGAGGCTCGCGCCGACGGCCTCGTACTTCCGCAGGACTTCCGGGGAGATGTTGTCGGGGGCGAGGGGGGCCGGGGTGTTCACGTACGAGATGACCTCGTCCAGGTTGTCGAGGGGCACGGAGCAGTACTTGAAGATCTCCTCCCGCGTCGCGGGGCGCTGGAGCTGCTGCTCGAACCGGACCACGCGCTCCGCATGGGTCTCGATCTGCGACAGGTGGAGGCGCATCTCGGCCGTCTTCCGCCCCTGGGCGGCGGGCTCGTAGCTTGGGTCGAGCGCGAGGGCCGCGTCGAACGCCTGAGGGATTCGTCGAACCGCTTCAGGTGCAGGAGGGCGAGCGCCCTGCTGTTCCAGTACGCCTTGTCTCGAGCATCGAGGCGCGTCGCGTGGTCGTACGAATCCGCGGCGGATTCCCAGTTCCCGGCGCGCTCCTCGCAGAACCCCCGCATGTACCAGAGTGCTTTGTCCACCGCCCGCACTTCCGTGGCGTGTGCGAGGGCGTCCGCGGCCTCCGCGAACTGCTCGAGTTTCAAATGGACCATCCCTTTCCCGCGCCAGGCGTCCGCCGACCCGGCGTCGGCATCGAGCGCGGCCTCGAACGCCTTCAGCGCGTCGGGGTGGCGCTCCGCGGCCTGCAGGGCCTCGCCTTTCCAGGTCAGCACGTGGACGTCTTTCGGCCGCGCTTTGAGGACCATGTCGAAGCAGGCGAGGGCGTCCGCGGGGTGGTCCGTCTTCAGGAGACAGAGCCCCTTCGTCCGGTACGCGTCGTAGTTGTTCGGGTCCTTCTGGAAGACGCTCGTGACGAGGGAGAGGGCGTCATCGTAGTGACCCTGCTCCGCGACGCAGACCGCCTTGCCGTTCAGGAAATCGAGGTTGTCGTGCTCGAGGACGAGGCCGTCCTCGAAGACCTTGAGGGCGTCCGCGGAGCGGCCGAGTTCGAGGAGGGCCTTTCCCTTCGCGGCGATCGCATAGCGATCCCCCGGGTTGAGGGAGAGCGTTTGATCGTACGATCGCAGGGCCTCGTCCCATCGGCCGAGGCGGGCCAGCGTGCCGCCACGGGAGTTCCAGAGGCGGCGGTCCATCGGATCGATGCGCGCCGCGACCTCGAACGTCTCGAGGGCCAGATCGGGCTTCCCGAGCTGTTCGTACGCGAGGGCCTTCTCCCGCACCGCGTCCGCATCCCGCGGGTCGAGCTCGA
Source organism: Thermoplasmata archaeon (assembly GCA_041483635.1). Taxonomy (GTDB): domain Archaea; phylum Thermoplasmatota; class Thermoplasmata; order RBG-16-68-12; family RBG-16-68-12; genus RBG-16-68-12. The sequence continues at coordinate 2,482 of JBGPGA010000122.1, forward strand.
GCAAGCGCTCGCACACGTCAACGATGGCCTTGTGCGCGTCCGAGGCGACGAGGACGTCTCGCTTGAACCGCAAGAGGTCCGCGCGTTCGGGGGCGAGGCTCGTGGCCCGGTTGATCGACGAGAGGGCGTCCTTCTCATTCCCTGCGGCATGCGCGAGGCGGGCCCGCCGCGTCCATGCCTCGACGTCCTTGGGGTCGAGGGCCGTGAGCCGCGTGCACGCCTCGAGCGCGTCCGCCGTCTTCCCGAGGGCCTCGAGCGCATCGCAGCTCCCCAGGATCGCCACGTGGTCCCGCGGGTCCGTTGCCAGGGCACGGCCGAACGCCGCGAGGGCCTCTTCGTAGCGGTGGAGGACGAGGAGGCAGGTCCCCTGGTTGACCGCCGCCACGGCGAGGGTCGGCTCCAAGGCGGTCGCCTGGTCGTAGGCCGCGATGGCCTCCTCGTAGCGCTTCAGGGCATGGAGGCACGCGCCTTTCCCGTAGAACGCTCGAGCGTGCTTGGCATCGAGGGCGAGGGTCCGGTCGAACGCGCTCACCCCCTGCTCGAACCGCTTCGCCCCCTGGAGGGAGAGGCCGAGCAGGAACCACGCCTTCGTGTCCTGCGGGGCGTACCGGGTGGCCCGGTCCAGCGATTCGGCGGCGTCCGCGAAGGCCTTGAGCTTGAACTGAGCGCGGGCCTTATCGTACCAGAGGCCAGGGTCTGCGGGGTTCGCCTCCAGGGCGGCCTCGTAGGCCCGGACGGCCTCGTCGTGCTTGTCGAGCGCAAGGAGGAGGGCGGCCTTGTGCGTCCAGGCGCCCCCGTTCCGGGGGTCGAGTCGAAGGACGTTCTCGTACGCCTCGAGGGCCTCGGCCTTCTGGTCGAGGGCCGCGTGGGCATCCCCCTTGATGATCCACGTGCCCGCGTCCTTCGCGTCGCGCGACAGGATCGCGTCGCAGGTGCGCAGGAGGACTTTCGGCGCCTTCGCGCTGCGGAGAGCGTCGCGTTCCCCGCGCAGCGCGTCGAGGTCGTCGGGCTGGAGGACGAGGACCTGGTCGAACGTCGCGTGGGCGTCCTCGGGATTCCCCAGGGCGAGGAGGGCGCGGCCGCGGTCCTTGAGGGCCCGGAGGTTGTGGGGCTGGAGGGAGAGGATCGCGTCACACGTCGTCGTGAGTTCGGACCAGCGCTCCGCACCGAGGAGGAGCTGCCTCTTGAGATCGTAGCCATCGTACGACTGGGGCTCGACCGCGAGGAACTCGTCCAATGCGCTCAGGGCCTCGTCCTTGCGGCCGGCTGCGAGGAACGCCTCCGCTCGGGTGAAGAGCGCGCCGGCGTGGCGCGGATCTAGGGAGAGGACGCGTCCGCACTCCTTGATGACCTCGTCCCACTTCGCGAGCGCCCGGACCGACTCGAGCCGGCCGACATGGAGCTCCAGGACCTTCGGGGTGAGGGCAATCGCTCGGTCGTACGCCGCGACCGCGTCGAGCTGTCGGCCCAGCTTCTTCAGGAGGAGCGCCTTCGATTTCCAGGTGCTCGGATCGCCGTCGCGATTGCGCAGGGCCTCCTCGTAGGAGCGCAGCGCCTCTTCGGACTTCCCGCCCGCCGCGAGCACGTCCCCGCGGGTGCGCCACGCGTCCGGATCGTACGCGTCGACCTGGAGGATCCGGTCCAGGCACCGCAGGGCGCGCTCGGTCTGATTGAGGGCGAGGTAAACCTGAGCCTTCCCCTCGAGGGCCTCCTTCCGGTCCGAAGCGAGGTGGAGCGCGCGGTCGTACGCCTCGTTGGAATCTTCGTACTGCCCAAGCCGACGGTGCGCGTCCCCCTTCCGGATCCACATGTCCACGTCGTTCGGAATCAGGGAGAGGAGGCGGGCGTACCCATCCACGTCGTCCGCCTGGAGGTTGACCGCCTGGACATAGGCGCGGATCGCCTCGGGCGACTGCTGCAGGGCGACGTGCGCGTCGCCCTTCCGTTCCCACACGCCCTTTGCCTTCGGGTTGATTCGCAACGCGGCGTCGTAGTAGGGGAGCGCCTCCGCGGCCCGGCCGAGCTCCGTCAGGACGTCGCCCTGGCAGGCGAGGGCCTGGACGCTCGAATCGTCCAAGGTAAGGGCCCGGGCCGCGGCCACTTCGGCGGCCTCGACGGCTCCGACGCGCAGGGCGCCGCCTCCAACGCGGGCGTACGCGTCGCACCAGTCGCCCGTGCGCCGCTTCGGCGCGTCAATCTGCGATTCGAGCACGCCGAGCGCGCGCTCGTACGCCGTGACCGCACGTCGCGTCGAACCGCGGTCGAACAGCGCGTCGCCCGATTCGGCCAGTCTCTTCGCCCTGTCGAGGACCCGTCCCTCGCGATCGAGGAGGTCAGGGAGGAGTGCCATCCCTATCATCCCATCCGGCCACGTCCCATCCCGGAGACGTGTCTGACAAATGGCCGACATGGAACAAGGCGGCTTTATACCTATCGTCAAACCATCGATCCGCGTCGGGCCGGAAACGTTCTTGGTCCGGGAGCCGGTGGCCCCCGGTCGAGGTCGACCTGACCCATGCCGCTCGCCCCGGGCCGTTCTTGGATCGCCGCCCTCTTCGCGGCCGCGTGCCTCCTCGCCGTGGGGACGGCCGTCGCCGGGCACCCCCTCGCCCTGCAGGCGCCGGTCAGGTCCGGCTACGGCGCCGGCCTCTTCTCCGTGGACGGCGCCTCGAACACGACCTTCTCCCTCTCGGAAGGCGGGACGTACTACCTCGGCGTCGCAACGGACGACGGCTCCGGCTACGTCAACGCATCGGTGGTCTACAACGAGACCCTGGCGGCCCAGCTCAACGAATCGGGCTCCGCGGCGAGCCTCGTGTCCCTCGGACCCGGCAACTACTCCATCGCGCTCCAAGGCCAAGGCCGCGCCGCGCTCGGCTGGGACTTCACGGACGGATCCGTACAGAACTTCCCGGACAACGAGACCGTCGTGGCGTTCCTCCGCCCCGCGAGTGCGCACATCGAGATCGTGGTCTCCCTGGGGAACGCGCGGGAGATCCACATCGAGGTCTACGACGACCGGCTGCTTCCCGTGACCGGGACGAACGTCACGGCGTCGGGCTCCGTGAGCGTGGACCTCCCTGCGGCCCGGGACAGCTCGGCCTACCTGATCGCCTCGGTGGTGTCCGGAAGCCCCGGGGTCTTCGGTCTGGCCTGGTCCTCGCCCGCGCCCGCCCCGCCGGCCTCCGACGTGGGCGCACAGATCCTCGGCGCGGTCCTTTGGATCGCGGTGCCCGTCCTCCTCGCCCTCCTCCTGTTCGTCGCGCTGGGCCGACGCCGCCGTGGCCGGCCGTGACCCGACTCCGGCTTTGTCAACGCGCCCGGGCGGGCACGATGGGGCTAAATAGGTGCATGGGCCATTCGGCGGACAGTCGTCGGACAGGGATGGGATTCCGTGCCGAAGAAGGGACCGATCGACCCGATCAAGATGCGAAAGGAGACGCGTGACTGGCTGGCCGAGCACACGCTTCGCGACGTTCGAGGGATCGCACGCGACCTCGAGAACGCCGGCGAGGACGTGAGCGAGCTCGTCGACGCAATCAACGAGCTCGATGCCCTCGTGAACGAGAGTACGGGGCGGCTCCGACAAGGGACCGAGAAGGCCGAAGCCTGAGCCGAAGTGCGCGGGGCGGGAGTCGAACCCGCACCGCAAGCTTGGAAGGCTTGAGTCATACCGCTAGACTACCCGCGCGCGGTCGGCGCAAGCGAGCAGATTCGTTTTAACCTTTCCGCGGGAGTCTCAACAGAAGTCTGCATTTCGAAAAATAAGGGTGACCGGCGAGAGCGTCGAGGCGACCCGTCCCGCCGATCGAGATGGGATGGATGCGAGCCTTAGCCATCGTCGTCGGATGCGTCCATCGACAGGGAGCACCCGTACGACGCGTAAACGTCCTGCCAGCTGGTGTCCTCGTAGCTCATCATGTCAATCACCACGGTCATGTTTGCCGCGCTTGCCACGAGCCTCCGATGACCGAGGCGCTATAAAGCTGGGAACCGGGGGGAGGTGAGTGAAAGTAACCGGCTGGGCGAGCGAAAGTACTCTCGGGGCCGCTCTCCATCGGATCACCGCGTCGTGAGCCACTCAAAAACGTGGTTCGCGATGAACGCGCCGCCGAACGCGAGGAACGACAGGGACAGGCCCAGCTCGCCGACGAGAACGAACACGAGGGCCGCGACGAAGGATGCGATGACGATCACGACGAACCGCGAGAACCGGACCGTCTCGACGAACACGACGAGGACCCCGAGGGTGACGAGGAACACGATCGCCGCGTACAGACCCGCCGTGGCGGGGTCCGGCAGGAGCACCATCCGCAGGCCGCGAGGGGGCGTCCGCGCCTTAAGGATTGGGAGCGACCCTGCGGGCGGTCAGTTGACACCCGGAGCCGGCATAGGCCGGAGCGTGTAGAGGAGGAGGGCCGTGACCGCGGAGAGGAAGGCCACAATCACCACGACCCCCGCCCAAGGGGCCGCATAGAACACAATCCCGACGGCCATGAGGAGGAATCCGAAGACCGCGAACGATGAGCCCATGTCGCTCTGTCCGCCCAGCTTGGACGCCAGATCCTCGAGCATGGGACGGTTCCGCTCCGGAATCGCACTGGTCGGCCAGATGATCGGGATTCCCTCCATGGCTCCGGGTCCCGCATACGTTTCCACGGAGGCGGTGAACATCCAGCCGAGGACGACCCACGCCAGACCGAGGAACACGAAACCCGTGACCACGGACTGCGCCACGGCCGCATTCCCACGCTGGGTTAGGAGGTCGACTCCGACGATGATCAGGAGCACGGCCACGACCGAGACCAGGAACCATGCCAGCATCTTCTGGAATGGTCGCCATCGGTTCGTCATTACAATCCCGCACGCGCATCCGCCTGGAAGGGACATGAACCTGCCGGTGGAACTCCCCAAGGAACGTTTCACGCGGGCCACCGGGCGAGGCAGATCACGCGACGAGGGGCGGCTCCAGCGCGTGACGC
>JBGPGA010000123.1:0-7415 GCA_041483635.1 Thermoplasmata archaeon
CGGTCCATGCCCTGGATGCGCTGCTGGTACCCCGACATGGGAGCTTTAGGCCTCTGGGTTGACCGTAGCGAGTCCTCTGGCCGCCAGGAAGATGGCCAGGTACTGCGGGACGTCATTTACCCCAGGTGCCACATTAAAGGCTTCTCCCCTAATCTCCAGATTGATTCTGTTCGCCAGTCGCATGGAGACGGGCTCGGCTGTCCACGTGTCCGGGACGGCGTCGCGGAGGGGACGGAAGTCGTCGACTTCGTCGCGGGTCAGTGGGATCACGCGCAGGCCCGTCTTCCCGTGCAGGCTCGACGGGAGGCGGATGAGCCGCTTGATGTCCGAGGTCACGGGCTCGTCCGTGTCGCCCCGCTGGACGATGCCGTCCAGGGCGACCCCGGCCTGCTGGTCGAGATGGATCTCCTGCACGTCCTTGACGATGCGGATGAGGAGGTCGCGGCTCCGGTCCGCGAGCGCCTCGATCTGCCCTTCCCGGAGTCGGTCGACGCCCCGGATGACCTTCGGTTTCGTGGCGCGGGGCTTGAAGAGGTTCTCGTACAGGTCCTCCGCCGCGGACTCCTTGACCCCCTCGAACGAGACGAGGAAGGCGATCGCCTTGTCGTGCTCCATGCCCTCGAGGGCCGTCACGAGCTGATCCAGGCCCCGCGCGATCTTGCCCCGCCAGCCCGGTTCGTCCTGAACGGGACCGACGACCTTCTTCTTGACGCGCGCGCGCCCCTGGAATTCGCGCTTGTCGAAGGCGGACTCACGGAACAGGGAGTCGACATCGAGCCCCTTCCCCGTGACCCAGTCCACGATCTCCCGCCGCTCGTGGCTCCCGAGGGTCCAGACCCGTTCATCGAACACGTGGATGTGGTAGCCGCGGCCGCCCGAGAACACGAGGCGCATCCGGCCCTCCTCGAACCCGAAGTCCGCCCTCAGGAAGTCGTCGTAGAGTTTCATGATGCGCTGGCGGATCGCCTCGAGCATCTCCGGATAGCTCATCGACTTCGCGTTGGGGAGGTGGTCCGCGTCGAGGTCGAAGATGAGGTCTGCGCCGAGCCAACCCTTCTCCTCCATCGTCGGCGCGTTCGGCTTGTCGTAGTAGGCGGACGAGTAGTAGGCGTGGGCTGGGGTCTTGTTCACGAGGAAATCGGTCAGCTCCTGCTCCCGCGCGAACCCGAGATGGCGGATGACCATGGAGCTGTTGAAGAACATGAAGCCGAACTCCCGTCGGCCGAATCGGTCCGGAAGGATCCGTTTTGTCGTCGCGTAGTACCGCCGGTACTGGGACCGGAGCCACTCCGCGGTGGCCTCCTTCGCCGGGTCCGTCTCCGCCACGACCATGGTCGCCGTGCGAACGCGGGCTGCGGGCTTAAGGGTTGCCGGGAGGCCCGTGGACCGGACGGCCCCTCCCCGATCCGAGGACGAACCCGGATATACCGGCGGGGCGCTCGCCGCGACCGTGGCGAGCCGCACCGTGGCCTGGCTTGAGAGCCTGGGCCTCTTCGTCGCCCTGTACGTCGGTCTGCCCGTGGCGGGGCTCGCCCTCGACGGGCTCCTTGGCTGGCCACGAATCGGAGACCTCGTTCGGTGGGCGGGCCTCGTCCCCCTCGTCCTGGGCGCGGCCGGTATCGCGTGGTGCTTCGGGCTTTTCGTGCGGGTGGGAAGAGGGACGCCGAACCCCTTCGTCCCGCCGCAGACCCTCGTGACGACGGGACCCTTCGCGTGGACCCGGAACCCGATCATCCTCTCCCACGCCCTCGCAACTCTTGGGGTCGCCCTTCTCATCGCCTCGCCCGCGGCCGTCCTCCTCGTACTCCTCCTGGGCATCCCCGTCCAGTTCGTCGTCCGCCACGAGGAGCGGACCTTGGGCGAGCGCTACGGTGACGCCTATCGGACGTATCGAGAGTGCGTGCCCCGATGGATTCCACGGGTCCGCAATCAGAGGCGGTAGGAGACGGTCGCGGAGGCCGAGCTGCCGGGAGCCGGACCCTGCTGGAGTTCCCGCAGGCGCACGACCTCGAGGGGCACGTCCTGCAAGAAACGGCCGAGGCCCTCCACGTGTCCGTCTCCGACGACCGCGACGACCTCGCCCTTCGTGACGTGCAGCTGGCGCAGCGCATCCGCCATGTACACGTCCCGCTCGTCGATCAGGACGCGCTTGACGGTGGGGAGCTCCTTCGCGAACTGCTCGATGTATCCTCGCTCGTCCTGGTAGAAGCGATCGAGCTCCGCCTCGACCCGCTTCCGGCGGACGAAGAGCCCGCTCACCGCGAAGACGACGAGGCGCACGCGTTCGGGGAAGGACATGGCTTGCCACGCTCGGGCGAGGGTCACGCGCGAGTCTTGGTCGATCAGAGCGATCTCGCAGCCGACCTCTCGTGCGGCCTTCGCGGCCGCGACCATCTCGTCGCCCACCTGGACCCCGTACTGCTCCGCGATCCGCGTCTGGAATTGGGCGAGGAGGCCGAAGACGGAAGGCCTCCGGGCCTGCGGGGTGCGGTTCATCAGGTAGGCGAACCGCGCGGGGTCGAGCTCGAGGGCTACGACCTTCGGCGCGCGCCTCTGGATCGCGCTCCGGATTGAGGCCTCCAGGTCGAACACGTGGCCGACGCCGAGGAGGGTGATCATGGCCGCATCAATCCATGGACTGGACGACCTTAAGCCTTCCCGCTCACCGCGAGGTGCGCTCCCGCACGACGCGGCCGTACATGCGCACAATCTCGTCCGCGCGCACGCGGCCCTCATGGATCGTCCGTTGCTGCGTGCGGATGTGGTGGACGACCGCGCGGGATCGGCCGAGGTCGACGATGTCTCCGACCTCGAACTCCTCGTCCGGCTGGGCCAGGACGTCATGGGAGACCGTCCGGTTCCCCATGTTCACGCTGAACTTGACCCGGACCTGGTCCGTCCGCTTGGCCCAGAGGGTGGAGACCTCCTTCGCGAGGGCGCCTTCCATGCGGCGGCCCTGGACCTCGATCGAAGTGACCTTGAGCCGCGTGTCCCCGAGGTCGATCTCCTGCCCGAGCTCGATCTGCTCGTCCGGGGAGAACTCGAGGGAGGTGCGCTCCGACTTCTCCAGGAAGCTGATGATGAGGGGCACGTGAATCGGCTTGGGCTCGCGCGTGACGACGGAACGAACCTGGCCGCATTTGGAGCACTTCACGATCCCTTCGAAGACAACCTCGTCCTTGCCCGTGACCTTGCCGCGGAGGACCCGGTGCGGCACATCGCCGCAGGTGTCACAGTGAAGAACGAGGGCGCTCGGCGCCGCCATCGAGCGTGGAAACGGGGCGGTGGGCCAAAAGGATTGCGACCCGGCGGCCTGTCAGTCGAGCCGGGCCCTCCAGCCGCACGGGCTCGAGAGCCGGCCGAACCTCCGCCTCACGGGACCTCCGCACTGCGGGCAGCGCATCGCGCGAACAAACTTCTCCATCCAGGCCTCGCGGATCTCGGGGAGGTCCGCGTGCTCCGCCTCGCCGAGGATCTCCCGCAGCTCGGGGGTCGTCGCGAAGGCGCGCCACGAGGCGAACGCGACCTTCTTCAGGGGCCTCTGCCGCTTCGAGGGGATGCGCATCACGAGGGGGGCGCACGCGAACCCGAAGATCATCGCGACGACATGGGCCTGCCACGCGATCCCGGAGAGCGGGCCGAGGAACCCTCCGACGAAGCTGAGGGCGGTCTCGAGGACCAGGAAGCCGATGACGACGTCGATCACGCGCAAGGCGGGCATCCCCGGGAGCGGGAGGAAGAGCTGAACCCGGTCCCGCGGATAGAGCCGGCCGTACGCGCCGAAGACGGACGAGATGCCCGCGGACGCCCCGACGAGGACGACGGAATGGGATAGGTTGAGCAGGAGGAAGCCCGCACCCCCGAGGACCCCGCCGACGAAGTAGAGGACGCCGAACCGCAAGGACCCGATCCGGTCCTCGAACACCGGAGCGATCAGCATGAGGGCGAGGATGTTGAACAGGAGGTGGCTGATTCCCGCATGGAGGAACTGGAAGGTCACGAACGTCCACGGCGGCGAGACGACGTCCAGCGGGAAGGTGAGGTGGACGAGGGCGAGGTCCCCCAGGATCGCGTACCCCGTCACGACCTCGAGGCTGAAGACGATCCCGCAGGCCACGGTGATCGTGAACGTGAGCAGGGCCTTCCTCACGTAAGCGTACGCGAGCGAGCCGACGATGACCGCCATCGCCACGAAGGAGACCGGGTCGGCGATCCCGAACAAGGCCACGGGGCGCGCATCCGCCGGGACGTATTAAGCCTGAGGGGGATCAGAGCGACTTGTCGACGATCTGCGCGATCCGCTCCGCCGCGTGCCCGTCCCCGAAGCTCTTCGACTTCGTGCCCGCGGGGTTGAAGTGCTCGATCGCGTGGAGGATGTCCTCCGTCTCCGTGCCCACGAGCGCGTTCCAGCCGTCCTCCACCGTCTCGATCCACTCCGTTTCGTCGCGGACAGTGACGCAGGGGATCCCGAAGAAGTACGCCTCCTTCTGCACGCCGCCGCTGTCCGTGACGACCTTCGCGGCGTCGATCAGGAGGCCGAGGAAATCGAGGTAGTCCACGGGGGGCAGGACCCGCACCTTTGACGCGAGCTCATCCCAGAGGCCGAAGGCCTGGAGGTTCTTCTTCGTCCGCGGGTGGACGGGGAACACAACGGTCCGGCCGCAGCCTACGAGGGCCTCGACGATCCCGGACAGGGTCTCTTTGCTGTCCGCGTTGGAAGGACGGTGGATTGTCACCAGGAGGTATTCGCCCGGCGTGAGTCCAAGACGTTTCCCGACGCCGCGGGCCCGGGCGGGCTGGGCCATCTGCAGGGCGACGTCGTACATCACGTCGCCCACGAGGTGGACGCCCCGCGTGATCCCCTCCCGGGCCAGGTTGTCCAGGGCCGTCTGGGTCGGACAGAAGATCAGGGTCGAAAGGTGGTCCGTCACGACCCGGTTGATCTCCTCGGGCATCGTGCGGTTGTACGAGCGCAGGCCGCCCTCGACGTGGCCGAGCGGGAGCCCCGCCTTCGCGGCCGTGAGCGCAGCCGCGATCGTCGAGTTCGTGTCCCCGTACACGAGGACGAAATCCGGTTTCTCCTTCTCGAAGACGGCCTCGATGCCCTTCATCATCTCGGCCGTCTGCCAGGAGTGACTCCCCGAGCCGACCTCCAGGTTGTAATCCGGTTTGGGGATCTCGAGGACCTGGAAGAAGACATCGCTCATGTTCTCGTCGTAGTGCTGCCCCGTGTGGATGAGGATCTCATCGTTGTGCTCGCGGATCTCGCGGCTCACGGGGGCGGCCTTGATGAACTGGGGCCGGGCCCCGACGACACTGGCGACCTTCACCGCGAGTTGAACCGGCCGCGAGGCATAAGAAGATTCTGTTAAGCATGCGGCGCGGGCCACGCGCCGGGGGATCGCGGGTCATCCGGGAGGGACGGGCCGTGGCGATGACGTTATCCGGCGGTCCGCGTTCCCGCGCCCGATGCAGCGACAGAAGCCGACGCACCTGAAGCGCGGCGCCACGATTGCGGTCGTCAGCCCGGCGAGCTTCGCGGAGCCCTTCGGCCTCGGCCAGGGCATCGCACACCTCCGGAAGAAGGGGTACAAGGTCGTCCTGGGGGAGTGCACGAGGCGGCTCACGCGGCAGGGGTTGGTCTCCGCGACGGACGAGATGCGGGCGAAGGAGCTCATGGACGCGTTTCGGGACGACCAGGTCGACGCGGTGATCTGCTCCCGGGGCGGCTATGGGACGATGCGGATCCTCCCCTTGCTCGACTACGACGTCGTCCGCGACCATCCGAAGATCTTCATGGGCTACTCCGACATCACGACCCTCCACGTCAACTTCCACCAGAAGGCAGGCCTCGTGACGTTCCACGGCCCTGGCGTCGAGTCGGTCGGAGCGGACGTGCCGGACTCGGAGAAGGGGAAACCGGACCCCGCGAATCTGGAGAAGGCGTTGAAGCTCCTGTCGTCCACGGAACCGTGGGGGGAGATCCGCAACCCTCCCGGGGGAATGCTCCTCCGGACGATCCGCGGCGGCAAGGCGGACGGCCTGACGATCGGCGGGAACCTGTCCATGATGACGCACACCCTCGGCTCGCCGTTCGAGGTCGATACGAAAGGGCGAATCCTGTTGTTCGAGGATGTCCACATCTCCGAGTATTACGTCGAGTACGAGCTCACAGCCTTCGAACTCGCGGGAAAGCTCCGGGACGCGGCCGGGATCGCGGTCGGCCAGTTCTCCAAGTTCGCAAAGCGCGAGGAGGCGCAGCCGAGCCTGGAGGAGGTCCTCGCGGACCATCTGACGCGGGTGCGCGCGCCCTCGTTCACGGGGCTCTGCGTGGGCCACGGGAAGTGGAACCACCCCGTGCCCATCGGCGTGCGGGCGACCGTGGATGCGGACAAGCCCGCGCTGACGATCACGGAGTCGGCCCTCGACTGAGCCGCCGAGACTGACCGTCGGGCTCCTTCCGCGTTGAAAGTTTTATCGGGATGAGCCTGTATGGGCGGGCTCGTGAAGGTCGCGGTGGTCGGCCTCGGCTATGTCGGGGTGCCCGTGGCTGCGTCCGTCGCGGTCAGCGGCGCAACGGTTGTCGGGATCGACATCGACCCGAAGAAAGTGCGGGCCATCAACGCGGGTCGCAACCCGCTCCACGGTAAAGAGCCCGGCCTCCCGGAACTCCTCGGGCAGACCGTCCGTAGCAAGCGGCTCAGCGCGTCCACGGACCCCGCCGCGATCGAGGGCGCAGACGTCGTTGTCGTGTGCGTGGAGACGCCCATCGACCCGGTCTCGCATGATCCCCAGTTTCGAGCGCTCAAGGCCGCCCTCGCCGCCATCGGACCTCGTCTGAAACGGCGTGCGCTCGTCTCGATCGAATCCACGCTTGCTCCGGGAACGATGGAGAAGCTCGTCCGACCTGCGCTCGAGCGAGCCTCGAGGATGAAGGCCGGACTCGATTTCCACCTCGTCCACTGTCCCGAACGGGTGACCGCGGGAAAGCTCCTCTACAACCTCACGAACCTCCACCGGGTCCTCGGCGCGTCCGATGAGAAGGCGGCGAAGAAGGCCATGGCCTTCTACGAGCGGTTCGTCAAGGGGGCCTTTCACGTGACAGATTGGACGACGGCGGAGGTGGCCAAGACCGCGGAGAACGCCTACTGGGATGTTCAGATTGCCTTCGCGAACGAGGTCGCGCTCATCTCCGAGCAGCTCGGCGTGGATGCCTACCGCGTCCGGGAGCTCGTCAACACGTGCCCGTACCGCTCGATGCTCCTCCCGGGCGCTGGGGTCGGCGGCCATTGCATCCCCAAGGATCCGTGGCTCCTCGTGTCCCGGGCATCCGCCGCGAAGCCGGAGCTCATCCCCGTCGCGCGGACGATCAACGAGTACATGCCGAAGCGGATGGCCCAGCTCGTCGAGGAGGC
>JBGPGA010000124.1:0-7346 GCA_041483635.1 Thermoplasmata archaeon
CGAGGCGGGCGACCTGCTGCTGAGCGGACATCGGGGTCGCGCCGGGCGGAGCCGCGGCCGGGGGAGGGGCGCCGAGAGGCTGAGTAGCCCTGATCCTCATCGATTCGCCGACCGCTTTACTTATTGGGTCCCCAATAGTCTCGATCGCCTTGTTCGCTGTGGCAAGCAAACGATCTAGCGTCGCGCCCTCCTGGACCTCCTTCCGCTCGGAACGCATTTCCTCTCGGACCCGTGCACGTTCCTCTTCGGCCTGCTTCATCTTCGCCAGCTCGAGCCGCGCGGTCATTTCGTCGACCCGGCCGGGGAGGCCAGTCTGGACGAGACCCAGGTCCTTGTACCTGGACAACGTCTCAAGAGGATCGGGTGGAGGCGGGGGAGGAGAGAGCGCTTTCACGGCCAAGAGCTCGTAGAGCTTCGAAGAGGCCCCGTCCGGTCGTTGCTGTGTCAACATGAGTTCAAGACGATCGAGGCGAGTGTTGACCGCGGCGAGCACAGCCGACTGGCCGTCTGCTTTCGGCTGGAGTGCTTCCGCCGTGCGGGCCTGCAGATAACGGGACCACCAGACGGAATCGGGATCAGGCTGTCCTGCCGCGCTCAACTTCTCGCGTTCGATTTCAGCCTTCGCCGCGAGGGTCAAGTCCTGCTCGATGAGCCGCTTCGCGCGGGTCGACCGGACCTCACGATTGAGGTCCGCATCGAGCGCTTTGAGCCACTGGTCATCTGTCGTCTCGAGAGCGCCGTTATCGGCGGAGGAGGTAGATGGTTGCACGGTCTTTCCCGCGTCCTTCGAGTGCCGGATCGAGGCCAAGCCGCTCATGTACCCGCTCCTTCTGAGGGTGCGGGCGGCTGCGGAGGGAATTCCGAGCCGTCGTCCGTCGTCCGCGACGACGATCTCGATCTCGTCCTCCGGGGCCGAATTACGCGGCAGACCGCTCGCAGGATCGCGTGGCGGCGACGCGGCTGGCCCGTCGTCCTTCCGCACTGCGCGAGGCGCACGCTTCGTCGGGGGCGAGGCTTGCGGGCTCGGAGCTTTCGTGGCAACCGTACCACTCATGCTCGAACATGACGCTGCAGGGTACTCGTAACTTGCCCTTACGACGAGGAGCAGGATTGCGCTCTTCGGTTAACGTCCCTTTTGGCGTCTCCCCTGGAGATCCCGTAGAGCGACTCGGGCTAAGTCCTTAGTCAGCATAGTCGCATTGTCGTCGCGCGCAACTTGTCGAGCAAAGTCAAGCAACGCGCCGTCGGCATCGTTCCTCCGCCGTCGCTCGGCCAGGAAGTGTAGCCATGCATGCGCTCTTGACTCTGCATCCGTATCGCGGCGGTAAACAGCCTTCCGGCGTTTTTCTCCGGGAATCGGCTGAAGGCGAATCCTCGGATCTGGTCCTTTGGTCTCGCGCGAGATTGTCCGGTTGATTGCGGGAGCTGTCACACCACCGAGCTTAGCAATCTGTCTCTGAGTTAACCCAGCTGCATAGAGCGCAACGATCAGGCGCGCATCAAGTCTTGGCATGAGTCAGGCGTTAATGTCGAGGTAAACATAAACCCTCCGAACTGCCGTAAGCTACGTATAGCCCTGGCGTAGATGGACCGGAGCAAGCAAGCGTCTCCTTGCCCAGTAGTTCGCCTCCGCCGGTGGTGGTCAGGGCGACCGGATCTACGAGGGGGTCCGGGCGCAAACCGGCACCCCCTCGGTGATGGACACGCCGGACAAGCTGGACCCGCAAGACCTTCTTGGTGACGCTGTCCGGGACTTCCGAGCGCGGTTCGCCTGCAGCCCGTCCGCCTCCATGATTTCCTACCTGACTTGGATTCTGCGGCTGGTTTCCTTCCAGGGGATCGCCTCATGACGCACGATTACCGCCGCCGCGGTCGAGCCCCGCGGCGGCCTTTTTCTTCCGGAGGAGTTTCGGTTGGGTGTCGCTAAACCGAGGAGGACCTGATGGGGCGGGACATGGGGCTCGTCATGCGCGAGCTGCCCGCGATCATCGTCTCGATGCTCCGCGCAGCGCCCACCCCCGTGTCTCGGGACATCCTCCTGGCGCGGATGAGGACGCTCGGGATCGGGGCGGAGACGGGCACTAAGACCCTGATGAACCTGACGGCGGCGAAGACGATCGACGTCGGTCCGCCCGCGCACTACTGGCTGCCAGAGAGGCGCGTCGAGTACGGGAGCAGCTCGGAGAAAGAGGAGCCCTTCGTGCCGAGCGCGGAGCAGAAAGCGCTCGCGCAGCGCATCAAGGAGGCGAAGCCTGGGCTGGCCGTGCCGAAGGAGACGGCTCCCGATGTGGAGATGGGGACCGTAACCTGTTCGACCTGCGGGCACGTCCTCACGTTCCGCGTCGTGCCTGGGGTGGGCCCAGAGCGAGTCCTGGCGCTTCACACGATGCGCGTTCACTCCGGGCCATCGCCGAAGCCGGAGGCACCGCCGACACCCCCGGAGCCTGAGCCCGATCACCCGCCTGCGGCGCGGAAGCTCATGGGCCTGGACAAGAAGGACAGGCAGCTGAGGTTCCCGTACGTCGTGGAGTGCGCGATCTGCGGGTTCCGTCGTGGGAAGCTTCGGAGGGGCCAGAACTGGACGACGCTCCGGATCGGTCGCATCCCCCGCACCCCCTCGTGCCACAGCTACGAGGATGTCTCCTACCTCTATCGCGGCGGGAAACCGCCATCGTCCGATCGAACGCGCCCCGAGGGAGAAGATCGGGGTGGGGCCGCGAGGCAGCCCAAGGACCATCGCGCCCTCCGGCGAGGCGTGCCCTACACGCCTCAGACCTTCATGCCGGAGGAAGCTGGAGTCGAGGGTCCTGAGTGGGGGACCGGCGACGATCCCAAACGCAGACCCCCGCGAGCGACGATCGAGGCCGTGGCGGGAGGGACTGACGGGTCTGCTTGACCCCTC
Organism: Thermoplasmata archaeon; assembly: GCA_041483635.1. Classification (GTDB taxonomy): domain Archaea; phylum Thermoplasmatota; class Thermoplasmata; order RBG-16-68-12; family RBG-16-68-12; genus RBG-16-68-12. The sequence goes on from JBGPGA010000124.1 coordinate 2,903, forward strand.
CCCTCACCTGGGGCAGCGTCCTCCTGGGGTAGCGCCCATGGAGGGGCCCCAGCGCCGATCCAACGCGGAGCGCGTTGGTAGTGAGCCGGCTATCCCTTGAGCCCACCCGTCGTCGTTGCTCCGCCCATTCCTACTAATGACGACGAGGAGGACGAGTGGTTCACGCCTCCCCTAAGCGATTTATAGGGAGAACTCTGTACGGCGTTTGAAATGGCGGGCGCCCGGAGGCAGGTTGTTCCCCCCAGAGCCAGGAGGATTATCGAGTGGTTGCGTCAATCTGGGAACTACACGACGCAAGAAACTCAACCCGGTGCGGGTTTCGTCATTCATGGCCGCTATCCCCGGCAAGTCCCGCCCCCCGCCCAACCTATGAACTTCGCGGTGTTGTTGCCTGAGGCAGATCCAACAGCTATCCTCATCGTTACTACACTACTCCTAAATCCACAGGAGCGCCAGATGATTACGAACCTGGAACACGCGAATCGAGATGCCCTCTTCAGCCGGATCGCTGACGACCTTCTCTTCAACTGTGGGTTCACGTTCCAGCAAGATCCTAACACCCACGAGTACTTGGGAATCTCATTCTCAGAGGAAATCTACGATGACCGCCCGCTGACGCAGGACGCCTTGATGGGGTGTTTGCGCAGAGTTTTCACAAGTGCGGTGGTGTTCAGTAAGAGGATTCAAGAAGTCGGGCCACGGCCAATCGTTGAACCGTAGCAGACGGCTCGCCCGCGAACCCAATTGGGATTGGGGCACCCAAGTTGAGTGAACTGGTATCGATAGACACTTGTTCGAGCGTCCCAAACGTGAGTGCGTTCGTCGTCGACATCAGCGGATTCCGGGTGGCCTCGAGAGTCCTCTCGATGGCCTCCATGGCGCGCCACGCGTCGTGGGGGAACACCTCTTCCTTGCACACTCCGAGGCACTTCCTGACCTCGAAGACGCCCAAGGGGACGCCCTGGAACGACAGAGGCTCGCGGACATCGACAGCGGGGGATCCGCAGATCTCGCACTTAGTATACATTCGGGTCCTCGACGGTCGTGACGATGAGTGTGCACGGTCGCTCATAAACTACAACCTCACAATGCCGCCAGCGTCCTTTATACTTTCGCGGCTGAATGCGCTCTTTTGATCCGTGATACACTGCGTGATTGACCTCTTCGGTCGTGAACCCTCGATCGGTGGGTGCCATCCTTAGAAGCAGATGCCTCGTTGGTTTCAGCTTGCATTGCATCCAGTCCGGTTTCGGCACGTTCCGCGGCGAGAGGTTGCTACGGACATAAGCCTTCGGCCCGGTCGCCCTGAGCGCGTCCCTGCGTGTCCCAGGGGCCTTCCCGTTGCGTCGCCGAGCCCCGCAGAGACCTAGGTCGGAACGAATCTCCCGGAGTCGCATCCCGTCGCCCGATGGGGCGAAGCATTTAGGTCGGCGAGGGACATTCGGCACGTATGGAAGGTGAGCGAAGAACCTCAGCTGCGCCCGGGCCATGGTACTTGCCGTTCCTGGCGTACGGCGGCGGCATCGTTGCCGTGATTGGCGGCCTGATCCTCGTCGCAACCTCCGCCTACCCGTTCGTGGTTCTCGGGTTCGCCCTGGTGGCCCTCGGCGTCGCCGGGGTCCTCGCTTCTGTCTTCTTGTTGCTGGGAAGGATCGCAGACCCTCGTCTGCGCAAGGCATCCCGAGCGTTGTACGTCGTGTTCCTGCTCGGCTACTTCCTGGCGGTCGTCAACCCTCTCGGCGGCGATGTCGCGAAGAGTTTCTACACCGACCTCACCGCCGGTTCCATGACCGGCCTTATCGTCCTCCTCGCGGGTGAGTACGTCCGCCGGGGTAACCTGGCGGGATAGCCGTTGAGCCGCTGCCCGAGCTACCTTAGCCAAGGTGCCTGATCTTCATGGTCACGTCGACGTCAGCGGGATACTGGCCCGCAGTTCATATGCTCCCGGGACCATTTGGGCACCGATTCGGAATAACCGCTGATTCTACGCAGCCTTACATTTAAATAGGGCCGGCTCCAGTGACGAACCGGGATAGCGGTCCAACCGCGCTTCATTGATCCCACTCATCCGAATCCTCCTTTCACTCCTCCCGACAAGGGAGCTGCGAAGCGTGCCCTGCGGGGCGCCAGAGCCGTCCGGATAGGCGGGACGTGGCAGCGGTGGACGCCTCCCGGAACGTGACGTATGAACATCGATCCAAGTACAACGAAGTACCTGATCCAGGCCCGCCTCGAGGCGGAGGGCATCGTCGAGAAGCCCGACGTCGTCGGCGCGGTCTTCGGCCAGACCGAGGGGCTCCTCGGTGAAGAACTAGACCTACGGGACCTGCAGAAGAGCGGCCGCATCGGCCGCATCGAAGTCGACGCGCAGAGCAAGAAGGGCCGGACGGAAGGGACCATTCTCATCCCGTCGTCCCTCGACCAGGTCGAGACCTCGATCCTCGCGGCCGCCCTCGAGACGATCGACCGCGTGGGGCCGTGCAAGGCCACTATCAAGGTCGACAAGGTCGAGGACGTCCGGATCTCGAAGCGGAACAAGATCATCGAACGCGCCCGCCAGCTCCTGTCCTCCATGGTCGAGGAATCGAAGACGAGCGGGACGGATCTCCTGGACGAGGTCCGCGGCAGCGTGACGGTCGCCGAGATCGTCTCGTTCGGGCCCGAGCGGCTTCCCGCCGGTCCGAACGTCGCGGACAGCGACGCGATCATCGTGGTCGAGGGTCGCCAGGATGTCCTGAACCTGTTGCGAAGCGGGATCAAGAACGCGGTGGCCGTCGAAGGGACGAACGTGCCCAAGACGATCCAGGAACTCTCGAAGGAACGCGCCCTCACGGCGTTCGTCGACGGAGACCGCGGCGGCGATCTGATTCTGCGCGAACTCCTCCAGGTCGCGGAGGTCGACTTCATCGCCCGCGCACCGCGCGGCAAAGAGGTAGAGGAACTGACGCAGAAGCAGATCATGAAAGCCCTGCGGAACAAGATCCCCGCGGATCAGTACATCGAAATGTACGGGCTCTCGGGCCAGGTCTACAAGCCCGAGTCCGAGTTCCCCGAGGCCCCCGCGGCCCCCGCGGCCCCCGCGGCGAAGGGAGGGGAGGCGCGGCCCGAGCCCCGTGGCGAGTTCCGCCCGGAGCCCAGAGAGGCCCGCGAACCCCGAGAACCCCGTGAGCCGCGCGAGTCGCGCGAACCTCGCGAACCGCGCGAGCCCCGGGAGCCGGCGCCCCTGACGCCCACGACGAAGACCCTGAACGCGAAGCTTGAGAAGTACCGCGACATGCTCCTCGCGATGGGCGGGTCGTCGAAGGCCCGCTTGCTTGACGACGGCGACACGGTCGTCGCGGAGGTCCCCGTCCGGGAACTCGTTGAGACGCTCAAGACGACGAAGCAGACCCGCGCCCTGATCTTCGACGGGATCATCACGCAGCGGATCCTCGACATCGCCTCCGAGATGAACATGCACTCCGTGGTCGGCACGAAGATGGGCACGATCACGAAGCAGCCCGCCGGCGTCGAGGTCTGGACCCGCAGCGACCTGTCCGCGTAAGCGAGGTGGCGTCCATCGCCCGGTCCAAGCTGCTCACGGCGGACGAGGGTTTCACCCTCGACGAGCTCGAGACGACCGCAGATATCCTGATCCCGGACGACCCGATGAAGCGGGTCATCGGGCAGGACGAAGCGGTCAAGCTCGCTCGGGTCGCGGCGAAGCAACGGCGGCATCTCCTCCTGGTCGGGCCGCCAGGCACGGGCAAGTCGATGATCGCCCAGGCCCTCTCTCTCCACCTCCCGCAGGTCACGGAGGAAATCCGGATCGTCCACAATCCGGAGAACCCGGAGCGCCCGCTCGTCGAGGTGCGCCGCCGGGACGAGGTCCTGGCCGAGGAGAGTCGCATGGCGGGCGCCGAGGGCGACCTGATCGACCCGAAGGAAGCGCCCATCAACGTCGCGGAGCGCCTCGGATACAAGTGCGTCCACTGCGGGACGTACTCCTCTCCGACGGAACGGGTGTGCCCGAAATGTTCGCGGCCGAAGATGGTGGCCCAGGGCAACAACGCAGGCAATCCGTTCGGCGACCTGTTCAGCGGCATCTTCGAAGTCACCCTGGCCCAGATGGGCGGACGCGACCGCGTGACGACGACCCGGAACCAGTTCGGCAAGGAGGAGGTCGTCGTATACGAGCGCGCGGGCGACGTGATCCGCGTGCTGGACCAGAAGGCCCTCGAGAAGCGACGGGAGATGGAGAAGGAGAGCCCCCGCAAGGTGCTCGTCCCGATCACCCGCAGTCCCTTCGTCCTGTCGACCGGGGCGAGCGAGACGGAGCTCCTCGGCGACGTCCGACACGATCCGTACGGGGGCCACCCGCAGCTCGGGACGCAGCCCTACGACCGCGTCGTCGCGGGCTCCATCCACGAAGCCCACCAGGGCGTCCTGTTCATCGACGAACTGC
>JBGPGA010000125.1:0-7208 GCA_041483635.1 Thermoplasmata archaeon
AGGTTCGTGAGGACGTAGAACCCGATGACGATGAGGATGCCCATCAGGATCGCCTTCGGCACGGTCCTCGCCGGCCGGTCGACCTCGTCGGTCGGGATCGTGGAGAGCTCGAAACCCGCGTACGCCCAGAAGATCAGGACGAGGGCCCGCCCGAAGGCGAGGAGGTCGCCGGTGAAGAACGGCTGGAAGTTCGACCCGAACGTGCCGGGCTGTAGCCCGAGGAAGGCGAGCCCTCCCAGCACGATGAGGATGAGCGGCGCGAGCTTCGCGATCGTCAGGGCGTCGTTGACGCGTCCGGCGACCTTGACCCCGACCAGGTTCGTGACCAGGACGATCACCATGAACAGCCCCTTCAACAGGGCTCTCCCCAGATCGCTCAGGCCCGGGTCGAAGAAGAGGAAGTACTGGGTGAACGCCACGGGGAAGACGGCGAGGGAGAACCATTCCGCGAGGAGGAGCCCCCAGCCCACGACGAACCCCGCGAACGGGCTGAACGCTTCCCTCACGAACGCGTAGGGGCCGCCGACCTTCGGCAGAATCAGGACGCAATGCGCGAAGGACAGGGCGATCACCATCGCCATCACGCCGGCCAGGACCCAGACCAGGAGGGAGGCAGGACCGATGAGCTTGGCGCCGAGCGCGGTCGCGACGTACACATCGGCGCCGATGATCGATCCGACGACCAGGCTCGTCACGTCGAAGGTGTTCAGTTTCCGCGCCGAACCGCCGCCGCTCGAGGGACCGCCGTTGCGCATCCTCGGGCACATCCCTCGAGAGGCTCTTAGCGGCTTCGTTTCCGCTCTTCAGACTTCGGCGGGGGGCGGTCCCAGGGCTGGGCTCGCGCGGGCGCGCCCTCGAGCCGGCGCTGGGATCCAGTGTCCGTGAGCTTCAAGCCCAGCGCGCCCTTGCTTGAGAGCCTGAGATGCCGCCGCCCTCCCGCACCGAGTTCACGGCGAAGGAACGAGCCGTGATCGAACGGTGGCGCACGCCCTACCTCGTCCAGCGGTGGCTCAAATCCCTCCCGTACAACCACGAGTTGGAACGCGAGACGCTCCGCACGTTTCGGGTCGTCGTGCGCCTCCACACCGCTCACTGTCTCGAGGCCGCGCTGTGCGCCGCCGCGATCCTGGAGCCGCATGGGTATCCGCCCCTGTTGATGGACCTCGAGTCCGTCGACGAGCTCGACCACGTCGTCTTCCTCTACCGCCAGGATGGGCGGTGGGGCTGCGTCGCGAAGTCCCGCGACCCCGGTCTCTTCGGCCGCAAGCCCGTGTTCCGGACGCCCCGCGATCTGGCAATGGATTTCTTCGAAGCCTACGTGGACCACACGGGGCGCATCAACGGGTACGGAATCCTCGATCTGCGGACGCTGAAGCGCGCGAATTGGCGGCTGTCGGAGCGGAACGTGTGGACGGTTCAGGATGCCCTGTATCGGATGCCTCACCGCCCGCTGCATATGCCTGACGCGGAGTACGCCACGTGGCACGAGCGGTACGAACGGTACAAGCGGCGGTACCCGGACCGGAGGCCCGCGTTCTATCCGAGGAAGCGACGCTGGCTATAGGCCGCGGCCATCGGCGCCCGCTCCGACGCGCACATGCTCGTGCGCTTGAACGTCACCGGAGCGATCATCCCTTCTTCGGGGGTTCCCGCGCGAACAGAGGCAGATATTGCCCGTACCCTGTCTCTTCGAGTTGTTCGACGGGGATGAAACGCAGGGCGGCCGAGTTCATGCAGTAGCGCAGGCCCGTGGGAGCCGGGCCATCGTCGAAGACGTGTCCCAAATGCGAATCCGCGTTCTTGGAGCGAACTTCGGTGCGCGCCATGAAGAGTTTGCGATCCGAATGGGTGACCAGGTTCTCCGGGGCCAAGGGCTTGGTGAAGCTCGGCCAGCCGGTTCTTGAGTCGTACTTGTCGAGGGAGCTAAACAGGGGTTCTCCCGACACGACATCGACGTAGATACCGGGGTGTTTGTTGTCCCAGTACGCGTTCCGGAACGGCGGTTCGGTGCCTTCACGCTGAGTCACGCTGTATTGCTCGGGGGTGAGACGTTCCCGCAATTCACGATCGGATGGCTTGTTGTGACTGCCCATGACCGCCCCCTGAATACGAATGACCCAACCTCCAGAAGAAGACTGCGGTTTCGATAAGGCGTCTCAGGAGGCGAGTCGCGAGGCGATCGCAGGGGCTTACTGCGCTTTCGCCGCCCGGGGCGTCGGGCGCCTGGTTCTCGTCCTTGATAGGGTCAACGAGCGTTTTATCCCCTGGACCACACGGTTCGGGTCGCCATGGCCACCACCGACGCGAAGGTCCTCCGGCGCACCTGGCCCATCGTCTATGGACGCCGGACCGAGCCGGCCCGGGGCGGAAGGGTGGGGCTCGCCTGGGCTCTCTTCCTTCTCCTAGGTCTCCCCTTCGTCCTCATGACCGTCCTGACCGTCCTGGCGCGGGCCGGGACCTACGTCGACCTCTTCCGCCCGCTCTGGCAGCCGTGGCCGCCAGACCTCCTCAAACCCTTCCTCGGCGTCGCCGTCTTCGCGGCGACCCTCGCCTACCTGGCGTACCGGATCGGGCACCGGTCTGGATTCCGTGCGGGGGCCGGCGCGGGAATGGCGTCGGTGAGGAACTCGGCGGAAGTCCCGACTCGAGGCAAAGAGACCGCAGCGATCCCTGCCGAGGTGCCGGCCCCACCGGTCCCTCCGCCGCCGCCCGAGGACGTGCCCGCGGAATCGCTCTGAGCGGACCGGGTTCAGCGCGCTGGCGTCTCGAAGTCACGCCAATCCGATCCTCTCGGGACCGGAATCACTTCGAGACGAGGACCTGGATCTCCGTGTGCGCCCAGGCCTTCGCGTCCTTCCACGGGTTGCCTGTGTAGACCTCGCGCCACGTCCGCGCTCGCTTGATCGTCTTGTCTTTCTTCCGCCAGCGAAGCCAGTCGTTGAGGCCGTGATAGAGGACCCGCGGCGAGACCTGGTCCGGATTGAACGTCACGCTCGCGATGGGCGACGCCGGGAACGTCCGGACACGCACCTTCCTGTCCCCCTTGAAGGGTCCCTTCACCTCGATCGCGACCTCGAACTTGTATCGCGGGCCCTCCCCGTTTTCGGAGAAGAACCACTTGCCCGTCCGCAGACCCTTGGCGTTCGCCCATTTCGCGAGGCGCTCCCACTCGGACTGGACGCGCCCCTCCTGGTACGGTCCGACCCAGCGGACGGATGCCACTCGGTACTTCGGCGCACGCTTCATCGCAAAGTCGACGGTCACGATTTCCCCTCGCACCCCCGACACGACCGGGGAGGATAACGTTGACGGAAGGGCCGCGCACGATCCTCGGGGACCGCAGGACGTACGTCGAGCCGCTCCGGGGCGCCGATCCTGGCCTATCCCGAGCCTTCGGCCGGAGGGGGACGCCCGCGGGAGAACCCCATCTGCAGCATGCTGGGCTCGATGAAGTACAGGGAGAACTCCCGTCCCCCTGCGATCCTCTTCGCCTCCGCCCTGACGCGGCCTCTCGACGAGGAAGTGCAGATCACCGCGCCCTCCAAGACCGCGATCCACTGACGCGGGTACTTCTCCACCAGGTCCAGGAGATTCGCCTCGAACCATTCGTCGTTGCTCTTTCCCGCGCTGCTTTCCATGTTCCAGCCTCCTCCGGCTTCCTGCGCGTCATCCTATCGCGAGAGGACCCTTCACCTTTTCGGCTGTTCCGAAGGCCAGGACGACCTTCGAGGCGATCTGGAGGAGCTGGTCGAACCAGTTCACCCCGACTACAATCGCGACGTTCTGTGCGGTCCGGGCCCGGAACGCGCACCCGCGGAGCGTAGCGTCCCCGTCAAACGTTCCAGGTTCTAGGGGCGGAGTTCGCCGTGAGGGTGACGAGGCGTTGGATGCCCCCCACGGAAACTATAGGTAACTCTGATCCATGATGAGTAACTATGAGTCTGACTACCATCCCGGTCTCCACCGAGGTTCGCGAGCGGCTCAAGCAGATCGCCTCCAAGGGGGAGACGTACGACGCCGTGCTGCGGCGGCTCATCGAGGTCTCGGAGGCCCGGATGCTACACGAGCGGGAGCGGCGGATCCTCGAGACCGAAGAGTTCGTTCCCCTTGACCAGGCGTGAAGTCCTCCTCTCCCGCACGGCCGTCCGGGAGTTCGAGCGGCTTCCCGGCGATGCCGCGAGGCGAATCCGACCCAGGCTCAAGGTCCTCGCGGAGGACCCCTTTCACGCCCGCGCCGGCGCGGACATCCGCCTCCTCGGGGGTCGGGACGACCCGCCCCTGTGCCGGCTTCGTGTCGGCGACTATCGCGTCCTCTATTTCGTCCTCGAGAAGGAGGTCCGGGTCACCGAAATCCTGCACCGGTCGCAAGCCTACCGGGGCGTGGACTGACCACCCGGAGGCGCGGGAAAACCGTTAAGCGACCGGCCCGCCTGCACCGGGCGAGAGGTCTGCCGTGCGACTGCAATTTCAGGAGAAGCCCTGGGACTTGTACGCGGCCGTGGGCTACACGGGCGTCATGGCGGCGGTGCTCCTCGCCCTGAACGTGGGGAACCTGCTCGCGATCCTCCTCGTGCTCTTCGTCCCGGGTTACGTCCTCGTGGCCGCTCTCTTCCCGGGCTCTATCACACCTGAGAAACCGGAGATCGACTGGATCGAGCGGATCGCCCTGTCCTTCGGGTTGAGCATCGCCGTCGTCCCGCTCCTCGGCCTCCTCCTGAACTTCACGCCGTTCGGCATCCGCTTCGCGCCGATCGTCGCGACGATCGCCCTCTTCACGGTTGGCGTGGGCTACGCGGCGTACTGGCGGCGCATGCGGCTGCCCGCGGAGCGGCGGCTCTCCCTGACCGTGGTTCTGGGCCTGCCGGAGTGGCAGGAGTACGGCATGCTCGACAAGGTCCTGACGATCGCCCTCGCCGCGAGCATCCTCGTCGCGGGCGGCACCCTCGCTTACGTCGTCCTGACGCCGCGACCGGGCGAGGCGTTCACCGAGTTCTACATCCTCGGCCCCGGCGGCAACGCGAGCGGCTACCCGACCAACCTGACCGTGAACGAGACGGGGAGCGTGATCATCGGCGTCGCGAACCACGAGGGCGCTTCGGTCAACTACAGCGTCCGGATCGATCTGGTCGGCGTGCAGATCGTCTACAACGCCACCTCCGGATTCAACGAGACAATCGAGGTCAATCGAACGACTTGGACGCAGATCCCGATCACGGTCGGGGACGGGGCGACTTGGACGCACCCCTACTCCTTCTCGATTCCCTCCCGCGGCCTGTGGAAGGTCCAGTTCCTCCTCTTCAAGGAGGGGAATTTCGCGAGCGCGTACCGGGAGTTGCACCTGTTCGTCAAGGTCACGTGATGGCTCCGACCCCACACTGGGTGCATTGCGGTCCGGGTCGGTCCGGGCAGCCCGGCTATAGGGCGCGAATCGTTCAGTGCCTCAGCTGGCGGAAGGCCGCGGCCGAGTAGGCCGCGAGTCCCACCAGGCTGCCCAACCCCGCGATGACGACCAACCCGTTGAGCCAGAGATTGCCCAGGAGCATTCCGTCGGACGCCGGCAGGAGGACGGCACCCACTTCGAGGAGTCCGAGGCTCGCGAGGGCGGGACCCGCGACGTGCGCGGCGACCGCCTTCCGGATTTTCAGCAGCCGTGCCATCTCGTCCCGGGTGTCCCGGAGGATGGAGATTCCGCGAGGCTCCGGCCCTCGGGGTGCCCTGGGTTCCTCGCTCGACTGGGAGACGGCCTGGGCCGCCTCGCTGATCTGCTCGAGGCCCGCAAGGAGCCGGTCCACATCGTGGCCCGAGCTCTCGGAGATGGGCGGGGTCTCGTCGGCGGGAGGCCCCGCCGCGTCCGTCTTGACCGTCCCTCGCCCCGCGACGGCGAGGGTCTCGCGCTCGAACACCTCGAGCTCCGCCAGGCGCAGGTCGAGCGCCCTCTGGCGCGCCACGGCCCCCACGCAGACCCCGACCAGGAAGAGCGCTCCGAGAAGAACGTAGGCGGCGCAGACCCATCGGATCAGGCCGGGGTCGTACCATCCGGACACAAGCCGGCCGGAGAAGAAGTAGGCGAACCCGATGACGAGCAGGAAGTAGGCCCCGAAGACTCCCGACAGGGTTCGAGGCCGGGACCGCTTCGCCTTCGCCACCCGTGACACACCGCCTGGATGGTCGGGTATGCCGCCCCCCCTCTTTTTGGTGTTGATGTAGGCGGGCCGAACAAGAGGGGTCCCGGAGGACCCGCGTTCGGGAGCCGCTCCCGGACGGATTCGCGCATGTCGACGCTCACGTACTAATAGGCCCATGTGTTTCGACACGCACCTATGGCCGCCCCGTTCCTCCAGGGGAGCCGGTTCCTGCGGGCCCTCGTGCTGACGACGTGGGTCTTCAGCTCCCTCCTCTGGCTCTACATCGTCGTCCGGGTCGTGATCAACGGCGTGGACCCCCCCGCCCCCTTCCTCGGCAGCGTCCCATCCCTTTCGTTCTCCGCGCTCGGGGCGTTCGCCTTCGGCTTGAGCTTCCTCAGCATGTTCCTCTACCTCTGGCTCTGGGGCCGGTTCCGCGGAATGCCCACGTTCCCCCCGAGTCCGCCGCCGCGGCAATTCTAGGGGCGACCGGCCCGAGACCGCGGCCCAAGGTTGAAGTCGCACGCCCGCGTCGTCGCGCCGAGGGCGAGGCGCGTGGGTCGGACCTTGGACGTCGAGGCGTACCTGGGCCGGATCGGCTACCGCGGCCCCGAGGAGCCGACCCTCGCAACGCTGCGGGACCTCCACATGGCCCACCTGCGGACCGTCCCCTTCGAGAACCTGGACATCGCCCTGGGCCGGTCCCTCGTCCTCGATCCGGCGTCCCTCGTCCGGAAGATCGTGGACCGGCGGCGGGGAGGGTACTGCTACGAGCTGAACGGCCTGTTCGCGCTCCTCCTCCGCGGACTCGGGTTCGGCGTCGAGATGGTCTCCGCGCGGGTCGCGGGGGAGGGAGGCGGGTACAGTCCGGACTTCGACCACATGGCCCTCCTCGTCCGGCTCGAGGAAACCTGGCTCGCGGACGTGGGGTTCGGCGATCTCTTCGTCCGTCCCCTGCGCATCGAGGCGCGGGAGGAACAGCGGGAGGAGGGGACAGCCTTCCGGATCACGGAGGAAGGCGACGCACGGCTCCTGTCCAGGCGAGACGGCCCGGAGGAGTGGAAGGCGCAGTATCGCTTCACGCTC
>JBGPGA010000126.1:0-7203 GCA_041483635.1 Thermoplasmata archaeon
AGACCGCGGGCATCCGACCCGGGGAACCCGTTATCGATTCGGGGAAGCCGCTGACCGTGGAGCTCGGCCCCGGGCTGCTCGGGAACATCTACGACGGCGTGCAGCGGCCCCTTCCCGTCCTGCAGAAGGTCATGGGCGACTTCATCCTGCGCGGCGTGCGCGCCCCCGGACTGAGCCGCGAGAAGCTCTGGGATTTCAAGCCCGTCGCCAAGGAGGGCGACGCGGTCCGGGGCGGGCAGGTCCTCGGTACCGTGCAGGAGGCCAAGAACGTCGAACACCGGATCATGGTGCCTCCGGACGTGTCGGGCAAGGTCGTCCGGGTTCGCTCCGGGAAGATGAAGGTCGACGAGACGGTTGTCGAGCTGAGCGATGGCCGCAGGCTCATGATGATGCAGGAGTGGCCCGTGCGTCGACCCCGGCCCTCCAAGGACCGGCTCATGCCCACGGTGCCCCTCATCACGGGGCAGCGGGTCATGGACTTCCTGTTCCCTCTGGCGAAGGGGGGCACCGCCGCCATCCCAGGTGGCTTCGGGACGGGAAAGACGGTGAGTGAACAACAACTCTCGAAGTGGTGCGACGCGCAGGTCGTCATCTACATCGGATGCGGAGAGCGAGGGAACGAGATGACGGAAGTCCTGACGACCTTCCCCAAGCTCGAGGACCCGTACACCGGCGCGCCGCTGATGGATCGCATGTCCCTCATCGCGAACACGAGCAACATGCCCGTGGCCGCTCGGGAAGCGTCCGTGTACACCGGAATGACCTTGGCGGAATACTATCGCGACATGGGCTACAACGTTGCCCTCATGGCCGACTCGACCTCCCGGTGGGCCGAGGCGATGCGGGAGATCTCGAGCCGGCTCGAGGAGATGCCGGGCGAGGAAGGGTTCCCCGCATACCTGTCCGCACGACTCAGCGAGTTCTACGAGAGAGCCGGTCGCGTGACCACCTTGAACGACCGCGAAGGCAGCGTCAGCGTCGTCGGGGCCGTCTCCCCGAGCGGCGGCGACTTCTCCGAGCCCGTCACGCAGGGGACCCTGCGCATCGTGAAGGTGTTCTGGGCCCTCGACACCGCGCTCCGGGCGAGACGGCACTTCCCAGCCATCAACTGGCTCACCTCGTACAGCCTGTACGGCCCGCAGCTCGAGGAATGGTTCCGGACGAAGATCAACGAGGAATGGCCGAAGCTTCGCTCGTGGGCCCAGAGGACCCTACAGGAAGAGGCCGAGCTCGAGGAGATCGTGCGGCTCGTCGGAGCCGACGCGCTTCCCCCCGAGCAGCAGCTGACCCTCGAGGTGGCGCGGATGGTCCGGGAGATCTTCCTGCAGCAGAACGCGTACCACCCCGTCGACACGTTCTGCCCTCCGGAGCGGCAGTTCAAGCTCATCTCCTCGATCAAGAAGTTCGCAGACCTGGGCCGCAAGGCCGTCTCCCTGGACGTTCCGGTCAAGGACATCGCCTCGGTCAAGTCGCGGGAGCTCCTGACCCGCGTCAAGTACGAGGAGAAGTTCGACCCGGAGCTCGACAAGACGCTCGCGATGATGGACGAGGACTTCAAGAAGCTGGAGGCTCGCTGACATGGCCAAGGAATACCGCACGATCACGGAGATCGCGGGACCCCTCATCTTCGTCGAGAAGACGGAGCCCGTGGGCTACAACGAGCTCGTCGAGGTCCAGCTCACGGACGGCACGCGGAGGAGGGGTCAGGTCCTCGACACGTCGACGGACGTCGTCGTCGTGCAGATCTTCGAGGGGACCGCGGGAATCGACCGCTCGGCGAGCGTGAAGTTCCTCGGAGAGACGATCAAGCTCTCCGTGTCCCGGGAAATGCTCGGACGGGTCCTCACCGGATCCGGCGAGCCCGCGGACGGTGGACCTCCGATCCTCCCCGAGAAGCGCGTGGACATCAGCGGCTCCGCGATCAACCCGTACTCGCGCGAGCACCCGGCCGAGTTCATCCAGACTGGCATCTCCACGATCGACGGGCTGAACACGCTCGTGCGAGGCCAGAAGCTCCCCCTGTTCTCCGGCGCCGGACTGCCGCACAACGAGGTCGCCCTGCAGATCGCGCGACAGGCGAAGGTCCTCGGATCGAAGGAATCCTTCGGTGTCGTGTTCGCCGCGATGGGCATCACGCACGAGGAGGCCCGCGTGTTCATGAACGACTTCGAGCGCACGGGTGCCCTGAAGCGCGCGGTCCTGTTCCTGAACCTCGCCGACGACCCGGCCGTCGAGCGGCTCATCACGCCGCGCATGGCCCTGACCGCAGCGGAGTACCTCGCGTACGAGGTCGGCATGCATGTCCTCGTCATCCTGACCGACATGACGAATTACGCGGAGGCCCTCCGGCAGATCGGGGCCGCCCGCGAGGAGGTGCCCGGGCGCCGCGGCTATCCCGGGTACATGTACACGGACCTCGCGACGATCTACGAGCGCGCAGGACGCATCCATGGGAGACCCGGCAGCATCACGCAGATCCCGATTGCCTCCATTCCCGACGACGACTGGACGCACCCGATTGCGGATCTCACGGGCTACATCACGGAGGGCCAGATCGCGATCGCCCGCGACCTGCACCGGAAGGGCATCTACCCGCCCATCGACCCGCTGCCCTCCCTGTCGCGGCTCATGGACGCGGGCATCGGCAAGGACCGGACGCGGGAGGACCACAAGCAGGTCTCGGACCAGCTCTACGCCGCCTACGCGGAGGGCAAGGACGTCCGGGGCCTCGTCGCCATCGTCGGGAAGGAAGCCCTCTCGGACCGCGACCGCAAGATGCTCGAGTTCGCGGATCGCTTCGAACAGGAGTTCATCCAGCAGGGCTCCGAGGAGGACCGGACGATCCAGGAGACGATCGACATTGGCTGGAAGCTCCTTGCGACGGTCGATGAGGCGTGGCTCACGAAGATCGACCGCAAGACGCTCGAGAAGTATCACCCGAAGTACCGCAACGCGGAGAAGGCCCAGGTGACGGCGTAAGATGGTCCTCCAGAACTACAAGCCCACGCGGTCGCAGCTGCTCCAGCTGCGGCGGACCCGGCGGATGGCGGAGCGCGGCCACCGCCTCCTGAAGCTCAAGCGGGACGCGCTCATCGTCGAGTTCTTCCGGGTCCTGGACCGGGCCAAGACCTTGCGGTCCAACCTGGCCGGGAAATACCGAGTCGCGGAGGAGCGGATCGTCATCGCCCGGGCCATCGAGGGATCCCTCGGCGTCCGTTCCGCCGCGCTCGCGTCGCGCACCGTGCCCACGCTGGACCTGAAGACGAAGAACGTGATGGGGATCATGGTCCCGAAGATCGATGCGAAGAGCGTGCGCAAGAAGCTCGAGGAACGGGGGTACGGTGTGATCACGACCTCCGCGCGGATCGACGAGGCCGCAGAGGCCTACGAGGCCCTCGTCGAGGACATCGTCGTCGCGGCCGAGATCGAGACGACGATGCGCCGGCTCATCGAGGAGATCGAGAAGGTGAAGCGTCGCGTGAACGCCCTCGAGTACCGCGTGATCCCGGAGCTCAAGTCCACGGAGGCGTTCATCCGCCAGCGCCTCGAGGAGATGGAGCGGGACAATTTCATGCGCCTCAAGCGCTTCAAGGCGATGTGATGGAACGGCTAGAGAAGGCGTGGGCGAAGCCGGAGCAGCGGGCGCGCCTTCTGAAATGGATGTGGATCATCTCGACGGGCTTCATGCTCTTGGGGTTCGCGGTCATGTTCTACCTGGTGTTCGTCCACCCATAGCCCGGGGCTAGCTCGCTCTCGGGCCCGCGTGGCGGTCCCCGTGGTACCGGACGTGGGACACGAACCGCTGCATGTACTCCTTGACGTCGTGCAGGTCCTCCGGGGATCCGGACCACGCCTCGAAGGCGTCCCCAAAGTTGGCCTCGAGGTCGCTCACGAACCGATGGATATCCTTCCCCGCCCAGCCGGGGACGCGACCTGAGTACACGGCGCTCAGGTAGACATGTGCGCCCCGTTCGAGCAAGGTCGTCTTCCCGCCGACCTGGAACTGTTTGAGCTCGCCGTTCTCCTCGGGGTCCTGGTCGCGGAGGAACGCCATGATTGCGGTGAGCATGCCGGAGAGAATGTCCTCGTCGCGGTCTGCGCGCATGCGCCTCGTGTTGTGGACGATCAGACGGCCGTCCTTTGCGATCAGGAACACGTCGTCAATCGCGAACATGCGACGGATCACGAGCTCGTACAGGGAGAATCCCGCAAGGGCGGCGACCCCAATCGCGAGAACAGGCCAAGCGTCCCACAAGCTGAAGAGCGGGTTCGAGGACGGCAAAGTGGACGCGGTCACGTTCACACGGACCGATGCGTAGATCGTCGATCCTACGACGACCGCGCTGATCCGGTAGAGACCCGGCTTGCCGGCCGCGTACGAGCCGTTGTAAGACACGGCCCCTCCCGTTGCGTTGTCGATCGACCAAGCCACGGGAAATACCGTCGCAGGTAGGAGGTGGGATCCATCATCGTAGACGAGGGCTCCGAGTTGGACATACGTGCCTGAGCTGACGTTGAGGATGCCTCCCGAGGCCACCACTATACCGGAGGCAGTCAGAACGACGCGGGCCGGGCGGCCCTGGAAGTCGTACGTCACCGAGACGCTGTGGAGCGTGGGCGTGAGCAGTCCGTCTGTGGTCACCAAGGTCGCCTGCCACTGAAGGGAGATTCCCTGGAGCGAAGCAAGGCTGGACCCCGAGGCCACGGGCGAAAGGTAGGACCCATTGCCCAGTTGGAAGGTCACGGAGGTTCCCGAACCGGAGGAGAAGTTGGCATGGAAGGACCGCCAGGAGATGAAGTCGGACGCAGCTCGGAACACGCCGGAGAGGATGGTCCCGCGGTCGACGCGGTGTTGTGTGGTCAGGGACAGAGACTCGAGAGCGGGAGTCTCGCTGGCATTCGAAGTCCCGAGCTGGGCCCGAAGCTGGAAGTACACCGCACCCGGAACGTAGGTCGGATTCACGGGAGACACGGACCAAGTGTACCACGGGGTCCATGTCGGCCCCCCCGGTGTCGAAGTGTTTCCTGACCGCAAGCCAATCTTGACCGAGGTATCGGGGGAGGGCAATGCACCGAGCCACGCGAGCGACTTGAAAATCGAGCCCACGCCCATCGTCTGTCCATCCGAGAGGTAGGTCCCGTTCTTCGTTCCTGGGAAAACGAAGGATGCGTTATCGATCAGCAACGAGACGTTCGACGCGGCTGTGTCGTTAAGCACGACCTGGAGTGAGAAGCTGAGGTTATACGTGCCCGTCTTCGTAACTACTGGGGACACGTCGGACCGGAAGTGAGAGCATAGGCCGGCGGAGGCCGCAGCCAAAGTCGTGTCGTCGAAGCCCGAGGGACCAGAGAGGTTTGCGCTCGCCTCGTAGGCGGTCACGCCCGTGGCGTTCGTGAGGCACCAATCGAACGAGAGATTCGCGCTCCCAGGGAGGGGTGTTGTCTCTTGACCCTTCGTGAAGGTCTGGTAGACGAACGCCTTCGTGTCCGCGATCTTGGACATCCCCCCGCGGATTGCGTCGATGTAGATCTTCGTGGGAGGGACTCGTTGTCCGTTCACTCCCACGATGCGGAGTATGACGGTGTTCATCGTCGCGCGGTCGGGACCCAACTGAGCTAGGTCGACGACCACGTCCTGCCACCCTGGCGCCAGTCCAATCGGCGAGGTATTGAACGACGTTAGCCCCGCAACCGCGGAAATGTTGAATGCCGCTGGAACCGACGTGTTCAGGTAGATCCAGATGCTCAAACGATTGAATTTCGACCAATCCACAGGAACAGCGTGGAGCGCTCCGGCGTAAGAGGCAGTGCCCGCACTAACATTCACAAAGTCCAGGAGCGCTCCTGCCCCTTGCATCTTGTTTCCTGAAGACCCTGGGAACAGCTTGCTGTCGCTTCCTGGGCTTGAGGACACGCTCCAGTTACCGGGGTTTGCGTCCAAATTGTCCCACATACGCTGGGTTGAGTTGGACGAGTGGTTGAGCCGCGCGTCCGCTGCCCCCGGCTGCCACGAAGCGGTCGTGTTATCTCCGGATCCGTTCACGTACTTCCACGGGGCCGCCCTCGAAAAGTCGCCGTCCGCCAAGCGATTGCTCCAATTCTGGGCGAGTGCAATCCCTGATGGCGACTCGGTGAGGTTGGAATCAAGCGCCCCTTCTGAGGCAATGACCGTCCCGTTTGGCCAAGAGAGCAGCGAGTCCGTCCACGGGAGGGACGCATTGCCGCTACCGAAGGCGAGGTTCGGCGCGGTTAGGGTCGTGGAATCGTTCATTGTCCACGTAATGGTGCGCGAGGCGTCCGCGTTGGGGACGATCGATGGGATTTCCCCCCGGCCCGGAGACGACAGGGCGGTGAGGAGCAGTGAGGCACACAGGAGGAGCAACAACGCTAGCGGTGGAATCCTCACAGTCCTCGTCCTTCCTCGTGCGAGCATGGGCGTTTCCGATCCGGTTGCTCCCCCGCTCCCGGCCCGAGACCCCTCCCCCGTTGCCTGCAACCCACAAGCGCCGGTTCAGGGGACGCGCCCATCGAGCGGAGCGTACTTAATGATTTCGCGGAGCTGGCTCGGACGAGCACATCCGGACGCTGTTCGAACCGATTCTAGTTCGCCGGAGCGCACCTCACGCAGGCGCGAGTTGGGACTCCGTGACCATCTGTCCGATGCGGCGGAACGCGTCTTCGACCTTCGACCCGGACTTCGCGGACGTCAGGAGATAGGGACAGTCGAACGCGCGAGCCACCTGCTCGACGTCCCGTTCCCCGAATTGCGCGCTCGAAACGAGGTCGCTTTTGTTCACCGCGATCAGGATGGGGACCTTTCCGACAATCTGCTCGACCCCATCGATCCAATCGTCCAGGTCGTCGAGGGTCTTGCGGCGGGTGAGATCCGCAACGGCGAGGATCCCGTTCGCGCCATAGAAGTACGCTTCCTTGAGAAGCTCGCGGAATCCCTTCTCGCCCATGATGTCCCAGATCTGCATGTCGACATCGACGAGGAGGTCGCGCTCGGGCAGGAACACGCGCGCCTCCTTCTTAGAGACCCGTGTCCCGATTGTCGTGATGTACTGGTCGTCGAACATGTTGAGGACGTAGCGGCGCACGAGGCTCGTCTTCCCGACGGCCTTCTCGCCGACGAGGCAGATCTTGGACTTGAGGTGCTTGGTCTCGGTCATGGGACGTCCCGATGAGGCCACCCGCCCGGAG
>JBGPGA010000127.1:0-7125 GCA_041483635.1 Thermoplasmata archaeon
AGCGCGGCCTTGATCACGAGGGCCGCCTTCACGACGAGGGCGGCACGGATGAACAGGGTCAGGGCCCAGGGAACTGCGAACGTGGTCTTCACCTCCCTGGAAGTTCGGGTTTGAGCCCCTTGTGGGCCGCCCCCGCGAAGGATCGGAGGACCCCGCGCAGGAGCCGGAACCTCGAGGAGACGGTGGGAGCGTCGTCCCCGACCTCGGGCGGGAAGCGTCGCCCCCTCGGGGGCCACCCGGCGAAGGCCTCCGGATCCTCTCCCCGGAACGCCCGGGCGAAGGCGTCCCCCATCGTCGCGTACGCCATCACCCACCTCCCGGGGCCGCCAGCGCGGCGGCGAGGCTCTGCGGGACCTTCGCCAAGGTCCGGAGGACCGTCCGGACCGCGCCTTCGTTCGTTCGCCGGTGGCGCGCCTGGCGCGCACGTAGGCTCGCGGCAATCACGGCCGCGCCGTCGCCGTTGTACTCGGTGCGCGCGTACGTCCGCAGGTCCTCGGAGACCCGGGGGCCGTCCGTGCGCATCCGGCTCACAAGACTCGCTTCGGTTATGGGCAGCATTTTTTGCCTCCAACGAAGGCCCACGACCCGGAAGGTCAAGACGGCAGCGCAGGAGTCCCGAGGGGACTCCTATGACGGAAGTGAAAACCTACTTAGGGCCACACCCCGTTGGCCTGGGGTCGCGAGGGAGCTTATCGCCATTCGCCTTACGGCCAAGGAGCGCATCCTTCTCCATCTCCTGGACTACGTGAAGTTCCGCGAGTCGCTCGAGGTGCCGCCTGAGATGACCCAGGACGGCCTCGCATCCGCCGCGTGGGTCGAGCTCCGCCATGTGAGCCAGTACCTGCGCCCGCTCCTCGCCGAGGAGGTCGTGCGGGAGCGGACCTGCCATGTGAAGGGCATCCGGCAGCGGCGCCGGGTGTACGACCTCACGGATTCCGGCCAGCACCTCGCGTACCGCCTGCGTGATCGCGTGAAGGCGGAGATCGTCCGCGTGCAGGATGAGCGAGGCGTGCGGGACGAGACCGTCGCGGCCGTCCTCGGATCCCTCGGAGGTACGGTCTCCCTCCTCGAACTCGCCCGGCGCTCCACGATGTCGGGAACGGTCGACCTGGCGGCTTTGGGCACCGCGCCCGAGCTGCCCCGCGTCGAGATGATTGCGGAGGCCCCGAAGCTCGACCGGTTCGTCGGTCGGAAGGCGGAGCTCGAGGAGATCATTGCGGAGGGCACCGGGCCGAAGATCTTCATGATCCGAGGTGTGGCCGGGATCGGCAAGTCGAGCATCGCGGCGAAGGCGTGCGAGCTGCTCCACGGGCGGCGCAACCTGTTCTGGCACACCCTCCGGGCCTGGGACACCCGGATCTCCGTCCTCGCCGCCCTGGGCACCTTCCTCGCGTCGATCGGCAAGCCCGGTCTCCGAGCCGTGGTGGCTCGCGGGGACGCGGGCCAGGCGGCGACGGTCCTCCGTGAAGACCTGCCCGGGAGCGCGGCGTTCCTGGTCTTCGACGACGCTCATGAGGCGGGAGTCGAGGTCCTGGCCCTTTTCCGGTTCCTCAAGGACGCGATTGCCGCCGCGCCCGATACGTGGGCCCTCGTTCTCACGCGCCGCGCCCTCGCCTTCTACGACCGACGTGACGTCTCCCTCTCGGGGGTCGTGCGAGAGATCGATCTGGCCGGACTGAGCACCGAAGACATCGCGGCCTTCCTCTCTCCGGACCTGGAGGTTGCGGTGGGGAACCTCGGGCAGAGGCTCGGGGGTCATCCCCTCTTCCTCCAGCTCGTCCGGTCCACGCCTCATGCTCCGATCCATGAGGGCGCGCTCCGGAACATGCACCGGTTCCTGGAGGAGGAGGTCTATGTGGACCTGTCGGACCCGGAGAGGAGGGCCCTGAAGACCGCGTGCCTCTACCGGGTTCCGGTCCCGTGGCAGGCGCTGTACTCGGATTCGTCCGTGACCCACGATGTCCTGCTTTCGTTGACCAACCGCTCCCTCCTCCGCGGGGTCGGTCTCGACGCGCTCGAGGTCCACGACACGATCCGCAGCTTCTTCGCGGAAATCCTCAGTCCATCCGAGGCGGAAGACCTCGGCCGCTTCGCCGCCGCACAGCTCGGACAGCTCGCGTCCCGGGCCCATGCATCCGGGGACTTCGGCGCCTCCATCGGCTACCTCTCGAACGGCCTGCGCCTGCCGATCGATGGGGAAACCCGGGTCGCCCTGCTCGAAGCCCTGGGGGACGAGCACGACCGGATCGGGGACTTCCCCGCGACGTTGACCGCGTACAAGGAGGCGATGCGGGCCTCGGAAACGCCCGAGATCCAGGTCCGCCTCCATCGGAAGATCGCCGCGACCCTGGAGGCGCGGGGCGAGGTGAAGGCCACGACGAGGGAGCTGGAGGCGGCCCGGAAGATCCTGGGAGACAACGTGACCGTCGAGCGGGGATGGGTCGACCTCATCCAGAGCCGGGTGGCGAGCCGGGTCGAGGAGTCCGAGCGGGCTCGTGAGTCGGCCCAATCGGCCCTCGACGTGTTTGAAACCTTCCATGAGCGGTCCGCGGTCGTCCGGACCCTGTATGAGCTCGGATACGTCGAGATGGACAGCCATCCAGGGAACCTGCGAGCCGCCGAAGGCTATCTGCTCAAGGGACTCGACGTCGCCGTCGGACTGGGGGACCGGGAGCTGACCGCGAAGATGCACACGGGTCTCGCGAACCTGTATGCGGGCCGGCTCGGCGACGTCGACCGTGGGCTGGAGCACATCGCGGCGGTCGAGGCTGACCCGCAGGTCCTTCAGGACCCCCAGGTCCTCCGTTCATTCCGGATGCTGCAGGGCTGGTTCCAGCTCGACATCCGCGCAGACTTCCCTGCCGCCGAACGTTCTTTCGCGGAGGCCGCGGACCTGGCCCGGAAGCTCCACTACGCGCCTTCCGTCGCGTTCACCCAGTACGCCTACGCCCTGAGCCATTACTACCAGGGGCGAGTGGACGAGGCGCGCCGCGAGTTCGAGGACTTCGGCAAGGACATCCTGGCCCAGGGCTTTCCCGCGTTCGCGGTCGAGGCGCTGATCCTCGTGGCCGAATGCGATCTCCGCTTGGGGGATCTCGCCGCCTTCCATCGGGTCGCGGAGGAGATCGGACGGCCTGAGCTCTCGGACGGTCGCAAGGCACGCCCCGTTCGCGTGAAGGTTCTCCAGGCGATCCGTAGTTTCCTGGATGACGACTTGGACGGAGCGCGGAACGCCTTCGATGCCGCGTTGCGGCTCGCCGGATCGGGTGATGTGATCGAGGAAGCCCTCCTCCTGCACATCGTTCACTTCTACTGTGGCATCGCGCTCCGGGTGTGCGGACAACGGGAGGAGGGCGAGCAGCACCTGCGTGAGGCGCGGGAGTTCCTGGAGCAGTATCACCTCAGGGCTCGCCTCTCGATCTTGCCTGAGGCGGAGCGCGAGCTGTCCGAGACGCTCGCTCGCGCGATCCGGCCTCAAGACCCCGGCTAGGCGTCGGGTGGTGCTTCGGCGGGAGGCAGGCCTTGTGCAACCAGGGCGGCATCTTCCGCCAGCCGCTGTTCCCAGTAGTAGATTGCGGCCAGCTTCTGCCCAGTGCTGGCTTTCTTGTTCAGCTTCTCCGTGATTCCCGCGTAGGCGGTCTTGATGCTTGGCCACCCTGTCGGCGTTGGGACTTTGCTCTTGACCATGTTCCTCCCCTGGACCCCCATCTGAATGGGCCTCTTAAGGGAATACGGGTCCTCGTTCCTGCCTGATCCCCCGGTTCGCCGCCGGCCGAGAGTCCGGAGGTCTGTCTCAGTCGCCCATTGGCGCACCATGGATGGGGATGATGGCCCCCTTCACGAAGCGCGCCTCCTCCCTGCAGAGCCAGGCGACCAGCTCCGCGATGTCCTGAGGGGTGCCGTGCTGACGGCTCGTCCAGGCCGTCCCATGACGCACCGCGTCCATGGCCTGGGCGAACGAGAAGTACGGAATGTATCCGGGCGCAATCGCATTGATGGTCACGCCATGGGGCATCTCGATCTCGGACAGGATCCGCGTCAGGCCGTGGCGCGCGATCTTGCCCACCGTGTAGTCGTACGGCGGTTCCATGAACTCCTCGGATCTCTCCATGCCGAGGTTGATGATCCGACCCCATCTCCTCCGTCGCATGTCCGGGAGCGCGGCCTTGATCGTGTGGAACATCCCGTCGATCTCCGCTCGCAGCACGTCCTGCCAGAAGTCGTCGTCCACCTTCACGAGGTCCGGTCGCGGGTCCCAGCGCCCGCCCGCGTTGTTGACGAGGATGTCGACGGGACCGAGTTCCCCCTTCGCCCTGGAGAACATCGCGCGGACCGCGGGACCCTCCGAGGTCTTCGCTACCACGAGGATCGCGCGCACGCCGAAGGACTCGACCGCCTTCAGGAGCCGCCGGTTCGCCGCCGCCTTAGTGCGGCGGTTCGTCCCCGTGTTGAGCACGATGTCCGCGCCCTCCCGCGCGAGGGTGAGCGCCGTGCTCCGACCCATGCCCTCCCCCGTGCTCCCCGTGACGAGGGCGACACGGCCCCGTAGCGGTCCGGACATGCCGCGGGAAACGAACCCCGCGGCCAAGTACCCTGCGGTCGCCCCTTCGCGCCTACAGGGCCTTTCCGCACTTGCGGCAGTACGTCGCGTCCTCGTCCTCGAGACTTCCGCAGTTCCGGCACTTCACCTTGACCGCCGGCTTCGGCGAGCCGAAGGCCGGGGACGCCGCGGTGGCCCGGGCCATGCTCGTCTGCATCATCCCCTGGAGGGCCTCCGGGTTCATGCCCGGCATGCCCGAACCGCCGCTCACGTAGCTCGAGACGGAGGAGCGGAAGACGGAGCGCACGAGTCCGGCCCCCGAGATCACGAGCCCAAGCCCGATCGCGTACACGACGTAAGACAGGGAGCCGTACGGCGTCAGCCCTGCCGCGGCCGTGTTCCCCGCGCCCAGCGCGGAGCCCAGAAACGGCTGGAGTTCGCTCGCCACCCACGCCTGGTCCACGAGGACGAACAGTCCCACGAGGAGCGTTCCCACGCCGATCCCGATTCCGACGAGACGACGCCGTCCCGTGTGCGCCCTAGTCGATCTGCCTGGAGCTTCCATGCCGTCCTTCCCCTCCCCGGCCTCCGCCCCTCAGGGACATCCTCTGGATTAAACCTTTCATCCCGGGACGAGGCGGGCTCACGTCGAGGCGCTGCGGCGGAGCGCCGGAGAACGGCGGACCGCCTGCCACGGTGCCGGGAGAGGGGAGGGCTTGGGGGTCGAGGGCCGCGGCTTCCCGTCCGGGCGGGCTTCCTTCCCAATCGGGAAGACCCGCACGGTCTCGGGGTGGAGGGGGAGGTGTTCCGAGGCCCCCGTTTCCGACACCGTGACGAACTGTAGGTTCACGGTCCGCCTCGGCTCTCCCTCGGGTCACGACCCTACTAAACCGTTCTTGCACGTCCGTCGAACGCCTCTTGAAGCTGTTGTCGCCGGCCTCCGGACAACCCGATCGTGCGGTACGGGGCGAGGCGCACCGCGGGGGTCGTCCTCCGCGGACCGCCGAGGAAGGCTTATTCGCCTCCCGCGATACCCGACCGATGGGTCGCTTCGAGGGTCGGGTTGTCCTCGTGACCGGCGGCTCCTCGGGGATCGGGTACGCGACCGCGAAGGCCTTCCTGGAGGAGGGGGCGAAGGTTGCGATCACCGGGCGGGACGCGACCCGCCTCGTGCGGGCGGAAGAGGAGCTCGGCCGCTTCGGGACCGTCCTCGGGATCCGAGGGGACGTCGCGAAGGCCGTCGACGCGAAGCGGATGGTCACGGAGACCTCGAAGAAGCTGGGCCCGATCGACGTCCTCGTGAACAATGCGGGCATCTACCTCAACAAGCCCGTCGAGGCCTTCTCGGAACGCGAGTACGACGAGGTCATGGACATCAACATGAAGGGGACCTTCCTCTGCACGAAGTTCACGATCCCGGGGATGGTCCGGCGCAAGCGCGGGTCGATCGTGAACGTCGCCTCGGACAGCGGCCTCGTGGGAGCCGCGGGCTCCTCCGTGTACTGCGCGTCGAAGGGCGCGATGGTCCTGTTCACGAAGGCGGTCGCCCTCGACCATGCGAAGGACAACCTTCGCGTGAACGTGATCTGCCCGGGTGAGGTCCGGACCCCGATGATGGAGAAGGATGCCGCGGAATCGGGCCGTGGGTTTGATGAGTACTACCAGCGTGTCGTGGCCTCGATCCCGATGAAACGCGCCGCGACGGCGGAGGAGATCGCCCGATCCATCCTCTTCTTGGCGAGCGACGGGGCCTCGTTCATGACGGGCGCCGCGTTGTCCGTCGATGGCGGCTCGACCGCGCTGTAGCCGCGACGGCCTCACGCTGCCGGCCCCTGGGTGTTCCTACGCCGGATTGCGAAGCCCCACACGAACAGGAGGCCGCCGAGGGTCAGGAGTGGGACGCCGACGTAGGGGAGGTCAAAGGCGAGGAAGATCGTGGAGAACCCCGCCAGGAAGATGCCGATCTGCAGGAGCCGCTCGCGTCCGCTCGCCCGCAGCACGTCGTCCCGGACCTCCTTCCCGTACCGCACGAGCAGGGCGATCAGGATGAGAACGGCCACGGCGGCCACGAAGAAATCGGACGTGAGCGTCGAGTAATAGTCTCCGAACGTCAGCAGGAGACCGACCTCGTCGCCGACAAAGCCCGCACCGAGCCCGAAGACGAGCGCGTATACGCGGTTGTAACGTTCGTCGTTCTGCGCAATCCCCAGCCATCCCGCGATCCCCATCATCGCGAGCCCGTACCAGAAATGGTGCAAGTGGATGCCCTGCGACACGACCACGACGTCCGGAAAGGCCGTGTGGAAGATCCTCGCCCCGAAGAAACCCGCGGTGAAGGCGAGCGTTGCGAGGAAGGAGAGCCCGTGGCGGTGCTGGAGCCTCCCCACGGACGCCATCTCGCTCCCTGGATGTCCGGGGATGAGATAAGCCTCGCGCGGGGCCGGAGACGCCGCACGCCACCGAGACTCGAGGGTCGTCTACAGGATCGTGGCGACCCATGACAGGAGGCCGCCCGCGATGACAAGCATCGCGTCGAGCCCGAAGCCAAGGATGAACAGGATCACGCCCGCGGCGGTCGTCAGGAA
>JBGPGA010000128.1:0-7091 GCA_041483635.1 Thermoplasmata archaeon
GCGAGGAACATCTGCCTCTTCTTGTAGTACTTCGCGATCTTGATCGCGGCCTCGTTCCCCTCCGCCCCGGAGTTGGCGAAGAAGGTCTTCTTCGCGTGTTTGCCCGGGGTGATCTCGGCGAGCTTCTTCGCGAGTTGCGTCTGGACGTCGTAGTAGTAGTCCGTGCCCGCGAAGTGCATGAACTCCCCGGCCTGCTTGCGGACGGCCTCGACGACCTTGGGATGAGAGAGGCCCACGTTGAGCACGGAGATGCCCGACGCGAAGTCGATGAGCAGGTTCCCGTCGACGTCCTCGACAATCGAGCCTGAGCCCCGTTTGATCACGATCGGGGCGGACTTCGTGGTCGTGGCCATGTACTTCTTGTCGCGCTCGATCACCTCTCGGGCCTTCGGGCCGGGAGGGGTGACTTTGATGTCGGGGACCTTCACCGAATCACCTGCGTTCACCTAAATCGGGTTCTCTCTTTAATCTATGGTAAGGAGGGACAGACCGTGTGGGGTCGGACACGATGCCCGGGTCACTTGGCGGCTCCAATTCGCATGATCGTCGTGCCGCACACGGGGCACTTCCCCTTCATGGCGGGCTTCCCGTTCTTGAGCGTGACCGCCGCGGCATTCTTCATTTCGCGCTTGGCCTTGCATTTCACGCAGTAGGCTTCTACCATGAGATCCACCGCGCGGCTGGAAAGTCGCGGGGCGCATAAAGATATGGGGGAGAAAGCCAAACCCTGAAACCGAACCGTGAGGAGCGAAACGGTCGTCTAGAGAGAGGGAGCTTCTCCGAGCAACGGCTTTATAGGGTCAGTTGGGTTTCATGATAGGAGTTCATGACCGCGCCCGGCTACGCCCCCCGTCCGAGTCGTCCCATCGGCGTCGCGATCCTGGCCATCCTCGTCGTCCTCGTGGGCGCATTGTTCCTTCTGGGCGCGCTCGGACTCCTTCTGCTAGCGGGATTCGCCGCGATCAGGGGGCTGCCGACGTTCTTCGGGCTCACGGGCGCATTCCTGGGCACCCTCCTCCTAATCCTCGCGCTCATCTTCATCGGAGTCGGCCTGGGTCTGTGGCATCTCCGGAGCTGGGCGTGGTGGCTCGCGATCATCGTCCTCGTGATCTCGATCATCGGAAGCCTCGCGGACCTCGTGGGTCTCGTCATTCCTCTGATCCTTCTGATTTACCTCGTTCTCGTGCGCCAGCACTTCCGGTAGCACGCGGCCCGGTCTCCTCAAGCCCACAGCCGTGTCCAGGCGTGATGGACGAGACGCGGCACCGCGACGATTGGCCGTGCACCCGCCTAAAGGGCCCTTTTCCTCCTATCTGGCTTTTATCGGAACGTATATATAATGGCGGGAAGATTCGCGCCCAAGATAGGAGGCGTGGCTTGGCAGAAAAACCTACAGCAGCGTTCGTGCTATCGTTGATCGGTGGGATTTTCATCCTGTTGGGTGGAGCCTTCATCGCGGCCGTCGCCGGCATATTGAGCGGCCTCTTTGCGATGGCTGGATTCGGTGACTTCGGACTGGGTCTGACCATGATCGGAGTCTTGGGAATCCTCATCGGGCTGATCATCATCGTGAGCGGGGTCATGATGTACATGAAGCCGCAGCAGCACGTCATGTGGGGCGTACTCGTCCTCATCTTGGCGATCGTGAGCATCCCCTTCAGTGTTGCCGGGGGATTCGTCCTCGGCTTCATCTTGGCCCTGATCGGCGGCATCCTCGGCCTCGTGTTCAAGCCCTCGATGCCCATGGCGGCCCCGTACGCGCCTCCGATGGCGCCGCCCCCTCAGTAAATCCGAACCGAACCGCCCGGCAACCCCGGGCGGAAATCTTTATATTGGCCCTCCTGCTCGGCCCCTCGTCCCGGGGCCCTCCATGTTGTACACGCGTTTTGAACGAGCTCGCATTCTCGGTGCCCGCGCCCTTCAGATCTCCCTGGGCGCGCCGGGCGTCCTCGAGGCGTCGTCCACGGAGATCGATTCGATGCGCATCGCCGTCCGGGAATTCCACGCCGGGAGCGTCCCCCTGACCGTCCAGAGGTTCCCGCGTGCCCGCGATTGAGCGTGCCTCGATTCGCAAGATCCTCGACAGCCGCGGGAATGCCACCGTCGAGGTGGACCTGTTCGCCGGGTTCCGGGCCCGCGTCGCCGCCCCCTCAGGCGCGAGCACGGGCACCCACGAGGCCCAGGCGTTCCCGCGGGGTGGCGTCGACGAGGCGATCCGGTTGTTCCGGAACGAGCTCGCCTCCCGCCTGAAGGGCCATGACGTGGCGGACCAGAAGGGTCTCGACGCGCTCCTCCGAGAGGCCGACGGCACGCCGAATTTCTCGAGGCTGGGGGGAAACGTCGCGGTGGCCGTCTCACTGGCGAACGCGAAGGCCGCGGCCGTCGCGGCGGGCCAGCCCCTGTACCGATTCCTTGGCGGTCCGTCCGCGCAGAAGATGCCCTTCCCCTTCGGCAACGTGATCGGCGGCGGCCGCCACGCGATCGGCGGGACGACGATCCAGGAGTACCTCGTCGTGTCCCAGGGGCCCACCGCCGCGGGCAACGTCTTCGCGAACGCCCGCGTGCACCGGCTCATCCGGGACGCCCTCGTGAAGCGGACTCCGGATGCGCCCCTCGGCCGAGGTGACGAGGGTGCGTGGGTCGCCAAGATCGAGGACGAAGAGGCGCTCGCCCTCCTCGCGGACACATGTAAGGCGGTCGAGAAGGAAGTCGGATTCCCGGTCCGTCCCGGGATGGACCTCGCCGCCTCCGAATTCTACTCCGGCGGCAAGTACCGGTATCGCTCGAAGGCGCTCACGCCGTCTCAGCAGATTGATTTCCTCGAGAGGCTAGTCAAGGAATACGGCATCTACAGCCTCGAGGACCCGCTCGACCAGGAGGATTTCGAGGGGTTCGCCGAACTGACCAAGGTGATCGGCAAGCGGTGCGTGATCATCGGCGACGACCTCTTCTGCACGGATGTGGCCCGGTTCCGCAAGGGGATTTCCGCCGGATCGGGAAACGCTATCCTTATTAAGCCCAACCAAATTGGGACGTTGACCGAGACGCGCGCCACGGTGGATGCGGCCCGGAAGGCCGGGTACGCCACGGTCGTTTCCCACCGCAGCGGCGAGACGACGGACGACACGATCGCCCACCTTGCCGTGGCCTTCGGGTCCCTCGGGATCAAGACGGGGACCGTCGGCGGAGAGCGGATCGCGAAGCTGAACGAACTCATCCGGATCGAAGAGGAACTCCACGGAGGAACCTGATGCAAGAGGAAGAGCAAACGGGTGTCCAAGGACTGCTCGTGCCCGAAGACGTCTACCTGACGTCGGGCGTGCACATCGGCACGCAGCAGAAAAGCGCCGACATGAAGCCCTTCATCTACAAGGTGCGGATCGACGGGCTCTACGTCCTGGATATCAAGAAGACCGACACGCGCATCCGTGAGGCGTCCAAGTTCCTGGCCCGCTTCAAGCCCGAGACCGTGCTCGTCGTGGCGGCCCGACAGTATGCGCAGAAGCCCGCGCGCCTGTTCGCGAAGACGATCGGCGCTCAGGTCCTCGCGGGGCGGTTCGTCCCCGGGACGCTCACGAACCCGAACTTGCCCGAGTACATCGAGCCCGAGGTCATCACGGTCACGGACCCCGCGGCGGACCAGCAGGCCCTCCGCGAGGCGCTCAACGTCGGGATCCCCGTCGTCGGCCTGTGCGATGCGAACAACGAGACGCGGTACGTTGACCTCGTCATCCCGACGAACAACAAGGGTCGCCGGGCCCTCGCGACGGTCTACTGGCTCCTGACGCGCGAGGTCATGAAGGCCCGCGGCGCGGTGAAGGGCGACGAAGAGTTTACCCAGACGATTGACGATTACGAGGCGTCCCTCTGACGGGTCGTCTCGGATGCGCTATCCCGCGGTCGCCGGTGCGTTCTACGAAGGCACGAGGGAATCCCTCCTCCGACAGATCGAGCGCTGCTACACTTCGCCTTTCGGCCCGGGAAGCCTCCCGAAGAAAGAGCGGGGACCCCGGCGGCTCGTCGGGCTCGTGTGCCCCCATGCGGGCTACCAGTACTCCGGCCCCGTTGCGGCGCACAGCTACGCTGCCTTGGCGCGAGACGGGTTGAGGCGCTCCTACGTCGTCCTCGGGCCGAATCACTACGGCGCGGGCGCTCCCCTCGCCACGACGCACCACGACTGGGAGACGCCGCTCGGACCGGTGCGGATCGACCCGGATCTGCTCAAGGCGATCACGACGCCGCCCCTCGAGGACGATGTCGCGGCCCACCGCCACGAGCACAGCATCGAGGTCCAGCTCCCGTTCCTCCAGCACCTCTCGGCCGACATGGCCTTCGTCCCCGTGTGCATGGCGTTCCAAGAGTACGAGCTCGCTGCGGAAGTCGGGGAGCTCGTGGCCCGTGCTGTGACGGATCGAGACGCGCTCGTCATCGCCTCCTCGGACTTCAGTCACGTCGGGATGAACTACAATCAGATGGCTCCGCACGGGAAGACGGCGCCCGCGTATGCGAAGGAGCAGGACGCGAAGGCGCTCGAGCGGATCCTCGCACTCGACCCGAAAGGCCTCCAGGACCGGGTGGCGCGAGACGACATCTCGATGTGCGGCTACGGCCCCGTCACGGCGATGCTCGTGGCCGCGAAGAAGCTCGGGGCCCGCGAGGCGAAGCTCCTCAAGTACGGCAGCTCGAGCGACGTGAGCGGGGACCGGGACATGGCCGTGGGCTACGGCGCCGTCGCCGTGTACCGCTGAGTCGATTCCCTCCCGAGGGGCCCTCCGAGAATTATCATGGGGGGGAATATGGACGATGCGCTTTTATGTCCGCCCCCGGGTCGGCAGGACAACCTCCGATGCCGATTGTCCTGATGTCCGAGGTCATCGCCGCCATCCGAGCGACGCTCGGGAAGCGGGGCATGCCTGACGAGGAGGTGCGGATCCTCGCGGAGTACCTGCTCTCCTTCTTCGGTTTCGAGACGGAGGTCATCGACAACAACCTGGACGTCGCGGACCGCGACGTGTTCTACATGCTCGAGGAGGAAGGACTCCTCGGCACGCGGCAGGAAGAGGTCCTGATCAAGAAGGGGAAGACGTGGCGCATCCACTACTGGGTGCTCCGCGTGGAACGGATCAAGGCGCTCGCCCGGACCGCCCGGACGCGTCCCACGCAGGACGCCTTCGCGGTCTACAAGGACGTCCCCGACGACGTGTGGGCGCGTCAGTTGCCCATGCACTAACCACCCGGAATAATTTATATAGACCGGAGGGCTCGTCACGCAGCACCGATGGTGGACTGGACCCCCTATCTGATCGCGGTCGCCGCGGTGCTTCTTTGGACCGCGTTCTTCTTCTATCTGCAGCGCCGGAAGTTGCTCGAGCCGCGGAACCTCACCCTGGCGGGTCCCATCCTCATGTGGAAGACGGGCCGCGGCCGGAACCTGATTGACCGTCTCGCGCGACCCAAGCGGTTCTGGCGGGCGTTCGGCGACCTGTCCATCATCCTCGTCGGGGTCACGATGGTCGTGACGACCCTGCTCCTCCTCTGGGAAGCGACCCTCGTCCAGAGCGCCGCGGTCCGCGCGAACCCGCCGTCCCCGGATCTCCTGCTCGGCCTGCCCGGAATCAACCGACTCATCCCGCTGGGCTACGGCATCTTCGGCCTCGCGGTGGCCATCGTCCTCCACGAGTTCTGCCACGGGATCCTGGCCCGCGCGGTCGGCATCAAGGTCCGGTCCGTCGGCGCGATCTTCCTCGTCGTGCCCATCGGCGCGTTCGTCGAGCCCGACGAGGACGAGCTCCGTGCCCTCCCTCCGCGACAGCGCGCGCGGCTCTATGCGGCGGGCCCGGGCACGAACATCCTCTTGGCCGTCCTGTTCGGCTTCCTCTTCTCCACGATCATGCTCTCCGCGGTGGCCCCCGCGCACAACGGAGTCGGGATCATCGGGTTCACCGACACGAACTCGGGTGCCGAGAAGGCGGGAATTCATTCCTACACGATCATCACGAACGTGAACGGCACGCCGGTCAATTCATACAGTGACTTTGTGGGTGCGATGGCCCTCGTCAAGCCGAATACGACAATCGTGGTCCAGACGTACGATCCCGCCACCGGGACAACCACCCCCTACCCGGTCACGCTCGGGGAAGACCCCGCGTCGGGCCGCCCCCTGCTCGGGATCTATGCGCTCGATGTGAGCACGGAGTACTACCACCCGCTGACGAACCCCTCCGAGTTCGGCGGGGTCCCGGGTGCGATCCTGACGTACATCTCGCTCCCCTTCTCCGGCCGCGCTCCGATCCAGGACCCGGAGATCCAGTTCTACCGGGTCAGCGGTCCCTTCGCCGCGCTCCCCGCTCCCCTGTTCTGGCTGATCACGAACAGCCTGTACTGGCTGTTCTGGCTCAACGCGATGCTCGGCGCCACGAACGCGTTGCCTGCCGTGCCCCTAGACGGCGGATACATCTTCAAGGATGGGATGGACCGGCTCCTGACGCGGTTCCGTCGGGGCATCAAGGCGGAGGAGCGGGACCGGATCGCGAGGCAGGTCTCGGACCAGTTCGCCCTTCACATACTGGCCCTGATCCTCTGGCAGATGATCGGGCCGCGGATCTGAATGCACCGGCGGCGCTTCATCGACGCGTTTCGTTCGCGAGGAGCCCCGCGAAGCCGCTGATCAGGGCGAGGACGGCACCAACCAGGTCCGTTCCGAGGACGATGGCGAGGACCCCCATGATGAGGTTCAGGATCCCGCCTGTGCTGTACCGTCCCCGGTAGAGGAGGAGGCTCCCGAACAGGATCGCGACGCCGATGATGATCGTGACCGCGCTGTCGAGGAGGCTTCCCAGGCTGATGTTGTTGAAGTTGTGGCCGAAGGGTCCCAGGCTGCGAGCGAGGATGAGGGCGCCCCCGATGAGCCCCAGCAGAAGCCCAATAATCGCGAGGTCTCGCTTCTCGGACATGGACGGGGCGAATCCCCTTTCCTACTTCACCCTTTCTCCAATCCGCCGGCGGCCCACACGCCCGCCGGGTCTCCGGGATGGAGGTCCTTCCCCCACCACATCCGCAGCGTATGGAACACCTCGGAGAAGCCGGCCTCC
>JBGPGA010000129.1:0-7071 GCA_041483635.1 Thermoplasmata archaeon
CATTCTCCAGGTTCAGACGATCAGCGTGACCCTCGGCGGGATCGTCCTCGGTGAGGACATCCTGATCAAGCTTCTGGCCGTCAGTGTCGCGGGCGTGTTCATCTTCCTGAACTACCGTGGGACGAAGCTGACGGGGCGCTCCGAGACCGCCGTAACGGTGGGCCTGATCCTCCTCGTCTGCCTCTTCATCGTCGCGGGACTCGTCCACTTCGTCCTCCACGGCGGGGTCCCTGTGCAGAACTACCAGCCGTTCTTCACCGGATCGGACTCCTGGTCCTCGTTCGTCTCGCTGTTCGCGGCAATGGGCTTTACGTTCATTGTCTTCGAAGGCTACGAGATCATCGCGCAGACGGGGGAGGAGGTCCGCAACCCGGAGAGGAACATCCCGCGTGCGCACTTCATCGTGATCGGCGTGGCCACGGCGATTTTCATCCTGATGGCGTTCGTGGCCATCGGGCTCAATGCCCCTGGATGCGTGGCCCCCGCGAACGGAGCCGGGCCCTGTCTGGTCCAGGTGGATCCACGCAACCCTGGGGCTGTCACCGGGAACCCGAACGCGATCGCGGAGCTCGCGGGCGTTGTCATGCCCTTCGGGCTCCCGATCATCGCGTTCGGCGTCGCCCTCGGCGCGCTGGCCGCCCTGAACAGCCTCATCTTCTCGTCGAGCCGCGTCGCCTTCGCGATGGGGCGGGACGGCACCCTCCCACACTTCCTAAGTCGGCTCCATCCCCGGAAGCGGACGCCGCACATCGCGATCGCGGTCAGCGGACTCATCATCATCATCGTCACATTCAGCCTGGACATCACGCGCGTGGCCGCGAGCGCGGACATCATGTTCCTGCTCCTGTTCCTCATGGTGAACTGGGCCGTCATCGTGCTGCGGCGGACGATGCCGAACGTGAAGCGGTACTACATGATCCCCCTCTTCCCGCTCATCCCGATCCTGGGGATGATCACGAAGTCCCTGCTCGCGTTGAGCCTCTGGACGATCGAGGCCCCCGCGTGGTTCATCGCGCTGGGCTGGATCGCGCTCGGGTTAGGGCTCCACTACCTGTACCAGAAGCGGGAGGTCGTCGCGGGCGTCACCCGCGTCGTCGGCTCCGTGCTGCCCTCCGCCCGCCCCCACTACCGCATCCTGCTGCCTATCGACGACTTCGAGCGGACCGAGCTCGTCGACTTCGCCTCCCTCGTGGCCCAGGTCGAGGACGGCGAGCTCACGCTCCTCCATGTCGTGGAGGTCCCGGAGACCCTCCCCATCGACGCGATCGATCGCCTGTACCTGAGCGAGGTGCGCTGGTCCCTCGGCCGCCTGCGGCGGAGGGCCGAGGAGGCCGGCGTGAACGTGAAGGCCCGCGTCGAGGTGAGCCACCGCGTGACCGAGGCGATCCTGGACAACATCAAGGACGAGGAGATCGACCTCCTCGTGGCAGGATGGAAGGGCGGCTGGCGCAGCGGCCGGATCCTCGGTTCGAACCTGGACCGTTTCGTCCAGGAAGCCCCCTGCGATGTCGTCGTGTTCAAGGCCACAGGGATGAAGGAGAAGCTCGACCGGATCCTGATCTTGAACGCGCCGGAGTGGCACGTGTCGTACGCGACCGGCTACGCGATCCTGCTCGCGAAGAAGCACAAGGCGAAGATCTCGATCCTGAGCGTCGTCCAGACAGACCTCGAGGCGGAAAAGGAGAGGGCATACTCTGCCCGCCTTGCCGAGATGTGCAGGACTCACGGCGTGCCCTTCGAGGAGAAGATGGTCCGCATCCGGAACGTCGTCGACACGGTCGTGGCGGAGGCCGCGGACTACGACCTCCTCGTCCTCGGCGCGAGCAGCGAATGGCGGCTCACCCAGTTCGCGTTCGGTCCGATGCAAGACCAGATTGCGCGCAAGTCGACCACGCCGATCCTCATGGTCCGCAAGGTGCGCCGGCCGGAACCCACCGTCCCGTACTATCCCGCATCGCCGAGCCCGGAGAGCGTCCCGCCCCAGCCATCCTGAACCGACCGCAGCGAGGCCCACCCGGTGACGGTTTTTATAGAACGCCGCCTATGGGGTCACTTCGGAGAGTTGCTCGATGGGTGAGGCGTTGAAGATCGGGATCACAGGCCTCCCCGGGGCGGGCAAGACGTACTGCCTTCTCAAGGTCATGGAGATGCTCGAGTCCGACGGCAAGAAGGTCGGCGGCATGATCACGGAGCCCATCGTCAAGCGCAATCGCCGAGAGGGCTTCTACGTCCTCGACTGGACGACGAAGGAGAAGCGAGTCTTCGCCTCGCGCGAGATCGAGTCCAAGATCATGGTCGGCCGCTACGGAATCGACATCAGCGCGCTCGAGGAGGTCGGCGTGAACGCCCTCCGGCGCGCCACGGAGAGCGCGGACGTGATCGTGATCGACGAGGTCGGCAAGATGGAAGTCGAGTCCCCGAACTTCGTCCAGGCGGTGAAGGACGCCCTCGATGCGGACAAGCCTCTCCTCCTCACGTTGCACAAGAAGTCCCGCAACCCTCTCCTCCAGGACATCCGCCGCCGCGACGACGTGCGGATCCTCGAGGTCACGATGGTCAACCGCAACCTTCTGCCCTATAAGATCGTGAAGCTGATGAAGGGCGAGGTCCTCTGAGGGCAAGGCCTATCTCACCCGGCGCGTTTCCGCCGCCGTGGAGTTCTCGTTCCCCCTGAAGGAGATCGTCGAGGGCCGCGCCCACCTCCTCGTGCCCGACGTGCCCCGGCGCAAAGGACCCGGGACGCGGGGACCCTACCCGTTCTACAACCCCACGATGACCTTGAACCGCGACCTGAGCGGGATTGTCCTGGCGAAGTGGCCTCAGCCGCCTCGGTCGGCCCTGGACGGCCTCGCGGGGACCGGAGCGTGGGGAATCCGGATGGGCCTCGAGGCCGGCATCACGGAGCTGGGCTTCGCGGACACGTCGCCCGATGCCGCCGAACTGATCCGTATGAACCTCGAGCGGAACGGCCTCCGGGGCGAGGTGTTCCACACGGACCTCCGGGCCATGCTCGCCGAGCGCGCCTACGACTACGTGGACATCGATCCGTTCGGGCCCCCGACCCCGTTCCTGGGCCACGCCCTCCATGCGGCGAAGACGCCGTCCGGCCTGGGGATCACCGCGACGGACACGGCCCCGCTCAGCGGGACCTATCCGAAGACATGCCAGCGCCGCTATGTCGCCCACCCCCTCCGGTGCGAGCAGGGTCATGAGATCGGCCTTCGGATCCTCCTCGGATACATCGCCCGCGTCGCGGACGCCCATGCGAAGGTCATCCGGCCCGTCCTCGCCTTCGCCGCGGAGCATTTCTTCCGGGCCCATCTGCTCGTGCTGGATGGCTTGAAGGAGTCCTCGCCGGAGCTCGGCTACTACCTGCGGAACCAGGAGGGCACGTTCCTGCGCGTGGACCCCCGCGAACCCGAGGCCGTCGGCCCTCTGTGGACAGGACCCCTCGGCGATCCGGTCCTCGTCCGGTCCCTCGCACCGTCCGAATGGACGGGCGGGCAGACCGGGCGGCTCCTGGATCTCCTCCAGCGGGAGGTCGACCTGCCGCCCTTCTTCGTCACGACGGATGAGATGGCATCGCGGTTGCGGTCATCTCCGCCCAAGCTCGAGCGCTTCCTCGCGGTCCTTCGGGACGCGGGCTTCCGCGCGGAGCGGACCCACTTCCATCCTCGGGGCGTCAAGACGGACGCGCCCCACGAGGAGGTCCTGCGGGCCTTCCTGGCGACCGCACCTAGCGGACCCACGGGTGGTTCAGCGCCTTCCAGCTGAAGCCGAAGGCCGCGCTGCTCTCCGTCGCGTAATGGTACAGGCTCGTCACGAGGATGCCATGGACGACGGACCACAGGGCCATCAGGATGAGCCACACGAGGAACGCGAGACCGACGCCCAGGTAGCCCCCGTCTCCGAGGATGCCCCAGAGGAAGGGAACGAACCCGACGAGCCAGAGCAGGAGGAACACGACGCCGGTCCCGAGCACGCCGCTAGGATGGGAGCCCCACCGCTCGCGGACGAGCCGCCGACTCCGCCGGAAGCCGCTCACGGGTCCGGCATCCTCGATCGCCATCGTCGGCAGGACGAACACGCTCGCGATGGGCCAGGGGTTGCCGAGGACGCGGGCTTGGATGCGCCCCGCCTGCTCCCATCGCAGGGAGGCGAGCCGCAGGAAGACGCCGAACGTCGCGGCGAACAGGCTCCAGGCCACGAGCCTCACGAAGCAGCGGTTCGCCGAACGAAAGCCGTCCGAGACGGTCGGCCGCTGGCCCCGGAGCCGCTCGTTCGCGGCGCCGATGATGGCGGCCATGAAGTACGTGCACAGGAAGTACGTGATCAGGTACGCGGCGAACATCTCCTGATACACGAACGTGCTCGATGCGGACGTGACGGAGAAGTCGACGGCCCATCCGCTCACGAGCACGAGGAGCCACACGAACCCGCTGAAGACGAGAGCCAGGAAGGGCAAGGCGAGGAGCTGCGGGTCCTTCACCAGGACTCGGAGGCTGATCCAGGTCAGATGGGCGCCCCGCGCGAGCTGCGCGCTCAGCCCCGATGGCGCCCGCTCGGAGCGCTCGGCGTGGCCCCAGGAGGTCGACTCGTTCGAGTGCATCCCGCGACTTCAAGCGAAGGGACGTGTCATAAAGATGTTGTCAAAGGGGCGGGTCGTCCTCCGGGGATTCGTCCAGCCGCGTCTGCTCCCGCTCGTACTTCGCGCGGACGAGCTTGACGATCTCCGCCGCCTTGATGTCGCCGATCTTGGCCACCTTCTTCAGCTCCTCCTCGGATGCATCGAAGACCGCGTGCACGGACCCGAAATGCTCGAGCAGGTTCCGCGCGAGGGTCTCGCCCACGCTCGGCAGCCCCTCGACGAGGAAGCGCTGACGCTGGTCCCGAGTCAGACCTTTCGGTTTGTGCCGCAGTCCGTACTCCGCGGCGCCCTTGTCCTGCCGCTTCCAGAGCACGCTCAGCAGGAGGGCGGTCTGGTCCTTGTCCGCCGTGGTGAGGATGGGCACGCGCTCCGTCGTTTCGATCGCGAGGAGGGCGCCGAGGATGGCCTGGGGATGTCGGAAGGTCGAGATCTCCGACAGGTCCCCTTCGAGGATCAGGAGCGGCTGAGGGTAGGCCTCCCGGAGGCGGAGGATCTGTTCAAAGAGTCGCTTCTTGACCATGCTGCTGAAGAAGTCCGCGAGGGCCTTGCGTTCAATGCCAATCGGTCCCAGTACGTAGTCGCCTGGTGCAATCTTCTTGATTTCGAACTCGACTCCAAGAGAGCGCAGTTTCTCCGGGATGTCCTCCGGTTCGTTCGAGTCGACTACCAGGGGAATCCGGACCACGGAGTTCGCCAAGGGAAGGCGGGACGTAAACGTTCCGGTGGCCGAAGAGAATCGACGAGGCATTCCCGCCCGCGAGAGAATGGAGGACGGTTCGACCGCACGATTCCCCTCGCACTCGGCCTCTAAAGGGCCGCCGAAGGGTCACGCCAGGATGCCCTGTCGATTGCAGGAACGGCGGCTGCGTTTCCCTGCTCCTCTCATTCGAACCAGTTAGAAGGTGCTCCTTTTCGGTTTACCTAAGTATAAGTGCTCGGGCATGGTAGAGCGACTGAGGAAACACATGACAACGGACCTGAACGGTGACAGCATCATCTTTCTCAAGGTGGCGCCAGGCTATGTCGAGAGAACGTTGAAGACGATCCGGGAGCAACCCCACGTCACGAAGGCGGAGGCGGTCCTCGGGCGGCACGACGTTGCCGTCGCAGCCAGCTTCAAGACCATGGACGAGCTCCAGCAGTTCGCGGCCCATGTCCAGTCGATGGACAGCGTG
The DNA here is from genome assembly GCA_041483635.1 of Thermoplasmata archaeon. GTDB lineage: Archaea > Thermoplasmatota > Thermoplasmata > RBG-16-68-12 > RBG-16-68-12 > RBG-16-68-12. Next base: position 5,824 of record JBGPGA010000129.1, read on the forward strand.
CGCGGATTCCGCTCGTACCCGGGACTCCAAAACTGGAAGAGCTCGGAGAAGAACGGCTACCCGGCAAGCGCGTACATCCTCATCCGGAGCTCCGACCCGGTTCGGGCGACCAGTGAGCTGAGCAAGCTCACCGGCGTCGAGACGGTTATCGGCACGACCGGCGACTTGGACGTCATTGCCCGCATTGGGGCAGAGAACCGAGACAACATGTTCTCCACGATCGTGAAGCAGGTCAACGGCGTGCCCGGTGTGAAGTCCACCGAGACGCTGCCGACCTTCGCGCAGTTCTGAACGTCTTCCTTGAGAGAAGATCCAACGACCGGACCAGGATCCGGTCACCTTTCGTTTTTCATGGGCGGATGGGGTGTCGTCATTCTCACCCCTTATCGCCGTCCGTTCCGAGCCATCCCGATCCGAAAGGGTCCTGGCGTCATGTTGCGACCGGTCTCACTCTGGGGCGTTGGATACCCTATGCGCCCTGGAAGCGACGCTGCCGCTCGATCGGGTGCGCGGAGCGGGCGCTGATCAGAAACGATGTCGCGGGAAAATCACGGGTACCGATCATATGCGTCCTGTTTGACGGCTAAGCCGCCAACGCACCACCGACGGGTGCTAGTGTGGCTACGGCGATTAGTGGCGGCGGGCTGAACACGTCGCCCTTGCGAGCTTCGTGCGTACACCCCCGCTCTATCAACGCGGTCGACTACCGCGGCCGTAAGATGCCTCGTCTTGAGGACGGTTTCCGGCTTAGATGCTTTCAGCCGTTATCCGCATGGCGCGTGGCTGCTGGGCAATGCCTTGCCAGACAACCCATACACTAGAGGCGCCGATCCCCCGTTCCTCTCGTACTTAAGGGACCTTCCCCTCAGGCATCAAAGCGCTTCCACCAAAAAGCAACAAACCTGTCTCACGACGGTCTGAACCCAGCTCACGATCCCTTTTAATGGGCGAACAACCCCACCCTTGGCAGCTCATGCACCACCAGGATAGGAAGAGCCGACGTCGAAGTAGCAAGCCTCCGGGTCGATAGGAACTCTAGCCGGAGACGACTCAGTTATCCCCGGGGTAACTTTTCTGACATCCATGGCCCGCATAAATCAGGCTCATGGGTTCGCTAGGCCTCACTTTCGTGTCATGGACTCTCGTTAGGCAAGTCCACGTCAGGCTAGCTTTTCCCCTTACAGTTAACGGTGGATTTCTGACCCACCTAAGCTAACCTTTGGGCGCCCTTGTTATCTTTTTGAGGGC
>JBGPGA010000130.1:0-7019 GCA_041483635.1 Thermoplasmata archaeon
GAGGACGATCTGAATCGTCTCCTTCTGGAAGGAGATGGCCGGTGGCCCGGCCTCCCTGCCGTCCCCGGGCTGATGCTGTACGGCCCGCAGGAGGCGCCGCCGGGTCTGGGGCGGGACCCGACGTTCACGTTCAAGCTCGCGGGCTATGAGGACCCACACCTCTCCCGCATCCTCTACGAAAAGTACGGCCTCGCCGTCGGCGCCGAGGACTACTTCTCCCGCGTCCCACGCCTCTTCGGCATGGAGACCGCGATGAGGGCGACGTTCGTGCATTACAACACTCCCGCTGAGGCGTCCACCCTCCTCCGCGCCCTGCACGAGCTTGCAGGAAAGCGCCGCTGACGGCTGGATCCGCCCCGCGGGGGAAGGGAGGGTTCTTGGCCTCGCGGAGCCTTCGGCTCCCCGGTGCCATGTCTGCCCCGGAGGATCGGATCAAGGTCCTGAAGGAAGGGATTCGCGCTGAGCCCGACGATCCCGTCGGCTACTACGTCCTGGGGATGGAGTATGCGAAGCTCCAACGCCACCTCGATGCGATCGATGCGTTCGAGAAGGCCCTCCGTGTCCTGCCGGACTACGTGGCCGCCTACCGGGAGCTCGGCAAGTCCCTGCGCGACGCGGGACGGAAGCGGGAGGCTGAGGAGACGTGGGGCAAGGGCGTCGTGGTGGCCCAGCAGCGCGGGGACGCCCAGGCGCTGAAGGAACTCCTCGTGCTCCTGAAGCATCTCAAGGAAGGGAAGGGCTGAGTCTCACTCGAACGGCCGGGGTCGGACGTTCTGGAAGATGCCGAGCCGGTTTCCGCTCGGATCGTCGAAGACATAGCAGGGGCCGTTCGGAATGTCGAAGGGTCGTCCGTCCGACTTCCACCCCCGCTTCCGGAGGTCCCTCGCGGTCTCCTTGAGGTCCGCGACGGAGTACAGGGGCATGCAGCTCGGCGCAGGCCGATGGTCCGCCAGGAGGAACAGGGGTCCCTCGCCGAGCCGGAACGCGGCCACGTGGGCGTCGAAACCGTCCAGGTTCCAGAGGAGCGGCGCCCCGAGCACGTCGCGGTAGTAGGCGATGTCGCGCTCGAAGTCCGCGGTGCCCACATATAGGTACTCGAGGTTCGCGAAGGGAGTTGCCACGGTCCCGCCATGGGACGTCCGCGGACTTCTCCCTTGCCGTTTACGAAGTCGACGGCGGGCGCTCACTCGTACTTCTTCAGCGCCGCGTTGTCCTCGTCGAATACCTGGGCTAGGAACCCCAGGGCCGCGTTCCGCGTCGACGCTTCGTCCATTCCCTGGAAGTGGAAGTCGCCCTCGACGTCAACCCGCGTCTTCCCGCCCATCGGCGAGTAGCGGTTCGTGTACTTCGTGCCCTTGGAGACTCCCGCGAGGGACTCCATCTCGAAGCCCTTGGGCGGGTCCATGACCATGCGCCAGGTCTCCTTCCGGGTCGTCTTCCCGTCGGGATTCCGCATTTCCCACTCCTGGACGACCTCGTTGCCGCGGTTCTCCACGGTCTTGGCCCCCAAGATGGCTTGGTGGTTGTGGACCCCTGGCGACTCGTCCCCCAGGTACTTCCAGATCTTCTCGATTGAAACGTCGAAAACTCCGTCGTCTCGCACTTTCACCATGTAGGCTTCCCCGGCCTTCCGACAGCAGCTTGCCGTTATAATCCTACCCCCAAAGGCTCCGGTGATATTGCTCGTATGTGCAGCGTGCGCGCCATCTCCGAACGAAAACCCATCGAACGGAAGGCGCGTGGGGTGCGTGGGGAAGGGCTTTTCCGGATCGGCGGCTTAGCGCGGGCATGGACGCTATCCGGACCCTCGTGCTGATCCCCGAGAGCACCCGCAAGGCGAAGGGCGGCGGAGCCGTCACTGGCCGCGTCCCCGGTTTCGAGGATTCCCTGCCGCGCGACGCCCGGCGGCGGCTCACCCTCCTGCAGGACCAGGTACGCAAGGCCGCCCCGGACTCGGTCCTGCGTCCCGGCGAGCTCCTCCCCGCGTTCCAGCGGTACCGCGGCAACATGTACCGGGCTATCGGCGAGGAGGCCTGGGCCGGCCGCGTCCCCGGCGTCGAGGTGCTCATCGTGTCGGGGCTGTACGGCGTCGTCGCCTCGAGGGACCCGGTGGCCGCCTACGTCGTCTCCATGGCCGAATCGGTGGAGCGGCTCGGGAAGCTGAACCGGTGGTGGAGGGACCGTGGACTCCCTGCGATCCTTCACGAATACCTGGAGGCCGTGCAGCCCCCGGAGGTTGTCGACCTCCTGTCTCTGGAGTACCGCGAGGCCGTCGAAGGCTACGCGAGCGGCATACACGGGAGCGCGGTGCGGACGATCGATTTCCGCGGCCTCGGCCGCGGGAGCCAGCCGCGGCGGGGCAAGAAGGTCGCCGAGATTCTCCTCACGGGGAAGATCGCCGCGGATGCCAGGGACGAATAGGCGACGTTCCGCGCGGTCGGCCGCTCAGCGGGCTTTCTCCTTGACCCATGCCCGGAGCTTCGCCTCGAACACGGACTTCGGAGGCCATCCGATCGAGCACGCGTACGCGTTCAGCTCGCGCAGCGCAATCCCGCGCTTCACGGCGTCTTCCTGGATCGCGCGGATGCGCTCGCCGATGATTGCGTAGGTCGTCGCATAGCCTGCGCCGAGGACCTGGTGGGCCGGGAAGACGTTGTAGTACACGGTCGCCTTCTCGAGTCCCGTGGCCTTGTGCGCCCAGTCCACGAACTCGATGATGTCCTGCTTCCCCGAGTTGATCCGCGCGTCCCCGATGACCCGCAGGAAGCGGGCCATCCGCCACAAGTAGGTGAGGAATTCGTACTGCCGCGCGACCGCGGTCAGGCCGCCCCAGGGTTCCAGGGACTCCGCGAACGCCCGTTCCTCGGGTCCATCAAACCGCCCCGAAAGGATCCCGTTCATGATAGGAAGGAACTCGAGCTCGCGCTGGAAGGCGATCCCCTCGGACACGCAGCCCAGGGGCGAGCTGAGGACGTCCACCAGGGTGGGCCGTCCCGCGAACGCGTGGGCCGAATTCGAGCCGTGCACGCAGTGGCCGTACTCCTCGTGGACGAGAAGACTGACCAGATCCCCGGGGGCCGGCCGGGCGGCGCTCCGCTCGTCCGTCGTGGCCATGAAGACCTCCTTGGAATGGTCCGTCAGGCTGTCGATGCTGTATGCCGCCCCGGAAGGCGTCGTGTTCGCGAAGTACGGCGGCGTCTCGATCACGAGGGTCGAGTAGTGCGGATTGATCGCGACGACATGCTTGTCCGCGACGCGCTGGCACGGACCGCGGACCGTGTTCAGGAACGGGAGGATCTGGTCGGGCCGGAGCCCCACCTTCGCTTTGAGCGCCTTCGCGACGCCTTCCGCGGTCGGGTCGCAGTGGAGCTCCCCCGCCAGGGCGACCGTCACGGCCTGGAAACGCGGGAGCTCGCGTCGCATCATCCGGAGTCCGGCGGCCTCGACCTGGCGGGGCGTCTCGGCGAAGTCCCACAGGTCCCGGAGGGCCCGAGGGTAGGTCCGAGCGCGCCCGAGGTCCGCGCCTGTTTCCTTCAGGAATGCGTACGTCTCCTCGAACGGGGCCTCGGGGCGGAAGCCGGGCAGCTCGAAGGCCTTCACATACCGGTCCAGCGCCTTCCTGAGAGCGGCCACCGCCTGGAGGGCCGCCTCGTTCCCCGATCCGAGCTGGAGCTCCTTCTCGATGATGTCCACGATCTCCGTAAGTCCGGAGCCACTCAGCTGGACGAGGGCCCGCATCCCGGGAGGCCACTTCTTTCCGCCATACCGGCGGCGCTCGGCCTCGAGGGCCTTCGCCCCCGCGACGGCGAGGGACCGGATATGCTCCGCGTCCACGCCCTCCTTGATCATGTAGCCGAAGAGGGAGGCGACCATGCTCTCGGGCATGCGGGACGGCTCAGGGAGCGTGAGCGCGGCCTCCAGGCTTGCGAGGAACTTGCGGATCGTGACGTCCTTCGTGCTCCGCCGGATCCGCGCGATCTGCTGCGTCACGCGGCGCACGTTCGTCTCGGTGGGCACGAAGAACTGGCCGGCGGCTTCCGGGAGACCGGCCACGTACGCCTCGTCCGGTCGCAGACGCTTCCACAATTCAAACGCTTCCCGTTCCGCCTTCGATGCGGGCGCGATCATGGCGCCGGCCGTAACGCGGCCCCGTCCTTAAGGCTCGCTGGCCCGCCCGTTCACGAGCGGGAAAAGCCGGCCCCGCGGAGGATGAGCCGCAAGGAGCCGGCATCGTGGTACGCCTGGGCGAGACGGGCGGCCTGGTCCTTCGGCAGGCCGCCGCGAATCAGCGCGCGACGGAACCGGCGCACGCCGCGCTTGCGGCGCACCTGGAACCGCAGGAAGCCCACGCCGACCTGCATGGCCAAGATCGGGACGGCCGCCGCGATCACGACGGGGAGGTCGCCCGGCTCGGAGGCCATCACTCCTCGCCTTCGCCGCGGTGCGAGAACGCCTTCGCGATCATGCCGCCCAGGTTCAGGGACGACATGTACTGCTCCGTGAGCTTGAAGGCCTGCTCGTCCGTCATCCCGCTGTCCTTCAGCGCCTTGAAGAAGTTCGCGACCGCGGTCCCGAACTTCGCGGACGCCTCCTTGCCGTAGATCGCTTCAGTCAGGCTGTTCAGGAGCGCGGGAATCTTCTCGCCCACAACGTTCAGGATCTCCTTGAAGTCCTCCGGCTGGAAGTTCTTTCCCTTCGACTCTTCCGACATCGTGCTCACCTCGTCCTTCTTGTTCTTACTGAGGATGGTCCCCCTATTTGGACAAACCGAGCACTTGTGACCATTTCCCGGCCACTTCCTCGGAGACACGGTACGTGTGGCCGCGGGGTCCCTCGGAGGCCACGACGGCCCCACGGAACACGAGGTCCTGGAGGCGCTCCCGGACGATCCGCCGCGACGCGGTCCCCCGCTTCCCCTTGACGGCCTCCGTGATCTGGGAGATGTTGCGGTCCCCCTTCTCGAAGAGAACGGTCACGATCGCCTTGGAGATGTCGTCCTTCAACCCGGGGACGACGACGTCGGGCGAGACGGCGCCGTGCTTCGCGTACAGGTCGAGGAGGCGGAAGTAGCCGCGAGTGATCATCTGCAGCTGCTCCATGTAGCCCGCGATTTCCCGGTAGGGCTCCGCGACCTTGGCGAGGGCCTCCCGCAAGGCCTCCACCTGCTTGCGGAGCTCCTTCACGTCCTTCTGCAGATCGCCTTCGGCCATTTCGGAGCCCCATGTGGAGGCGGGACTTTAAAGACCCCGTTCCTTTCGCACGTTCGCGGGCTGCGCGGGCCACCACCGGAGCCACTCCGCCTTGCGGACGGCCGCCTCGACGTCTTGGAGCCGCGCCCTCGCGATTAGGTATTCGATCATCCGACTCGCCTCGGACGCGCCTACGGCTGGTCACCCGCCTTGACCGAAGCGGGGAGAAGTGGCCAGTCGTGACCAGTCTGCGTTTGTTTCGGCTACTGCAGCGGGGCGTCCGCGACGATCGCATCCGCCTCGATCTCGACGCGCATCCTCGGATCGATGAGCCGGCTCACCTGGACCATTGTCATGGCGGGGCGGATGTCTCCGAAGACCTCGCCGTGCGCCCTCGCGACCTCCTGCCAGTCCTCGATGTTCGTGACGAAGGCGCGGGTCCGGACCACGTCCCGGAGACTCGCGCCCGCGGTGCGGAGCGCTCCCTCGATGTTCCGGAGGACCTGGACGGTCTGCGCATACGAATCCCTTACGCCCACGATGTCCCCCTTCTCATCCCACGCGGTCGTGCCAGCGATTTGGACGAAGGGACCCACTCGGACCGCCCTCGAGTATCCGGCGATGGACTCCCACTTGGCGCCGCTCGCGTGGTTCGTTCTCTCCATGGTGATCGTCGGCCTCCCGCCCCGTGATACCGGGGCACGAGGTGCCAAAGCGCGACCGCCGAAAAACCTTTTCGCCCGCGGGCCTACTTCGCCTTCGGAGACCGGGATTCTGGCTTCCGGAGCAACGCAGAGAGGTCGTCTGCAATCCCATCTGCGATCCGGCTGGCGCCCTCCCAGGTCGCCAGCTCGGGTCGGTGGGCCGCTTCGAAGGCCTGCATGCTCCGCCGGAGTTCGCTGCGGAGGGCGTCGTAGGCCGGGCCCTCGAACACGGCCGCCACGATTACGGACTCGCCGCGGACGGCGAGGATTCCGAGCCGGTCGAAGTTCATCGATGTGGTCGTGTAGCCGCGGAACCGCCGCATGCTCGTCTCGACGAAGTTGCCGACGATGTTGAGGATACCCTCGAGCTGCTCCGCCTCGATGGGGAGGCTCCGTGATGCGCCGACGGCCACGAGGGGCTCCCCGGTGCGATAGAACACGTAGAGGCCGAGCACACGCCGCTCGACGGCGGAGAGGGCGCGGAACAATTCCCCCATCTCCTGCGGGGTGCGTCCGGCGAAGGCAAGCACATCCATGAGGGCGGGAATGAACAGCACCGACGAGAAGAGGGGTTGGCCGGCCGCCTGGGCTAGGCCCGTGTAAACGTTCGTGGACAGCCAGAGGACCACGAACACCACCAGGCTGCCGATGCTGAGAAGCGCCGGCCGCCGCAGGCGGGCGGGCACGTCGCGGCCTCCGACCGCGAGCGAAAGTGCGAAGATGATCGCCGCGACGAAGTACACGGCGGCTTGGATCACGAAGAGTGCGTAGCGGATCGGGTCCCGCACGAGCTGCGGCCCCCACGGGGCGCTCTGGACCCCGGTCGTCATCCCGCTCCAGACGATGGCGAGCGAGCCGGCCACCGGAAGGACGAGGAGCCAGTCATAATGCGAATGTCCCCGCGTGATCCACTTCGATGCGAGGAGGATGACCAGAGACGACACGGCGAGGATGCTCGCGCGAACGTTCGACACGACGATTACGGCGAGCTCATCGTTCGCGTCCATGAAGCTCAGGAAGTACCAGTCGAGGAGGGACCAGGCGCTCACGAGCAGACAGAAGACGGCCAGCGCCCGGACGAACGGGGATGTGAGACCATATCTCCCGAGGGCACCCACGGCGATGA
>JBGPGA010000131.1:0-6970 GCA_041483635.1 Thermoplasmata archaeon
CCATACATCGGCAAAGCCCTCAAGCGGCCCCACCATAAGGCCCGCCAAAAGGCAGGTCCAAATGACCTTTGGCTCGCCAAGCACCTCGCGGATATCGCCCATCTGAACCCCTACATCGACCTGCCTGTGGCCACTGCGATGAGCACGGCCCGCAACCTCGTGATCATCCGCACCGCGGATGCCCTGATCGCAATCAACGGATCGTACGGCACGATGAGCGAGATGGCCCACGCCTTCGACCAAGGCAAGACCGTGTTCGCTCTGCACACCTGGCCCATGGACAAGACCGGGGTCGAACCGGGACTCTTCGTGCCGGTACAAACACCGCGCGAAGCGGTTGAGCGCGCGCTCGAGTATGCGCGAGAGGCCCTGGCGTCCGAAAAGCCGGGCCAGGTCTTCGACAGCAAGAAGACCTGAGTCGTCGCCCCGGGCGTCCGGTTTCGGACCGCCTCACCCTTAAGTGTCCGGCTCGCGTTCGCGCCTCGTGCGCCCTGCGGACGTGCGGGAAACGCTGACGTCGACAGGCCTTTCCATCGAGGAATCGCGCCTGCTGGGGGACCGGATCGAGTCAATCGAGGCGAGGCACCACCGGCGAACGGATCCGGCTGAACAAATCGCGATATGGCGTGACTTCCAGTCTCTGATCCATTCGACCCCGTCGCTCCGGGAGCGGTTCGCTGCCCAGTCGTACCTCTACCACCGCGCATATGAAGGGCGCCCGAGCGAGGCGGGACCCGGGCCTGCATGGATCCCTGGAGCCGCCGACATCAGTCGCACGAACGTGAGCGCGCTGATGAAGGATCTCCAGCTTACGCGATACGAGGACCTCCATGGGTGGTCCGTTGAACATCGCGACGCATTCTGGGAGGCGGCGATCCGGAGACTCGGTGTCGTGTTCCGAACGGCTCCGCAGCGCATCCGAGATCCCGAATCGCCCGTAACCCAGCCGGCTTGGCTTCCGGGAGCGGCCCTCAACATTGCGGAGAGCTGCTTCCGCGCGGAACCCGGTAGGACGGCGATCCTCTCCGCTTCCGAGACGGATTCGACGGTCCGCCGGATGACCTATGGGGACCTGAGGCGCCTTGCCGCACGGGTGGCAAACGGCCTCGGGGGCATGGGAATCGAACGCGGGGAGCGAATCGCGCTAGACCTCCCCATGACCCCGGAATCCGTTGCGATCTATCTGGGCACGATCCTCTCGGGTCGGAGCGTTGTGGGGATCGCCGACGCCTCTGCCGCCCCGGACATCGAGAAGCGCCTTCGGATCGGCAGTGCGAAAGCCGTCTTCACGATCGACGCCTACATCCGGGACGGGAAGGAACATGGTATCTACGAGAAGGTCGTGGACGCCCACGCTCCGCGGACCGTCGTCCTGCCGTCAGAAGGAATGGAAACCGTGCGGCTCGCCCGGCCCGAGGACGTGGCATGGACCGATTTCCTCGCGGACCGCGACACGTTCGACGCCGTTCCCGGCCGCCCAGCCGACGTGACGAACGTCCTCTTCTCTTCCGGGACGACGAAGGAACCGAAGGCAATCGTCTGGACCCAGACGACACCAATCAAGGCCGCTGTGGATGCGCACTTGCACCACGATGTCCAGGGGGACGACATCCTGGCGTGGCCGACCAGCTTCGGCTGGATGATGGGCCCCTGGCTCACGTACGCCAGCCTCGTTAACGGCGCTGCGATGGCCCTGTATGTCGGTGCGACCCAACGGCGTGCGTACGGGGAGTTCCTCTCCGAGGCGGGCGTCACGATGCTCGGTGTCGTCCCGAAGCTCGTCCGCGGTTGGAAGGCCGAACGGAGCATGGAGGGCCTCGACTGGAGCCGCATCCGACGCTTCAGCTCGACGGGGGAGACCTCGAGCCCGGAGGAGATGCTCTACCTGATGGCCCTTGCGGGCTACAAACCCGTGATCGAGTACTGCGGCGGCACGGAGGTCGGGGGCGCGTACATCACGGGGACGATGGTCCAGCCCTGCGCCCCGTCGTGCTTCACGACGCCGGCCCTGGGCCTCGATTTCGTGATCCTCGAAGACGGCCGACCCGCCCCGCGCGGCGAGGTGTACCTGATCCCTCCCTCCATCGGACTGGCCAACGACCTGCTCAATTATGACCCGTTCCGCGAGTACTACGCGGACGCGCCTCCCGGTCCCTCGGGCGAGACGCTCCGACGCCACGGCGATCAGGTCGAGCGCCTCGGTGGCGGCTACTTCCGCCACCACGGCCGCATCGATGACATGGTCAACATCTACGGCGTCAAGTCGAGCGCGGAGGAGATCCGCAGCGTCCTCGCGCACGAGCTCGTCTACGATGCGAAGCCGGTCGCCGTGGATGTCGGCGACACGGGCCGGCACAGCCTCGTGATCTACGCGGTGCCCCGCGACCCGAGCCAGGTTGGCAACCCCGAAATCGCCGCGCTGCTCCGGGCCGACTTCCAGCGGCAGATCAAAGAACGGCTCAACCCGCTCCTCGCCCACGTGCACGACGTGGTTCTCGTGGCGGAGCTTCCTCAGGCGGGGCCGGGGAAGACGAAGACGATGAAGGCCCTCCGGCAGGACTACGAGTCGAGGCGCACCCCGGACCGGAACGATACGGGATAGCCATCATGCCGGAGTGGGTGGTGAAGCCGAGGCAGGGAGCGACGCCGAAACGCCCATCTCACCCTTCGGCGGCTCAAGGGACCGGTTGATCGTGATCTGGGCGATCGTCCCGTAGTACTTCGTGACCTGCTCGATCGGGCGGAGCACGGTCCGGAGGAAGGTGCACGTGCTGCAGATTCCCCCCTTGCCGTTGCATTTCAACCCCGAGTCCTGAGAGAAGGCTTTCAGCTGACTCTCGAGGGCATCCTTCAGATCGAGGGCGTCATCCGCCTTCTCGAGGTTCGATGTGAAGAACGCGGTCATCGTGAGGTCCATGAGCTTCTCGAGCTTCTCCTTGATCGCGCCCAGCGATTTCGCGAACTCCTTGGGGATCCGCCGGGTCGGCTTGAGCAAGGGCAGGCTCCCGCGGGCCAGCTCCTCCCAGAGGTCCCCGATATTCTCGAGGACGACGGACACGACGCGGTCCCCGAGGAGGTGGCGCGGCTCGCCCTCGCCGATCTTGCCCGCCACGGTCCGGTTCTGGGCCGCGAGGATGAGCTGACGGACGACGAGCCAGTAGAGGCGGTCGACCTCCGACTCCATGCGGATGACCTCCTCGATGTTGCCCGAGCTCGATCCCGTCAGGACGCCCAGGGCGAGGCTTTCCATCCGGGACGTAAGGTAGTGCAGCCGTCGCAGGAGCCCCTCGATCGGGAAGCGCGTCGGCTCCGCGAAGTTCTCAATCGTCACGAACTTCGGCCCCTGGTTCACGATCGTCAGGCCGGTCAGCCCGCGGACGGCCTCATGGATCTCCTGGAGCTGCTCCGCGCTCAGTTCGTCGCGGCATCGGACGCGGATCGTGCTGCGGCCGACGAGGTAGTTGCCCGTGATGAGCCGCGTCAGGGCTTCCGGTCCCTTCCATTCGTCCGCGTCGATCATCGCTTCGGAAGTGACCGGCCGCTCGTCCAAGGGGCCCGTGCGGACCCTCAGGCTGCCGTCGTCCTCGACCGCGAGCGTGATGATCGCGCCGGGCTTGAGGCCGTTCATCGCGGCCCACTCCTTCGGGAGGGAGATGCCGACGCTCGAGTAGCCGAGCTTCTGGACCTTGCGGGTCTCAAGCTCCATACGTATCACATGCATCTAGTCTCGTAAATACGTGTTGATTCGGTGGAAATGGGGTACGACCCGACTCAGACCCGATATGGGGTCATCTGACCCTAACTCGTATTCGACGACAACGGGGCCCACTTGAGGCAGAGGAACGACAAGCTCAATGCGTGCGGTCCATCCGGTCGGCGAGATCCAGCAACCGTTCGATACGTTCGATGATCATGGGAGAACGTTCGTGACCGAGGAAGGCCGCGGCTCCCGCCGACGGCCGGGCTGCCTCTTGGACCTTCAAGAGCGCGCGTGCCAGGGAACGAGGGTCCTTCGTGGCCCAGGCGGCGTCCTCGTCCGCGCCGAACTCATACCGCGCCGCGAGATGCCGTGCGAGATATCTCAAAATCGGGTCGACGAAGAGGACCTTGGAAAGGCTTCGGACGAACGGCAGGTAGCGGTGATCGTGCGCCTTGACGTGGGCCACCTCGTGGGCGAGGGCCGCCCGGAGCTCGGGAAGGGTCAGGAGATCCCGGAATCCGGTCGTGACGACAATCACGTCTTGCACCCGCAGGAGCCGGCGTGGGTCGAAGCGCAGGACGGCGACCGCGAACGCGTCCGGGCGATCCTCCCGGACGAGCCAGAGCTCGACCGAGCTCGGTATCTCGTCCCGCGGCAGACCGGCTCGCCCCGCGACCCGACGGCGCCCGCACTGGCGGAGAAGGGCGCGCGAGCTCACCTGCCCCAGGATCATCGATGCGCCGAGGACGATGCCCGCGATGAGGACCGCCGTCGTCGCGACACAGTCCAGGCTCAGATCGCAATCGAAGTCGTCCACCAACGCCTGGGAGATGCTGTGGAACTGGATGTCGAGCGGCCACAGGGAATGGACGTGGACCAGGCTGACGATGAACAGGAGGGCCGAGGTCGCAAAAGCTCCGTGGGAGAAAAGGGCGAGGGACGCCCCCTGCGAGGTCCGGACGGAGTGCCGCGCCAGGAGGAAGAGGGCGGCTCCCGCGACGGCCATCGTCCCGGAAGATAGCAGGAGGACGAGGCCCGGGTTCGTCATGCCCTCAGGCGCTCGCGGAGCTGACGGATCTTCTCGTCATCCAAGTGCTCGATCTTCTCCGCGAGGTGGGTTACCCCGGGCCGACCGAAGACGTTCACGAGGCCACTCAGAAGGCTGTCGAGGTACGCTTCCTCGATGTCCTTGTACGCATACAGGTAGCGCTCGCCGCCTTTGAAGGGCTCGCTCCGACGGTCGATCACACCTTTCGCGTGGAGCCGGGTCAGGATCGTGCTCACGGTCGTGTACGCCACTTGGTGCCCGCGTCGGTTCACGCCATCGAGGACCTGGCGGGTGGTCGCCTCCTTCCTCTCCTGGAGGACGGCGACGACGTCGCTCTCGAGACTACCGAGCATACGTACCTCCTGACGGGGAGCCCGTACACTTGTAGAGCCTACACGCACAATACGTATTTTGGGCGCGTCGCGTACATATCTCGCCGTCCGAGTCTGGCAGAAGTAGTACGACAAGCGTAGGAAGCCATGAGGGGAAGGCGCATGGCCGAGCAAGATCAGGAAGGAGACATGGGCTCGTCGGACCGGTCGATGGACCGCCGCCGGTTCCTGAAGATGGCGGGGATCGGGGCGGGGGCCGTGGCGATCTTCGCCTTCGGCTCCAAGTTCCTCGTGGACAAGATCATCCCGGCCGCCTCGGACCCGCGGCTGCGGGGGTCCGCGGCCGACAGCTGGGTCATGATGATCGATCTGGCCAAGTGCGACGGGTGCGGCGCGTGCACCCAGGCGTGTAACAAGGCCCACTACGTGCCCGCGGGCCAGTCGTGGATCCAGGTGTACACGGTCCAGGACGACACGGGCGGGACGTACCACCTGCCGCGGCCCTGCTTCCAGTGCCGCAACGCGCCCTGTCTGAAGGTCTGCCCCGTCGGGGCGACCTACAGCGACCCGGACGGCACGATCCTCGTGGACCAGACCCGCTGCATCGGGTGCCGGTACTGCATGGCCGCGTGCCCCTACAACGCGCGCTTCTTCAACTGGACGACCCCGAACTATCCGGCCGAAGCCCTCTCCCATCCCTACTCTCCGGAAGAACCCTGGCCCGCCCCGAAGGGCGTCGTGATGAAGTGCACGTTCTGCGCGCACCGCGCACGCGAGGGCCAGCTCCCCGAGTGCACGACGGGCTGCCCGATGGGGGCGATCTACTTCGGCAACGAGAACGAGGACGCGGTGACGAACGGGATGGGAGAGACGCTCCCGTTCCGTGCGACCCTGCAGAACCAGGGCGGGTTCCGGTGGAAGGAGGAGCTCGGGACGGACCCCCGGGTCTACTACCTTCCGGCACGGAGGTGAGCGGATGGCGGACACCAACCTGGAACACCTCGTGGCTCCGATCCGCAAGACGACTTGGCGCTTCTACGCGTTCGTCGCGCCCCTCGCGGCCATCGTCGCGTTGGGCGGGTATGCGTACTACGTGCAGTTCACGACGGGCTTGGGCGTCACGGGCATGGGGAACTACGTGAGCTGGGGCCTGTACATCTCCAATTTCGTCTTCTTCATCGGGGTGAGCCACGCCGGCACGCTGATCTCCGCGATCCTTCGCGTCAGCGGGGCGGAGTGGCGGAAGCCCATCACCCGCATGGCCGAGTCGATCACGGTCATCGCGATCTCGATTGGCGCGCTCTTCCCCATCATCGACCTCGGTCGCCCCGACCGATTGATGAACATCCTCTTCTACGGCCGCATCCAGTCCGCGGTCCTCTGGGACTTCATTTCGATCTTCACCTATCTCACGGGCAGTCTCCTCTACCTCTACCTGCCACTCATCCCCGATCTCGCAGCGATGCGCGAACAGCAGGTGGGGGGCCGCTTCCGCCGCAAGCTCTACGGTTTCCTCTCCATGAAGTGGCGAGAGAGTCCCGGCCAGCGCCGTCGCCTCAAGCGCGGGATCGCGATCATGGCGGTCCTGATCATCCCGATCGCGGTCAGCGTGCACACGGTCGTGTCGTGGATCTTCGGCATGACGCTGCGCGTCGGCTGGCACAGCACCATCTTCGGCCCGTACTTCGTCGTGGGTGCGATCCTTTCCGGAATCGCCACCCTCATCATTGCGATGGCCGCCTTCCGGAAGGTCTACCACCTCGAGCGCTGGATCAAGCCGCTCCACTTCCGGAATCTGGGGCTGATGATGCTCGCCCTGGACCTGATCCTGATCTACTTCACGTTGAGCGAGTACCTGACGGCCGCATACGGCTCGGAGACCGCGGACAC
>JBGPGA010000132.1:0-6949 GCA_041483635.1 Thermoplasmata archaeon
CGTGTCCGAATTGGGCGCCGCAGGCCCGAGGACGAAGGAGGCGGCCGCGATCCTCGAGTTCGTCCACCGCCTCGCCCTCGCGGGGCGCCGGGTGGGCGGCGAGAGCGTGGCCCTCGTCCTCACGTCGTCCTCGTTCGGCTGAGCTCACTTGACCAGGGCGCGGTGCGCGACCATCATGCACGCGTTCTGGACGACGATCTTCCCGGTGGCCTCCGCCTTCCTTGCCGCCGCATCGTTCTCGATCCCGAGCTGCATCCAGATGACCTTCGCGGGGCCCCGGATCGCCTCATCGACGATGGGCGGCACATCCTCGGAGGGGCGGAAGATGTCGACGACGTCGTACGGTTCGCGGATCTCCGAGAGGGACTTGTACGCCCTTTCGCCGAGGATCACATCCGCGGTCGGGTTCACCGGGATGATCCGATAGCCGTTCTCCTGGAGGTACTTGGGAATCTTGTGCGCGTCCTTCTCGGGGTTCTTCGACGCGCCGACGACGGCGATCGTTTTCGCCTCCGTGAGGATCTTGAAGAGGGTCGCGTTGTCCACTATGATCTTCCCCAGACGTTCGTAGGCGGGCGCCCGGCTTAAACGTTCTTCGCGAGGACCTCGCGGGCAACCTTCTTCAGATGGGGCTGGAGCTTGACCTTCGCGAGTTCGGCCGCCGAGAACCAGCGGATCTCGGAATGCTCGTCGTTCGCGATGCGCGGCGTGCCCCGCCAATCCGTCACGAGGTAGAGGTGGTGGTGGTACCTCTCCTTCGACGTCGGATCCCTGTCCTCGTATTCATGGAGGAACCGTGCCGCCGTTATTCGGATGCCAAGTTCCTCGAAGAGCTCGCGGACCAATGCGTGGGCGGGCGTCTCGCCTTCCTCCCGATGGCCGCCGAACGCATCCCACATCCCGGCGAAGCGGACCCGGCTCGTGCGTTTGCCGAGCAGGACCCGGCCTTCGCGGACGATCAGAGCGGTCGAGGTGGAATGAACCAGGGGGTCCCCTCGTTCGGCGCGGGGTCCGGCGGGGGGCCGTTCGCTCAATACGCGAGGACCATGACGCGGCATTCGGTGCACCGTCCGCCCCGCATGTATTCCATCTGCAGCTTGTGGTCCGTCGCGACCGGGTCACTGACCGTGAAGCCCAGCGCGGTCTCTTTGAGATACCACTGAAGGCCTGAAGGCCATGTCTGCGCGCCGAGGAATCCCGCCTCCATCTCGGCACTGCAGCGGGGACATGAGGACATCGCGCGGACGAGGGAGGGCCGCGGGCATAAAGGTGTTCCCGGGCCCGTTGTTATCGTTAGTTGACGATAACTTGCCGGGGCCCCTGTCTGCCCCGCCACGGCATCGTTTCACCCCGCCGTCCCAAAGCTTCATGGCTCCTCGCCCGCTAGATGGGGGCGATGGAGGCAATCGCCCAGGAGATCGCGGAACGCCTTCGGGCCGTGTCGTTCGTGAAGATCGTCACCCACATCGACACGGACGGGATCACGGGCGGAGCGATCGCCTCCGAGGCCCTCGCTCGCGCGGGCATCGAGCACGAGGTCGCGTTTGCGAAGAAGTTGGACGAGGACGGCCTCACGGCGATCAAGCGCGAAGGGCGCCCGCTCGTCTGGTTCGTCGACTTGGGCGCAGGCATGCTCCACGCGATGCACGGCATCGATGCGGTCATCTCGGACCACCATGTACCGACCGAGCGAGAGGTCCCCAAGGCCCTGCGCGGCGACTTGCTGCGGTTCGCGGAGTCCGTGGACCGCGTGCTCATGCTCAACCAACATCTCGAGGGCGAGGGCTCCGACGTGGCGAGCGGGGCCGGTTGCGCCTACGCCGTCGCGAAGGCCCTCGACCCGAAGAACGGCGACCTGGCCGCCGTGGCAATCGTCGGAGCGGTCGGGGACATGCAGGAAGCGGAGTTCCGGCGCCTGGAAGGATACAACCGCACGATCCTCGCGGACGCCGAAGCGGCGGGCGTCGTGAAGGCGGAGATGGACCTGCGGCTGTTCGGGCGGGAGACGCGGCCCGCGTACAAGATGCTCCAGTACGCCTCGGACCCCTGGATCCCCCGCCTCAGCGGAAACGAGGAGGCGTGCATCGCGTTCCTCCTGGAGCAGGGGATCGACCTGAAGGTGGGCAATCACTGGCGCTCGTGGTCCGACCTGGACCGAGGCGAGAAGCAGCGCGTCATCTCCGCCCTCGTCGCGCACATGCTCGAGCGAGGATGCGGAGTCAAGTCGGTGGAGCGCCTCGTCGGCGAGACGTACACCCTCATCCGAGAGCCCGTCGGCAGCCCGACGCGGGACGCGAAGGAGTTCGGCACGCTGATGAACGCATGCGGCCGCTACGACGAGGCCGAGGTCGGCTACCGGGTGTGCCGCGGCGATCGGGACGAGTACCTGGCCAAGGCGTTGCGCCTGCTGCGAGGCCACCGGGAGTACCTCGTAGAGTCCATGGAGGCGATCCTGACCGCGGGCATCCACGAGATGGACGCGATCCAGTACTTCCACGCGCACGACACGATCCGAGACACGGTCGTCGGAATCGCGGCGAGCATGGCCCTCAACCAGAACGGGACGCCGAGGAACCTCCCCATCATCGCCTTCGCGAACGCGGAGGACGGGATCAAGGTCTCCGGCCGGGGGACGCGCGAACTCGTTGCGAAGGGGCTCGACCTGGCGGCGATCATGCAGACCGCGTCAAAGGCTGTCGGCGGTCAAGGAGGCGGGCACCACGTCGCCGCTGGGGCGACGATCCCTCCCGGTACCGAAGACCAGTTCCTCCAAATCGCAAACCAGATGGTCAAGGAGCAGCTCCACCGGCCGGTCGAGGGCTCGCTCTCCCAAGGCGACGGCTCCGCAACGTGAGCGAAGGCGCCGGTGCTCAACCTCCCACATGGAGGAATGGCGGGTCCCGCCCCTCGCGGGGTCGCAACCCTTTTATACGCCGCGTCGTTTCGACGGCCGCTCTTCTGACGGAGAGCCTATGACTCATGAAGTCCTCGCGTGGAGCGAGGACGGAAGGAGGTCTCCCACATGGCCAAGCCAATGTACGTTCGCTTCGAGATGCCCAAGGAGCTCGTCGACAAGACCTACCAAGCGATCGAGCTCGCGAAGGAGAGCGGGAAGGTCCGCAAGGGGACGAACGAGGTCACGAAGCTCGTCGAGCGAGGGGACGCCCAGTTCGTCGTCATGGCCGAGGACGTCCAACCGGAGGAGATCCTCGCCCACATGCCGATCCTCTGTGAGGAGAAGGGCATCCCCTACGCCTACGTCCCGAGCAAGCAGGAGCTCGGGGTCAGCGTCGGCCTGGGCAAGGCCACCGCCTCGATCGCGATCCTTGACGCGGGAAAGGCGAAGCCCATCCTGGACGACCTCGGCGCGAAGCTCCGCGCCATGATGAAGAAGTGAATCTCTTCGGAAGGTCACGACAATGGCAGATGAGGAAAGCATCCCCGCGGAGGTCGTCGAGGTCGTCGGCCGGACGGGCATGACGGGCGAGGCGGTTCAGGTCAAGGTCCGCGTGAACGAGGGCCGCGACAAGGGCCGCATCATCACGCGGAACGTGAAGGGGTCCGTCCAGGTCGGAGACATCCTCATGCTCCGCGAGACGGCCCGCGAGGCCCGCAAGCTGAGCGTGCGGTGATCCCATGCCCGTGCGACGATCCTGCTCCTTCTGCGGGAACGAAATCGAGCCCGGGACGGGCAAGATGTTCATCAAGAAGGACGGCACGGTCTTCGTCTTCTGCTCGAGCAAGTGCCAGCTCAACATGTTGAAGCTCGGTCGCGTGCCGCGTTGGACACCGTGGACGCAGGCGTTCCGCCGCGCGGGCGGCGCGGCCGCCGGGGAGGAGCTCAAGCCACGGGCCGGTGAAGAAGAAACCGCCCCCGCCGCGGAGGCAGCGGCCGTTCAAGTCACAATCGACGCGCCGAAGGGGAGGGACATCCCCGCGGACCTCACGGACCTCGTCGACAAGAGGTTGGGCCCCGATCTGTCCCGCGGAGACCTGGAGAAATACTACGCGGGCTTCCTCGCGGACCCCGCGTTCAAGAACTCGATCGTGAACTGGGCGCGCAAGGCGCACCCCGGGAAGGCGACGACCCACGTCGACAAGAGCGAGTTCCTCGCATGGAAGGACACCTCGGACGGCCGACGCGTCTTCAAGGCGTGGCTCGACGGGCAGTGGCAGAAGGTCAAGGGCCGCAAGACCGAATCCGACGAGGAAGAGCCCGCGGCGCCGAAGGCCGCGAAGAAGGCCAAGAAGGGGGCCTGAACGCGTGGTCGAGCGCACGTTTGCGCTCCTCAAGCCGGACGCGGTCCAGCGCGGTCTTGCGGGACTCATCCTCTCCCGGTTCGAACGCTGCGGCCTGAAGATCGTGGGCCTCAAGCTCATGCACGTCTCGCGGCCGCTCGCGGAATCGTACTATGCCGAACACAAGGGCAAGCCGTTTTACGAACCCCTCATGTCGTACATCACGTCCGGTCCGGTCCTCGCGATGGTCCTGGAAGGGGACGGCGCGGTAGCCCTCGTCCGCAAGATGATGGGCAAGACGAACTCTGCGGAGGCGGAGCCCGGCACGATCCGGGGCGACTTCGCCCTCACGATTGGACGCAACGTCATTCACGGGTCCGACTCCCTGGAGAGCGC
The DNA here is from genome assembly GCA_041483635.1 of Thermoplasmata archaeon. Lineage (GTDB taxonomy): Archaea > Thermoplasmatota > Thermoplasmata > RBG-16-68-12 > RBG-16-68-12 > RBG-16-68-12. The sequence continues at coordinate 4,636 of JBGPGA010000132.1, forward strand.
GAGGCGGGAGATCGGACTCTTCTTCAAACCCGAGGAGCTCCAAGAGTACAAGCGAATCGACGAGGCGTGGCTTCAGGAGTAGTGCGTCGGAGGGCGCAGCCCCCGGTGCGGAGTCAGCGACCTGGTCTCGTTCCTGGCGCGCCAGGTGCATAGATGGCGCGCAAGTGACGGCGGACGTCCCATACGATGTAGACCAGGAAGAAGACCACGAAGATCCAGAAGATCGGGTCCACTCCGGCCGAGCTCGTGAACGCCACCATGCCGTAGATGAAGAGAAGCGTCACCGAGACCAGCCCGAGCGCGACCATGGCCGCCTCGGCGCTTGTTCGCGACATGCGGCGAATACAGGCGCCGCCCACAGCATAATCCCTTCCGCAGGTGGTATGCCGGGAGCGTTCATTCCTGGTGCGCAAGCCAAGTTTCTAATAGCGTCTGCGGGTTCGTCGCGCAACCATGGCCGCGATCCGCCAGCCCATCGTCTCCGTCCTCGGGCACGTGGACCACGGCAAGACGACCTTGCTCGATCGGATCCGCGGCACGGGCGTCGCCGGACGGGAGGCGGGCGGGATCACCCAGCACATCGGGGCGACCGAGGTGCCCATGGCCGCCATCCTCGAGACGTGCGGCGACCTCGTGAAGGGCAAGTCGTTCAGGGTCCCCGGCCTTTTGTTCATCGACACGCCGGGCCACGTCGCCTTCTCGACGATGCGAGCCCGAGGCGGCGCCCTCGCGGACCTCGCCGTCCTCGTCATCGACCTGAACGAAGGGTTCCGCCCGCAGACGATCGAGAGCCTCAACATCCTGAAACGCTACAAGACCCCGTTCGTGGTCGCCGCGAACAAGATCGACCTCGTCCCGGGCTGGCGGCGCCATGAGAACCGAGCATTCCTGGAGTCCTACGCGGACCAACCGGACACCGCGCGAGAGGAGTTCGACAAGCGCCTCTACGAACTCGTTGGCCGTCTCTACGAGCACGGGTTCTCCGCGGACCGGTACGATCGCGTGGCCGACTTCACGTCGAACGTCGCGGTCGTCCCGCTGAGCGCGAAGTTCGGGGAGGGCATCCCGGACCTTCTCCTCATGCTGATCGGGCTCGCGCAGCGATTCCTGGAGAAGGAGCTCGCCACGGAGGAAGGCCCCGGAGAGGGCACGATCCTCGAGGTCAAGGAGGAGAAGGGACTCGGCACGACCCTCGACGCGATCGTCTACAAGGGCACGCTCTCGAAGGGAGACACGATCGTCTTCGGCACGCCGACGAAGCCCGGAGTGTCGAAGGTCAAGGCGCTCCTGAAGCCGAAGCCCATGGACGAGATCCGCGATCCCCAGGATCGATTCGACTCCGTGCGGAGCGTGACGGCCGCCGCGGGGGTCAAGATCCTGGCCGCCGGGGTCGAAGGGGCCGTCGCCGGGGCGCCCCTGCGTGTCGCGAAGGGGAACGTGCCGGCGCTCGTCGAGGAGATCGCGAAGGAATCTCAGCCTCACGTCGAGGTCCAGGACGAGGGCGTCCTCCTGAAGGCGGACGCGATCGGCTCTCTTGAGGGCCTCGCGTACGAGTGCAAGCAGGCCGACATCCCGATCCGGTACGCCCGCCTCGGCGCGATCTCCCGCCGCGACGTGATCGACGTGGCCACGGCCAGGAATCCCCTCCACCGGGCGATCCTCGCCTTCAACGCGGAGCTCCTGCCCGACGCGCAGGCTGCTCTCCTGGACCACCCGGACGTGAAGCTCCTCCAGAGCGACATCATCTACCGGCTCATCGAGGACTACAAGACGTGGCGGGACGAGCGCACGCGTCAGATCGAGGAGGCGAGCCGGAAGGAGATCACGTATCCCGCGAAGCTCCTGTTCCTCGGAGACTACGTGTTCCGCACGTCCCACCCCGCGATCTTTGGCGTCCGCGTCCTGAACGGTCGCATCCGTTCCGGAACGCCGGTCATGCGCGAGGACGGGCGGAGCCTCGGCCGGCTCAAGTCGATCCGGAGCGGGGAGAAGAGCCTCGAAGAGGCACGGCAGGGACAGGAGGTCGCGATCGCGCTCGACGGCGTCACGATCGGCCGGCAGATTAACGGCGGGGACGTGCTCTACGTCGAGCTGACCGAGGAGGAGGCGCGGACGCTCCGCAAGCACAAGGAACTCACGATCGACGAGATCGAGACCCTCGACCAGATCTGCGCCATCAAGCGGAAGGAGGATCCGTTTTGGGGGATGTGACGCCGGACCCCCACGCCGGCGAGCTCCAGGAGAAGCTCGCGCGGACGCACCTCTGCAAGGACTGCGACAAGTGGTACGGCCAGGAGGACGACGAGTACGGCCC
>JBGPGA010000133.1:0-6855 GCA_041483635.1 Thermoplasmata archaeon
CCAGGGGGTCGCGCTGAACAGGGACGAAAGCATGTAGCCGGCGCCGACGAGGAGAGCGCCGATCACCGCGACCTTTCGCGGGCCGTGCCGGTCCACGAGGCGGCCTGAGAACACCATTCCGACGGAAAACATCGCCAAAGCGACCGCGAAGGGGATGTTCGCCTCGAGCGTCCCATACTTGTACGGCCCCGTCTTCGACGTGAGGGTCGTGCTGATGACGCTCCAGGAGTACACGGTCCCGAGCGTAAGGTTCATGATGAAGCCGAGCGCGAGATAGGCGGCGCGGGGAAGCTTTGGCGCCATGGGTCCTATGGCTGGGTGGCGTCCCGATAGAGATACCGAACATATTCTAAAGAACGTCGATACTTCGGGAGGTCTCAACCACGCAGGGCGCCGGGGCGTCTGGGCGCGCCAGCGCTATATACCTTCTACGGGTTGTGCTTGACTAGCCCTTATAAATGGGAGAACGCCGTCGATTCGTTCCATACCGGGGTACGCGACATGGTTGTTTCCAGTGCAACGATTGACAGCCTGCTCAAGGAAGGCGAGCAGTACGTCCCGCCGAAGGAGTTCACGGCGCGGGCGCTCGTGAAGGACGACGCAATCTATCGGGAGGCCGACAAGGACTTCGAGAAGTTCTGGGCTCGCGAGGCGGAGACCCTTCACTGGGTCAAGAAGTGGGACCAGGTCCTCGAGTGGGAGACGCCCTTCGCGAAGTGGTTCGTCGGCGGCCGGATCAACGTCTCGGAGAACTGCCTGGACCGTCACCTGCACGACGGGCGGCGCAACAAGGCCGCGATCGTGTGGGAGGGCGAACCCGGCGATAAGAAGATCTTCACGTACTACCAGCTCTGGCGCGAGGTGAACAAGCTCGCGAACGTCCTCAAGGGACTCGGCGTGAAGCGCGGGGACCGGGTCACGATCTACATGCCGATGATCCCCGAGCTGCCGATCGCGATGCTCGCGTGCTCGCGCATCGGCGCGATCCACAGCGTGATCTTCGGAGGCTTCAGCTCGAAGGCCGTCCACGACCGCGTCGTGGACGCGGAGTCGAGCGTCGTCGTCACGACGGACTACGGCTACCGCCGCGGCGGCCTCGTGGCCCTCAAGAAGGCGGTCGACGAGGGGATTGCGGACCTGCCGATCGTCAAGCACGTCGTCGTCTTCAAGCGCGCGACGGGCGACTGTGCCATGAAGGAGGGCCGGGACCTGTGGTGGCACGACGCGATGGCGAAGGCGGACCCCTGGTACCCGCCCGAGCCGATGGAGGCCACGGACCCCCTCTTCATCCTGTATACCTCGGGGACCACGGGCAAGCCCAAGGGGATCGTGCATTCCACGGGCGGCTATCTGGTCGGGGTCGCCTCGACCCAACGCCTCATCTTCGACCTGCACGAAGACGACTTCTACTGGTGCACGGCCGACATCGGCTGGGTCACCGGACATTCGTACATCGTGTACGGGCCCCTGGCCAACGGCGCGACGTCGTTCATGTACGAAGGCGCCCCGGACTTCCCGAAGCAGGACCGCTGGTGGCAGCTCGTCGAGGACTACGGCGTCACGATCATGTACACGGCCCCGACCGCGATCCGCGCGTGCATGCGCTGGGGCGAGGAGTGGCCCCGGATGCACGACCTCTCCTCCCTGCGCCTCCTGGGCTCCGTCGGTGAGCCGATCAACCCCGAGGCGTGGCGGTGGTACTACAGGACGATCGGCAACAGCCACTGCCCCGTCGTGGACACCTGGTGGCAGACCGAGACGGGCATGATCTTGATCACACCCCTCCCGGGGATCAGCACGCTGAAGCCCGGTTCCGCGGTCCGCCCGTACCCCGGCGTGTACGCCGAGGTCGTGGACGAGACCGGGAAGGTCGCGACGACGAACCACGGCGGATACCTCGTGATCACGAAGCCCTGGCCCGCGATGCTCATGACGATCTACAAGGACCCGGAGCGGTACAAGGCAACGTACTGGTCCCAGATCAAGGGCAAGTACTTCACCGGGGACGGGTGCCGCCTCGACGCGGACGGGTTCTTCTGGCTCATGGGCCGCATCGACGACGTGATCAACCTGGCCGGCCACCGGATCGGGACGATGGAGGTCGAGTCCGCCCTCGTGAGCCATCCCAAGGTCGCGGAGGCCGCGGTCGTCGGGAAGCCGGACCAGCTCAAGGGCCAGGTCCTCGTCGCCTACGTGGTGCTCAAGTCGGGCGAGGAGCATTCGGAGGCCCTCAAGGACGAGCTCAAGAAGCACGTCCGCAAGGAGATCGGACCCATCGCCGTCCCGGAAGCGATCTACATCACGGACAAGCTCCCGAAGACCCGCAGCGGGAAGATCATGCGCCGCGTCATCCGCGCGCTCGTCAGCGGACAGGAAATCGGCGACACGACGACCCTGGAGGACCCGGGCGCTGTCGAGGAAGTCCGCAAATGGCTCGCCGCCGTGGAGGGCAAGGCCCCGTAGGCGGCCGCCGCGCGAGCCCCGAGCGACCCGAGGGTGATCCCGACGCAGAGACCCGATTCGACGTCCGCACCGGACTGGCCCCAGCGGTATGAGGAGAAGGTCCGGACCCCGGAGGAAGCGGTCGGAGCGATCCAGAGCGGGGACCACATCTTCATCGGGTCGGGCGCCGCGGAACCCCAGAAGCTCGTCGAGGCGCTCGTGAAGCGCGCGAACGCGGTCTTCGGGACGGAGATCGTCCACATCATGACCCTCGGCATCGCACCCTATGCGGAGCCGAAATGGGGCGACAACTTTCGGCACAACGCGCTCTTCATCGGCCCGAACGTCCGGGAGGCGGTCGCCCAGGGCCGCGCGGACTACACGCCGATCTTCCTCGGGGAGATCCCGCGGCTCTTCGAGACCGGACGGGTCCCGATCGACGTCGCGCTGATCCAGGTCAGCCCGCCGGACCGGCACGGATACTGCTCGTACGGCGTGAGCACGGACGTCGTGAAGCCGGCGACGGAGGCGGCCAACCTCGTCATCGCGGAGGTCAACGACCAGATGCCGCGCACCCTCGGCGACTCCTTCCTGCACGTCGACGACATCGACTTCCTCGTGCCCGTCGACTACCCGATCCTCGAGACGAAGGTCGGGGTGGCCGACGAGACGGCCCACAACATCGGGAAGTACATCGCGACCCTGATCGAGGACGGCTCGACCCTCCAGATGGGCATCGGGACGATCCCGGACAGCGTCCTGTACTACCTGCGGGACAAGAAGGACCTCGGAATCCACACGGAGATGTTCTCGGACGGGATGATGCACCTCGTCGAGCTCGGCGTGATCACGAACATGAAGAAGTCCCTCCATCGCGGGAAGATCATCGCGGCCTTCTGCATGGGCTCGAAGAAGCTCTACGAGTTCGTCGACAACAACCCCTTCATCGAGTTCCACCCGGTGTCGTACACGAACGATCCGTTCGTCATCGCTCAGAACGACCGGATGGTCTCGATCAACAGCGCCCTCGAGGTGGACCTCACGGGCCAGGTGTGCGCGGACAGCCTCGGGGCGTACTTCTACTCCGGGATCGGCGGTCAGGTCGACTTCGTGCGCGGGGCGGCCCGGTCCAAGGGAGGCAAGCCGATCATCGCGCTCCCCGCCACGGCTGCGGACGGGTCCGTCTCGCGGATTACCGCCCAGCTCAAGCCCGGCGCGGGGGTCGTCACGAGCCGGGGCGACGTCCACTACGTCGTCACGGAATGGGGCGTGGCGTATCTCCATGGCCGGACGATCCAGGAGCGCGCCCTCGCCCTCATCTCGATCGCCCACCCCAAATTCCGCCCGGAGCTGATCCGCGAGGCGAAGCGGTTCAAGTTCATCGCGGACGACGTCCCGGAGATCTCGGAGATCGGCATGGTCTACCCGGAGCGGTGGGAGATGAGCCATACGTTCGAGGACGGCACGCGGCTCTTCTTCCGTCCGATCAAGATGACGGACGAGGAGATGATGAAGGACCTGTTCTACCGCCTCTCCGAGCAGACGATCTACCACCGGTTCTTCCGCTCCCTGAAGTCGATGCCACACCGGGACCTGGTCCACTTCGTCCACATCGACTACACGAACGAGATGGGGATCGTCGGGATCGTGCAGGATCCGGACAAGCCCGAGCGCGAGGAGATCATCTGCATCGGACGGTACTACCTGAACCGCTCGACGAACACCGCGGAAGTCTCGTACCTCGTCCGGGACGATTACCAGAAGCGAGGCATCGGGTCGTACCTCGTGAAGTACCTCGCCCGGATCGCGCGGGAGAACGGGATCGCGGGATTCGAGGCCGAAATCCTTCCCGACAACCCGCCCGCGATGAAGGTCCTCCACAAGCTCGGGTTCCCGGTCGAGACGATTGCGTCCGCGGGGAACTACCAGCTTCGCGTGCGCTTCGAACGGCCCACGCCGGCAACGAGGGCCTGACGTCGCGCGTCAGCGGCGCTTCCGGCTCCCGGCTGGCTTCTTCGCGGGCTTGGCCTTCCGTTTCACCGGGTCGCGATGGAAGACGTCGAGCCAGAGACTGTCGACGACGGGCACGAACGCGATGTGCCAGCCACCCCCATGGAACGGACCGTACCTGGGCTCGTACCCCTCTGCCTTCAGCCGTTCCAGGGCGACATGGAGGTCCTCGGCCTCGAAGCCCAGGTGGTCCAACTCCTCGCCCTCCTGGAAGGGTCCCGCCACGGGGCTGCCCTCGGCATACCAATTCAACTCGAGCCAGTGCTTTCCGTCCTCGCTCCGCAGGTTCGCGAACTCCCCGTTCGTCCTGCGAACCTTCACCCGCCCCTCGAGCTCCATCCCGAGGACTCTCGTGAAGAAATCGATCGCCCGGTCCAGGTCCCGAACGCGGATTCCCGTGTACCGGAAGATTCCCTTCCTCGCGAGGCGATGGCGACGACCTCGGTTTAGACTTTGTCCCGTCCGATCACGGGTCGGTCCAGTGCGCTCGCTTCAACGCGACGACGATTAGGATCGCCACGAAGGCGATGAGGTAGATCCAGCCGAGCCACAGGTCGAACGACGTCAAAGGCTCGAGCCCCGCGTAGTACTTCGCGAGCTGGGCCGCATGGGTCGTCGGGACGAGGAGGGCGATGGGCTGGAGGAACGAGGGCAGGCGCTCGAGGGGATAGTAGACGGGTGGAAGGAACCCGAGCAGGAGTCCGAGGAGCTGGGGGAGCGAGTTCGCCCGGCGGGTGTTCTTCGTCGAGGCGCCGAGGACGAAGCCGAGCAGGAGCATCGCAATCCAAGTCGTCGTGCATACGGCGAGGACCGCCAGGACGTCGAGCGCGGTCATGGGGGCCTCCACGATCAGGATGGCCAGGGCGAGGACGAGGGCCGGGAGGGAGACGAGGAGCGTGCTCACGCTGAGCCCGAACGCGTAGGAGACGGGGGACACACGCGAAGCGACGAAGATGTCCTGGAAGCGGAACCAGTGCTTGTTGAAGTAGACGGACTGAGCGCTCCCGATCCCGGCGAAGGCGAGGCTCAAGACGACCGCCCCGACGACAGATTGGATGAAGGCGGGCCCCGTCCCCGTAAAGACGAAGATGAAGAGGACGGGGAGGAACGAGATCAGGCTGAGCAGGATCAGGAGCATCGGGTCTCGCAGGAGGGGCAAGGAGTCGAACAGTCCGATGTAGATGGCCTCACGCGTTCTCATCATCGATGCCACCTCCGACCATCGCGATGAACGCGTCCTCGAGGGTCGGCGGTTTGAAGGTCACGCGCCGCCCCTCCTGGATCCCACGCTGCACGATCTGGACGATCTCCTGGTCCGAGGTGGGGCTGAGGACCTGACGTTCCCCTCCGTCGTTCAGGGACTCGATGATGACCTGCATCCCGTGGCCCGCCTTGGCCTTGGCCTGCTCGACGTTTCCCAGGAAGAGGGTCCGGCCCCGGTCGACGATCGCGAGCCGGTCCGAGAGCTTCTCGGCCTCGTCCATGTAGTGGGTCGTGAGGAGGACCGTGACGCCGCGGTCCGTCATGCGGCGGATCATGGCCCACACCTGCCTCCGGCCGAGCGGATCCAGGCCGATCGTGGGCTCGTCCAGGAAGAGGAGGTCCGCATCGATCGTCAGGGCGATGGAGATCATGACCCGCTGGCGGAGGCCGCCGCTGAGGTCCGCGGTGAGCTTGTCCTTGTGCTCCCAGAGGTCGAACTCCTCCATGACGTCCTTCGTCCGCTTCCGGGCCTCGGCTCGCGGCACGCCGCGGATTCGGCACATGAGGTAGATGTGGTCGTACGCGGAGAGCATCATCTGAGGACGCGCCTCCTGGGGGACGACGGCGATCCGTTCCCGCACGGCGCGGGCCTCCTTCACGACGTCGTGCCCGAGGACCACCGCACGACCCGCCGTCGGGCGCAACTGGGTGGCGAGGATCCGCAGGAGCGTGGTCTTGCCCGCCCCGTTCCGTCCGAGGAGGCAGAAGACCTCGCCCTTCTGGACCTCGAACGACACGTCCCGGAGGGCGTTCGTCCCGCCAGGGTACGTCTTCCCCAATCCCGCGACCTCGATGACACTCATTGACGGTTCGAACAGGGACCGGGTACTTGAGCGTTCTGCGCATGCGTGACCGATACGTTCCACCTTCAGGGAGAACCACGTGGACGGGGGAACATGTGTGCGCGGATTGTCCCCATCTGCATCGTCTCTGGTTGCTCGCCGCCTTTCGTTTTTCGGTTCGGCGAAATCGCCGGATACGTTCCAAAGGCTTATGCCCCTGTCATGAATCCGGACGAGTCGTGGACCGGCTCACCTACGACATCGTGGTGGTCGGCGGAGGGGCGGCGGGGCTGCGTGCCGCGATTGCCGCCGCCGAGACGGACCCCAAGCTGACGATCGGTCTCGTCTCCAAGGTCTA
>JBGPGA010000134.1:0-6639 GCA_041483635.1 Thermoplasmata archaeon
AGTACTTCGACGACCGCGTCTTCTCGGACGAGGTCGGCATCCGCAAGCCGGAGCCCGCGATCTTCGAGAAGGCCCTCGATCACCTCGACCTCCGTCCGGAGGAGGTCGTCCACGTGGGGGACGACCTCGTCGCGGACGTGGCGGGCTCCAAGGCGCTCGGGATGCGGGCGGTCTGGTTCGACGTGGGCCACGAGTCCGAGCACGCGGTTCACGACCCCTCGGCCCCTGAGGTCGTCCCTCCGGATGCGACGATCCATGAGCACCGCGAGCTCCTCGCGGTCCTGGAACGGTGGAGTCCATGAAAGCCACGGCGGTCGCCCACCCGATCCAGGGGTTGATCAAGTACCACGGCCTCGCCGACCCCGTCCTCCGCCTTCCCTTCCATGACTCGATCAGCGTGTGCACCGCGCCCCTCACCACGCGCACGACGATCGAGTTCGGGACCTTTTCGCGTGACGAGGCCACGATCGATGGCCGCAGCGTCTCCGGGCACGAGATGGACCGCATCCTCGCCGTCGTCGCGGCCGTGCGAGCGCGGGCCGGGGTCTCGGAGCGCTTCCGCATGATGTCGATCAACGACTTCCCCTCGAACGTCGGGCTGGGAGCGAGCGCGTCCGGGTTCGCGGCCCTCGCCCTTGCGGCGTCGACGGCCGCGGGGCTCAAGGTGGACCTCGAGGAGGTCTCCCGGATCGCGCGCCGGGGTGCGGGGTCGGCCACCCGCTCCGTGACGGGCGCCTTCAGCAAGTGGAAAATGGGCGTGGCCGACGAGGACTCGTACGCCGTCCAGCTCGCGGGCGAGGACCTCCAGATGGACATCATCGTCGCCCTGATCCCCGCCTTCAAGCAGACGGAGGACGCCCACCGGGAGGCGCCCACCTCGCCGTTCTTCCATGCGCGGCTCGCCGAGATGCCCCGCCTCATCGCGGAGATGGAGCTCGCGATCCGGAAACGGGATGTCGGGGCGATCTGCGCCCTGGCGGAGCGGGACACCCTCATGCTCCATGGCATCACGATGACGGGGGCGGCGGAGATGATCCTGTGGCAGCCCGAGACCCTGCGGGTCATCATGGCCGTTCGCAAGATGCGCGAATCGGGGATCCCCGCTTTCTTCTCGATCGACACGGGCGCCACGGTCTACGTGAACACCCTGCCGGGCCGCGGCCCGGAGATCCAGGGGCGGATCGAGGAGCTGGGCATCCGGACCATCCCGTGCACGGTGGGCGGTCCCGCGCACCTCGTCGACGAGCCCTTGTTCTGACGCCATCCTACGGCTTCGGCTTCTTCGCCCGGACCAGGGCCGCGAGCAGGCTTCTCGTCTCTCGTATCTTCCGAGAGGACCGGGAATAGAGGGCGAACTCGACCGCGATCGCCAGGAGGAGAATCCCGACGAGGGAGAAGCGGACGATCGCGCCGAGCTGATCGAGGTTCGCCGCGTTCGCGCTCGTGCGGTTGTCCAGCCCAGGGAACGGCGAGAAGTACTCGACGTGGAGGCTCCGAGTTGGGGCGCGGTTCCCGGCGACGTCAACCGCGGACACGAGGACCGTGTTCCCTCCGGCCAGGAGGGCGACCGAGGTCTGCCACCCGCCCGAGGCATCCGGGCGGAGCATCTGGCCGTTCACGAGGACCGTCGCGTTCGCGTCGTCCACCGTGCCGCGGATGAGGACGGTCGACTGGCTCGTCTCGAGCCCGTCGGGCGGGTTCGCGATCTGGATCGTGGGCGGCGTCGTGTCGACCGTCGCGTGGGTCTGGACGATTGTCGTGTGCTGCGCCGCGTCCACGGCGACGACCACGATCGGGGTGTTCCCCTCGGGCAACGTCAACGTCGTGTGGAACGCGCCCGTCGCGTTCCAGGAGACCGGGATCCCATTCACCAGGAGGGCGACCACCCTCGTGTCGGTCACGGTGCCGGCCACGAGGACGTGATCCTGGTTCGTCAGGGCCTGGGTCGGGGAGGTCAGGGTCACGACGGGGGCGCCCGAATCGACGAGGATCCCCAGTCCGGCGAAGGCGAGGTTGCCCACCTGGTCCGCGGCCGCGACCGCGATCACGTTGATCCCGTCCGGAAGGGTGAGGTTGACTCCCCACGTGCCGTCGAGGGGCGAGACGGCCACGCTGAACCCGTTGACCACGAGGAAGGTTCCGGGGTCCGTGCGGCCGGAGACCCAGACCGTGCTCGTCGGCGAGACCAGTGCCGTCGGCGTCAGGATGACGAGGGACGGCTTCGTCGTGTCGCGGACCACCGTCTTGATCACGGTCGCGAAGTTGCCCAGGCGGTCCGTCGCATTGACGAAGATCGTGTTCAGCCCCTCTGTCAGGGGAACGGGGATCCTGAAGGAGCCGTTCGCAACGGGATACGTCCAGAAGCCGACTCCGAGGGGAAGGACCGTCGCGGACACGTTGATCGGCGCCGCGCCCGCGAAGATCGTGGCGTCCGCGAGCGATGCGGTCCCTTCGACCAGGATTCCCGTCGTGGGCACGATCGGGTAGGCCGGAGCCGTCACGAGGAGAATCGGCGCAATCGTGTCGACCGTGAAGTCCCAGCTGAGGGAAGCGGAGTCCCCGTCATTGTCGAATACGGAGAAGGTGGCGAGGTGGGGGCCGTTCCGGAGTTCGAGGGCGAGCGGGAGGACGTAAGCAGTCTGGTTGAAGCTCCCCGCGCCCGTCACGTTCATCCCGTCCACCACGAAGTTCACGGCTACGACCAGGGCGAGCGGGTTCGAGTCCACATACACAACCACGATGACGGGAGTGACCGAACCGATCGTCTGGCCGTTCCAGGGAGTCGCGTTGACGATGATGAGGGGGTCTGCAAAGACGCGAAGGGTCCCCGCGCGCGCCACCTCGGACGCCTTCGGGCTCAGCCCGACGACGGCTGCCGAGAGGAGGAGCGCGGCAACCAGGAATGCGATCGCCCCGCTGCGGACCGGAGAGGTCATCGGAAGTCCCTCGCGCTGGGGAGACTCGGGCAGGATAGGCCATGCTCGTCCGCTCGCCCAGGCGCCGCATGGTAGGCCGCGTTCCGATATAAAAGGTGAGAACGTACAGTCGAAGACGTCGCGGAGGAAGCGCCCCGCTCTCGCGGCGGACGCGTCCGGACCCCCGGATCAAAAGGGGAAAGGGGGAGAGCTCAGGGCTCTCCCTTCGTCTCGTCCGGGCCCTCCGGTTTCTTGGCGGACCCCTGGCCGATCAGAGCGTGTGGCGCGCGCGGCCCACCGGCCCGGCGATGACCATCGAGCTCTCCGGCGGCCTGAAGTACTTCGCCGCGGCGGCCCGCACGGCGTCGTCCGGGAGCTCCTCGATGATCTCTCCATACCGCTCGAGGAAGTCCATGCCGAGGCCGTAGTACTCCATGCGATGCAGCTCCGACGCGACCTCCGCGTTGCGCTCGAGGGAGACGACGAGGGACCCGACCTGGTTCGCCTTCCCATCCGCGATCTCGCCTGCGGGGAAGGGTTCCGTGCGAAGCCGGTCCATCTCGTGCCGGACGGCCTCGAGGGCCCGCGCGAGGTTGGACGGGTTCACCCCGACGTTGATCGACCACATCCCGCCCGCTGTGCGCGCCTCCAGGCTGCTGTACGCGTAGTAGGCGAGGCCGAGTTCGTCGCGCAGGTTCGTCCCGAGGCGGCCGAAGAGGCCGATCCGGCCGAAGAGGAGGTTCGCCAGGAGGAGCGGGTAGTACTCGCCGTGGCGGCGCGGGACAGCAGGCGCGCCCACGACGATGTCGGCCTGGGACTTGTGGGGCATCGGGATTGTCGCGTTCCGCGGCTTGTAGGGAGGCGGCGGGGGCGCCCGGACGGGGACGGCCTCCCCGCGGAACCTCGTCAGATGGGAGGCCACGGCCGTCTCGACGAGTTGCCGATCGACGTCCCCCGTGATCGCGAAGATGAGGTCCTCGGGGCCGACATGCTCCTCGTAGAACCCGACGAGGTCGGCGCGCTTGATCCGCCGAATGCGTGACTCGCCGCCCTTCGGGTCCCGGCCGTAGGGGTGGTCCTTCGGGAACACGATCCGGAGGAGCTCGCGGTACGCGCGCTGGCGGGGATCGTCCTCCTCGATCCGGTGGTCGTTCAGGAGCTCGCCCCGCACCCGCTCGACCTCCCTGGCGGGGAAAGCGGGCTGGGAAAGGCAGTCGACCAGGATCCGCATGGTCTCCGCGACCGTCTCCCTCGTGCACCGGCCCGAGAACACGAGGAGCTCCTGGGAGTTGTGGAACTCGAGGGTCGCACCGATCCCCTCGAGCCGGTCCGCGAGCTTCGCGGCGGAGGCCCGGCGCGTGCCGCCGAGCAGGAGCCGGGACGCGAACTCGGCGACCCCGAACTCCGTCCCCTCCGAGACCGTCCCGGCCGGCACGCTGCCCCGGAACGCGATGAATGGGTTCGAGGAGAGGGGTTGCGAAATGACGACCGCGCCGTTGTCCAGGACGGCCCGGTCCGGAAGGGTCAGGAGGGCACCTCCTGCGCATGGAAGCGGACCACGCTGCGGTGGTCCTCGATCAGATACCGGCGCGCGACCTCCCGCACCTGTTCGGGCCGGAGGCGGTCGACCTTGGCGAGAAGGGTCTCCCCCGCGTCCCATCCGGAGAGGGCCTCGAGCGTGCTCAGGAGCATGCCCTGGTACGTGACCCCGTCGTGCTCGTAGCGGTACCACGCCCCCACCTGGCGCTTCGCGCGGTCCATCTCCGCCTTCGACGCGGGGGTCTTGCGCAGGCGGTCCACCTCCCGGTCGAGGACGCGCTCGACGCGGTCCAGGGGGACCCGGTTCGCGAGGGTCGCGCTCGCGATCAGGAGAGCGGGGTCGAGCTTGAGCTCCTGCCTCACGCTGACGTCGGTCGCGAGCTTCGCGTCGACGAGGGCCCGGTAGAGCCGGTTCGACCGGGAGTGCCAGTCACCCGCCGCGAAGGGCGTGAGGCCGTGCCAGCCGCCCAGGATCGTCGCAAGGAGGATCAGGGCGGGGGTGTCGTCGTGGACGAACGGCGGGATGTGCCAGCCCATGCTGAGGAGGTCCGTCGCCCCGGGCTGGTCGAGGTCGCTCCGGCGCTCCCCGTGCTGTTCCGGTTCGACGAGGCGCATCGCAGGGGGTGTCGGCTCGGGCTTCAGGGGGGTGAAGGATTCGCGGATGTGCTGCATCGCCACCGCGGGGTCGAAGCCCCCGACCAAGACGAGAAAGGCGTTGTTCGGCGCGTAGTACCGGAGGTAGTGCTGATAGAGCGGGTCCCGCTCAAGCCGGGCCAGGTCCTGCTTGTACCCGATCGCGGTCCAGTGGTACGGGTGCACGTGGAACGCGAGGCCCCAGAGCTCCTCCTCCGTGAGGAACTCGGGCTGGTTCTCCGCTCCCTCACGCTCGCTGATGACGACGGTCCGCTCCGCCTCGACCTCCTTCGGATCGAAGGCCGCGTTCCGCATTCGCTCGGACTCGATCATGAGCGCCGTGTCCATCTCGGACGCCGGGATCGTCTCGAAGTAGGTCGTGAAGTCCGTGTCGGTGAAGGCGTTCATCTTCCCGCCGACGCGGCTGATGAGGCGGTCGATCTCGCCCTTCTTGAGCTTCCCGCCGCCCTTGAACAGCATGTGCTCGACCCAGTGGGTCGAGCCCGTCATCCCCGGGACCTCGTTCCTCGAGCCGACCCGGTACGTGACCCAGCAGGAGAGGGCCTTCGTGTCGGGCATGGGACGGAGGATCACCTTGAGGCCGTTCGCCAAGGAGTCCACATGGGTGGCCATGCAGGCGGCGGGAAACGCCGCGGGCCATAAAGAGTTACGCGCAGGAGAAAAGCCCGACATAGAGCGTGCCAGTCTTTCGCCTGCTCCGTCCCCCCTCACGCCCGCCCGCAAGGGCGGGCACCCTCCTCTCTCAGTGGAGGAGTCACTAGACTCGTGCGATATGCATCACTAGCCCTAGCAGGGCGGCCAGCACGCCGAGGCCCGCGACCATCGGATTCCCCGTGACTGTGATTCCAGCACCGTAGCCGTACTCAAGGGTTAGTCCGAATACCGCGAGTGCGATCCCGAACAGTTCTACGGCGATGCCGATGCTGACTCCCCGAGGTGGTTTGAGCTGAGGCGGCTGCATCTCTCCACTCCCGAGCCGTAATCGACCCGTTCCGGGATAGCCCTTTCGGGCTGCGAGGGGGCGAGAGGGGGCATGAGCCCTTACCGTGCCACAGAGACACTATTAGGACCGAGCACGCTTACCCGCCTCAGCTTGAACGAGGAATCGCCCGTGCTGGACCGCTGTCCTCGTTGTGGCGGCCCGGTCGAACAGGGGTTCCTTTACGGAGACCGCGGTCTGTTCTGGGACACACGGGTCCTTCACCGTGGATTCCCGAACGAGCTCCTGACTCAGCATCGACTTGGCCCCCTGGAACCCCAGCGCGCCGTTCGATGTCGGAATTGCAGACTCGTAACCTTCGAGCATCAATGATCCCGAAAGCCAGGGCCGCTGCTCGGGTTCCGGGTGGCGGTCCGCTCTCTTCCTCTATAGGTGACGCGGATGGCCCGGCACTTACTACCGCGGACTCTTCATGTAGCTAAAGAGTTACGCCGCCAGCGCGCGGTCAGTTGCGGAGGGACGCTCAGGCGCGGCGGTCCCCGCCCTCTCCCTTCGAGGCTCGATACCGTGCCGAGTCGAGGTCGAGCTCGA
>JBGPGA010000135.1:0-6357 GCA_041483635.1 Thermoplasmata archaeon
CCTCATCAAGCCGGACGGGTGGGGCAACGTCTACATGGATGCGTACCGGTGCACGGGTTGCCGGCGCGTTCTCGTGCAGTATTGATCGCGCGGTTCATCGCGACGTCTTCGCGAGCCTACTCGTCGATTCCGCGATCGCCGATCCCATCTCGCTGCACTTCGCTGTGCCGCCGAGATCGTACGTGAGGGTCTTCCCGTCACGAAGGACGTCCTCGACGGCCTTCTCCACGACGACCGCGGATTCTTGGAGCGCGCGATCCTTCTTGCGTCGCCCGAGCCACTCGAGCATCATCTGGGCCGCAAGGATCATCGCGGTCGGGTTCACGACGTCTTTCCCGGCGTACTTCGGCGCGCTGCCGTGGATCGGCTCGAACAACGCGTGATGGTCGCCCACGTTCCCCCCCGCGGCCATGCCCATGCCCCCCTGGAGCACCGCGGCGAGGTCCGTGGCGATGTCGCCGAACATGTTCGAGGTCACGGCGACGTCGTAGGATTCCGGGGAGCGGACGAGCCATTGGAGGAACGCGTCGATGTAGGCGTAATCCCTCTCGATCCCGGGATAGCCGGCCGACACCTCGTCATAGATGGCACGGAAGAGTTTGCATCCCGCCGTGACGTTCGACTTGTCCACGCACGTGACGCGGTGCTTCCGGTCCGCGGGTGCCCCCTGGCGCGTCTTCGCGAGCTCGAAGGCGAAGCGGATCACGCGCTCCGCCCCCTTCCGGGTGATCACGCGGCTGTCGATCGCGAGCTCCTTCGTGCCGCCTCGGTCGAGATACCCGCGAATCGGCGTGTACAGGCCTTCCGTGTTCTCCCGGATGATGACGAAGTCGACCTTCCCGGCCTCCCAGACCTGCTTGAACCCGTCGTGGACCTTGTGACGCACGTTCGGGTAGAGCTTCGTGGGGCGCACGTTCGCGTAGAGGTCGAGCCCGAACCGCAGCCCGAAGAGCACCCCGATCCCCGCCAGCTCGCCGTTCGGCAGGATCGCGTTCGGCAGCCCCACCGCGCCGAGGAGAATCGCGTCCGCGGCCTTGCAGGACTCGAAGGTGCCGTCGGGCCACTCCTCACCCGTGTCGAGGAAGTGTTGACCCCCCGCCGAGTAGCGGACCATGTCGAACGCGACCCCGTAGGCGTCCTGCACGACGTGGAGGACCTTGATGGCCTCCCGCAGCACCTCAGGACCCGTGCCGTCCCCTCCAAGGAGGGCGAGCTGGTACGCCATCGACACGCGCGGAAGCGGAAAAGCCAGATAAGGGTTCGCGCGGGACCGGGCGCCCGGCCAAGCCCCGGGTCCAAGTCAACCTTGTTTAAGGTTGATTTCGACGACAGGCCTCACCCCGACCCCCGGGCTCCCTGGATACGTCACATCGACCTGGCCGCGAGCTCGGCCCGCAGCTTCGGCACGAGTCCGCCCGCGTTGAGGATTTCGAGGATGTTCGGCGGGAGCGGTTGGAAGCGCACCGTCTCCTCGGAAGGCAGGACGATGTGGCCCGCCGCGAGATCGACCGTGATGAGGTCGCCCTCCTTCACCTTCTCGTGAAGCCCCGGGCACTCGACGACTGGGAAGCCGATGTTGATCGCGTTCCGGTAGAAGATCCGCGCGAACGTGTTCGCTGCGATGCAGGAGACCCCCGCGGCCCGCAGGGCGAGCGGGGCCTGTTCGCGGCTCGATCCGCAGCCGAAGTTCGCGGCGGCCACGATCACATCCCCGGGTTGGACCCTCTTCACGAACTGCGGGTCCACGTTCTCCATGACATGCTCGGAGAGGACTTTCGGATCCACCGAGGTGAGGTAGCGGCCGGCGATGATGTGGTCCGTCGAGATGTCGTCCCCGAACTTCCAGACACGGCCTTGGAGGCGGGTCTGCAGGGTCACACCTCCCTCGGGTCCGTCAGGACGCCGTACATCGCGGAGGCAGCGACCGTGTACGGAGAACCCAGGTAGACCAAGGCCTCCGGACTCCCCATGCGGCCCGGGTAGTTGCGGTTGCTCGAGGAGATGCAGACCTCCTTCGGGGCGAGGACCCCCATGTGGCCTCCGAAGCACGGGCCGCATGTGGACGAGGTGAACGTCGCCCCCGCTTCGAGGAAGACCTCCGCGAGGCCCTCCTTGAGCGCCTGTCGGAAGATCGCCTGGGAGGCGGGCGTCACGATCATCCGCACGTGGGACGCGACCTTCTCGCCCCTCAGCAGTTCCGCCGCAGCCCGGAGGTCCTCGATCCGCGCGTTCGTGCACGATCCGAGGAACGCCATGTCGATCTTCGTGCCCGCCACGTCCTCGATCGGCTTCACGTTCGCGGGATTGTTGGGACACGCCACCTGGGGGCCCATCCCGTCGACCTCGAGGTCGTACGTCTTGAGGTACTTCGCCCCGGGGTCCGCATCGAGCGGCCGATACGCGGCCTCCGCGCCCGCCTGCTCCAGATACCGGCGAGTCGCGTCATCCGAGGCGATCATCCCGGCCTTCGCGCCCATCTCCGTCGTCATGTTGGAGAGGGTGAACCGCTCGTTCATCGGGAACGCCTTGATCGTGTCCCCGTGGAACTCGACCGCCTTGTACGCCGCGCCGTCGTCCCCCGTCGTCTGGATCACCTTGAGGATGACGTCCTTCGCGCCCGTGCGCCTCGCCAGTCTTCCTTGCACGCGCACGTCCAGCGTCTCCGGGACCTTGAGCCAGAGCTTGCCGGTCGCCATGACCGCCGCGGTCTCCGTCGCCCCGATGCCTGCGGCGAAGGCGCCCATGGCCCCGGCCATGTTCGTGTGGGAGTCGCAGCCGATGACGAGCTCGCCGGGGTGCACATAGCCGCGCTCGACGACGAGCTGGTGGATGATCCCGTGGTCCCCGACATCGTGGAAGCGGGCGATGCCCTGGGCCCAGCAGAACTCGCGGATGGCCTGGTGCATCTTCGCGACCTCGGGCGTGGGCGGCGGCACCCAGTGGTCGATCGTCACGACGCATTTCGAGGGGTCCCAGATCCTCTTCACGCCGATCTCGTCGAACGGCTTGAGGGCGAGGGCGAGCATCTCGTGCATGTAGAGGAGATCCACGTAGCCGTCGACGATCTGGCCCGGCACCACGGTGGGATGGCGGCTGGCCCGGGCGAGGATCTTTTCGGCCATCGTCTGCGCAGTCATGTCGATCGTCCTCTAAGGCAAGCGGGAAGGGGTCATAAACATGGTCTAGCGGAACGCCGTCCCGGGCTCCTTCGGCGGCTCGAGGCTGTACCGCGGGAACTTCGTGTCGTGCCCTGGCGGGGGCGCGAGTCCGGCGCGCTTCGCGAGGACCCAGAACTCCTCCTCTGTGATCCCGCGCCGCCGGTCTTCGCGCTCGCGGAAGAGTTCGATGAACGCCTGCGGGTCCACCTTCGATTTGCTCTCCGAGAACTGCTTGATCAACTGGACCAGGGCCACGACCTGCTCCCTGCTCGCCTCGACCCCGTTCGTCTTGAGCTTCTCGGCGACGGCCGACGAGCCCGTGTGCTTCCCGTAGATGAACTGCCGCGTGCGCCCGATCCGCTCGGGCTGGATCGGCTCGTACGTCGCGGTATGCTTGATCACGCCGTCCGCGTGAATCCCCGACTCGTGGCTGAAGGCATTGTACCCGACGATGGGCTTGTTCACCCCGACCGGGATGCCGCTCAGCTTCTCGACAAGGCGCGAGACCTCGTACATCCGCGAGACGTCGATCCCGGTCGGGTATCCGTAGAGCGCCTCGAGAGCCATGACGAGTTCCTCGAAGCTCGCGTTCCCGGAGCGCTCCCCGAGCCCGTTCACGCATGTGTGTGGGACCTCGACTCCCGCCTCGATAGCGGCCAGGCTGTTGGCCACCGCGAGCCCGAAGTCGTTGTGGCCATGGAAGGAGAACTGGGTCTTGTGGATGCGCGGCTTGAGCTGCTCCACGAACCACCGGATCCCGACCGGCGTCATGACGCCGACCGTGTCGCAGATCACGGAGCGGGTCGCGCCCGCCTCGATGCACGCGTTGTACAGCTCGACGACGTAGTCGAGATCGGCACGGAACGTGTCCTCCGTGACGAAGGAGACCCTGAGCCCGTGCGCCATCGCGTATTCCGTCTCCCGGACCGCGGCCTCCTTGACCGCCTCCCGCGTCATGTTGAGCTTGTACTTCAGATGGAGATCGGAGCACGCGATGAAGAGGGCGATCTCGTCGACGCCGGCGTCGACGCACGCCTCGACGTCCGTGCGCACCGCACGCGCGGCGGCGATGATCGACGCGTCGAGCCCCGCGTTCGCGATCGCCTTGACGGCCCGTGCCTCCTCGGCGGAGACGACCGGGATGCCCACGTCGATCAGGGGGACCCCCATCTCATCGAGGACGGTCGCGATGGTCACCTTCTCTTCCGGGGTGAATGCGACGCCGGGTGTCTGCTCGCCGTCGCGCAGGGTCTCGTCCCAGAGGACGATTCGTTCGGGCAGACGGCCCCCGAGCTGGTGCTCGACGATGTAGTTGTGGATGAGGGCCTCGTCGCCCATGGCGGCCTGGCTTCCCCTGCTCACCTAGTACGCCGTGGGACTTGAACCTCTCGGCCGCGGCGCGAGTTTAAGTCCGCCCGGAGCATACGCCGCACAAGGGGAGCACGCGATGGTCCTCATTGCGAAGCGGGGCACCCTCCCGCCGACACCGCACACCGAGTTCTACGCGATCCCGGGCGTCCTCGCCCTCGAGGAGATCCACGGCAGCTACGGCTTCAGTGGCCCCTGGAGCCGGAAGATCCACGTCCGCGCGTACCCCACGGACCAGGTGAAGGCCCCGCGGCGGGGCGAGTTCGACCTGGCCCCCGCGTTCCCTCCCGAGGCGGACCTCCTCCAGCCGCATCACATCCGCACCGGCCGCATGCCCTTCGAGAAAGACGCGGTCCGCGGGCGCAAGACGATCGTCGCGGGATCGCGCACGTCCCTCTCCGTCTCGAAGCCGAGCGAAGACATGCCCGAAGACACCTTCTTCCGGAACGGCGAGCGCCACGAGATCTACTTCGTCCAGGAGGGCGAGGGACGGTTCCGCACGGAGTACGGGGACCTCCGGTTCCGGAAGGACGTGTACGTCTCCGTCCCGAAGGGAACGACGTACCGCGTCGAGCTTGACACGGACAAGGCGTGGTTCCTCCTCGTCGAATCCGTCTACCCGATCACGTTCGCCCCCCAGTACTTCAACGAAGCGGGCCAGGCGACGCTCATGTCCCCCGTCGTCGAGACGGAGGTCGAGCTGCCCGAGCTGCCGCCGTACCGGGACGAACGCGGCGAGTTCCCCGTCGACGCGAAGTTCGGCGGCGGGAAGATTACCCGGATCACGCTGGGCCACCACCCGTTCGACCTCGTCGGTTGGGAGGGCGCGCTCTACCCGTTCGTCTTCGAGATCCGGAGCCACCACGGCATCGCGCGGGAGATCCACACCGCGCCTCCGATGCACCAGACGTTCCAGTCCGGGAACGTCCCCAGCAGCGGCTTCTCCCTGTGCTCGTTCGTCCCCGTGATGCAGGGATGGCACCCCCGGGAGGTCCCCGCTCCCTACGCGCATTTCAACGTCGACAGCGACGAGCTCATGTTCTTCTGCAACATGGCCTACGAGGCTCGGAAGGGCGTCATCGAGGAGGGTTCGTTCACGTTCCATCCCGGGGCGACGCCCCATAGCCCTCAGGGCCGGGCGGCGGAGAGGTCCCTCGCGGACCGGGGCACCGTCTCCCCGCGTCTCGCCGTCATGCTCGACACGTACTTCGAGAGCATGCGGATCACGACGGACGGCTGGGCGTTCCGCGACCCGGAATACGTCTTGAGCTGGTCCGACGCTCACGCGCCCGTGCAGCCTGCGGGCCAGGGCTGGGAATCCCCGAGCGCGTGACGGGGGCGGGTCCATGGACTCCCTGGGCGGTCGACTCACCCCGACCTCCGCGACGTTCCCCCGCGAGCGCCTCGAGACGATCCTCCGGGAGGCGAAGCCGTTCCACGCGGAGGGGCACTACCTCTATCCCGCGGACGAACGGGGGAACCACCTGCAGGGCTACTTCCTCCTCGACCCCGTGGTCCGGGAACCGCCCTTCGTCGAGTGGATCAAGGAGGACCTCGTCGCCTGGATCGACCGGACCCGTCTCGACTTCGACGTGCTCTTCGCGCCCGCGCAGCCGGCCGTCCAAGTCCTGGCCGACGCGGTCGCCCGCGCGATGGATCGTCCCGCGGCGTACTGGGAGTACCTCCCGAGCGGCCGCTTCGGAGACCGCCTCGTCGCAGGCCATCTGGATCGCGGGGCGCGGGCCCTCGTCTTCAACGGCGTGAGCCACACGGGACGCTGCGTGGGGGAGCGTCTGCCCGGGTTCGTGGAGCGCCTTGGCGGCATCCGCGA
>JBGPGA010000136.1:0-6326 GCA_041483635.1 Thermoplasmata archaeon
CTATGTCGTCGGCACGCAGTACGGCGCTTTCGTGGCGCCGATGGTCTTCTACGCGGCCATCCTCGGATTGGAGCGGAAGGGACGGCGTCGCGCCAAACCCATGGAGTCAGGCGGACCGTCGATCGCCCCCCCGCCGTCGGGGCGGTGGTCGCCGTCGAGCCCGATCTCAATGGCGGCGGTCGCGGTCGCATTCGTCCTCCTGGCCTCGCCCGTCAGCCCCCTTGCGGTCGGCGCTAGTTCCTCCGGCGGCTTCCCGACCTACTTGGCCCATGCCGCCCTGGTTCGGGAAATCGTGGCCCTCGTGCCACCGGCCGCGTCGATCCTCACGCAGAACAACCTCTTCCCGCTCTTCGCGAACCGCGCGGACGCGTACGTCATCCCTCACACCACGTTCTTCGGACCTGGGAATTCCTTCAACCAGACTCTGCAGGCGTACTTCAACGAGTCCGAGTTCGTCTTCGTGGACGGCGCGACGAGCATCACCGAGGCCATGGTGGTCCTTCAGGCTCTCCAGACCGTTTCCGGGTTCGGCATCCTCGCGTCCGCAGACGGCGCGCTGCTCCTCGAGCGTAACTACGGCGGCCCCCCGCGACTCTTCCTCCCGTTCAACGCCACGTACGGTGCCCGCGACCTCGCCCTCTTGAACGGGACCACCCTCACGGATCCTGCTGCACTGAGCGGGGCCGCCCTCGCCTCCACGCCGGGTTACCGGGGTGCCTTCTGGAGGGGGCCGACCGTGCTCCTCTGGCCGGGGACGTACACAGTGACCTTCCGGGTGCGCCTGAATCCCGTGGTCTCGGGCGCCGTCCTCGGACTGGCCATCCGTCTCCAACCCGGGTTCATCTCCGTCCTGCCCGAGGCGGTCTCGGCGCGGGGTTCCGCCGTGCGCATCGCAACAGGCCTTCTCTCGTGCGTGGAGAACCTGACCGTGGAGAACGTCACGGGGGCCATGTTCCCGAACGGGACATCCTACAGCACCTTCTCGGTTCCACTCACCGCGGACCTCTACGGAATCTACGATTTCGCGGGATTCCTCCCGGGAACGAATGCGACGGTCTCCCTCGACCGGGTCACCGTCTTCCAGGAGACGGCCCTCCCGTACGTGCGGACGGCGGCCTGCCCGCCCTGAGCGGAATCAGCGCCGATCCGGAACGATCTCCCGCAGGAGGTCCAGCAGAGGCTCGCTGGCTCGTTCCCACGTGAACTGGCTCGCGAACCGGCGGGACGAGACGGCCATCCGGTCGAACGCGGCGTCGTCCGTGAGGAGAGTCCGCGTCCGATCCGCCATCGCGCCGATGTCGCCGAAGGCCACGCGGAAGCCGTTCACGCCTTCCTGCAGCGCGTCCTCCGGGACGCCATCGGTCCCGACGACGGGAAGACCGCATGCGCTGGCCTCGACGATCGCGATGCCGAAGCCTTCGATGGGCGCGGGCGCAAGGCCGGCGCGGGCCGTCTGGAGCAGGTCCCGTTTCCGCTCCTCCGTCACCCTCAGTTCGAAGGAGACCTTCTCCTCGAGGCCGTGCTGCCGCGAGAGATCCCGCATCTCCTCAAGATAGCCGGGGTCGCCGACGCGGCCCGCGATGACTAGGCTCGCTCCGGGGACCCTCCTCGCGAGCTCTTTGAGCACCAGGATGGCGTGGTGCTGGCATTTGTACCGGCGGATCTTCCCG
This sequence comes from Thermoplasmata archaeon, assembly GCA_041483635.1. Taxonomy (GTDB): domain Archaea; phylum Thermoplasmatota; class Thermoplasmata; order RBG-16-68-12; family RBG-16-68-12; genus RBG-16-68-12. The sequence goes on from JBGPGA010000136.1 coordinate 1,671, forward strand.
AGGCACACGATCCGAGGTTCCCGGGCCCTTGCCGGCGGGGGCGGACCGCTCTCCAGGCTCGCCTCGGGAACGCCGGGGAGGTAGACGCGCACCCGGTCGGGGTCCGCGCCCTTCGAGATCAGGTCGTCGCGCGACTTCGTCGAGGGCGCGAGGAAGAAGGAGGCTCGGTGGGTCCAGAGCAGGACGCGATCGAGGCCCGAGAGGACCGGGTAGAGCAGAGGCGAGAACTCGTGCCGGAAGATGGGAAGGTGGTCCTGGTGCCACAGGGAGATGAGCGGCTCCCGCACGTACAGGGAGGCGAAGAACGGGATCCGTGCGCCTCCGAGGAACTCCTCCAGGACGACATCCACCCGACCCCGGAACCGACGCTGGTACTCGATGTACGCGGCGAGTCCCAAGACCCATTCCGGAGCGAGGCGACGCACGCGGATGCCGTCGACCTCGGTCTCCGCGGCGCCGGAGGGGAACGTTGCGCAGAGGAGGTGGACCTCATGCCCGTGGCGCACGAGGGCCCTCGCGAATTCCGCCATGACCGTCTCGCCGCCTCCCTGGGCGGGGTTCAAGGGGTCCCGGGACACCAACACGAGGACGCGCATCGTTCTACCCACGGGTTCGCGCGGTGGGCGACAAGGATGCGGGGCCCATGGCCTTTGCGGTCCCCGAGCGCGACGGTCCTCTCAGGTCCGGGCTGGATGCGCCACAAGGGACTTCATGCGCCGCCGGAGCCGGAGGAGGCCTCGCATCTGCAGCAGGAGGATCCGCGGCAGGCGGCGGGGCTGGTAGATCGTCGTGTTCCCGTAGAGGCGGCTGTGATGGGACACGGGAACCTCTGCGATACGGATGCCCTCCAGGCTCGCGACGATCGTGAACTCGGCCCAGAAGCTGTACGGCAGGTCGTGCACCTCGCGGAGGACGTCCTCGACGATCTCCTTGCGGATCAGACGGAAACCGCAGTCGACGTCCCGAAGCCGGACCCCGAAGAGGAGCTTGATGAGCAGATGGAAGCCCTTCGAGAGCACGATCCGGTGGAGCGCTTCTTGCCGCTGCGTCTTCACACCGATGACCATGTCCGCGCCGTCCATGCGCTCGCGGAGGTCCCAGAAGTCCCGGGGGTCGTACTGACCGTCGGAGTCGGAGAAGAAGAGGATGTCGCCGTCCGCCAGGAGCAAGCCACGCTTGACCCCGCCTCCGTATCCTAGGCGGGCCTCGCTCGTGACGACCCGGAGCGGGAGTTCTCCCGACAGGCGCGCGAGGACGTCCCGCGTGGTGTCCGTGCTCCCATCCTCGCACACGAGGATTTCGGACCCGAGCTTCGCGGCGACCTCGGTCGTGTAGTCCCGCAACACGGCCTCGATCGTCGGTCCTTCGTTGTGGGCCGGGACGACGATCGCGTAGCGGGGGGCCCCTGCGGTCGCGAGCGGTGCACCGGCGATCATGGCCTCTCCCGGTGTCGACGCTTCCGTAAGGCGCCTCGGCCTCTCGCGGGCCATCCCCGCGCAGACCGGGGTTGTTCCCGGTGGCAATCCCGTCCGTAGCGGTTCCCCGGCGCCGGATCCCGAGCCATCCGCCTCGGGACCCGGTCAGACCTGGGACGTCAAAAAGGTTTTGGACGCCGCTTCCGGGCGATTCCGTGCACGCGGTGGGCGTCCGGGCGCCTCACGAGCTCCGCGCGTGGTCTCTCCGCCCCGGGGGCGAGGGATCCGCCTCGAGCGTCTCCTCCAGCGGTGTGGGGATCGGAGGCCTCGCACGGCCCTGCTCCTTGAGCTGATGCCAGATCCACGGGTACGTGATGGAGAGTCCTTCGCGCAACGTCATGGACGGCTCCCATCCCAGGATCTTCCGCAGGAGGCCGTTGTCGCTGCTCCGTCCTCGGACCCCCTGGGGCTTCGCCTTGTTGTGGGCCTTGCGCAGGCGCTTCCCCGCGATGGTGGACACAAGGTCCACGAGTTCGTTGACCGTCACGAGCTCTGCGGTCCCCAGGTTCAGAGGCTTGTCGTAGCCGGACTCCATGATCCGAGTGAGCCCCCCGACGCAGTCGTCCACGTAGCAGAAGGTCCGGGTCTGCTGGCCGTCCCCCCAGACCTCGATCGTCCCGCCATCCTTCGCCTCGGCGACCTTGCGGCAGATGGCCGCGGGCGCCTTCTCCCGGCCGCCCTCGTAGGTGCCCTGGGGCCCGTAGATGTTGTGGAACCGGACGATCCGGACGTCGAGTCCGTGGTCCTCCCGGTAGTACGACGTGAGCTGCTCGGAGAACAGCTTCTCCCAGCCGTACCCCTTCTCGGGGTCCGCCGGGATCGCGTCTGCCTCCCGGAGGGGCTCGACGTCCCCCTCGTCCTGCAGGAAGCTCGGATAGACGCAGGCCGACGAGGTGTAGAGGTAGCGGTCCACGCTAGCGAGGCGGGCGGCCTCGAGCATGTGTGCGTTGATGAGGACGTTGTTGCGGCTGATGTCCGCGTGGCCCTGGGTGATGTAGCCGATCCCTCCCATGTCCGCCGCGAGTTGATAGACGTCCTGCACGCCGCGGACGGCGCGGGTGCAGTTGCGGCGCTCTCTCAGGTCGGCAACGAGGAACTCGTCCGCCTGGGTCGGCTCGAACTCGGGCCTCTTGAGGTCGACCCCGCGGACCCAGTGGCCCTGGTCCTTGAGGTGCTTCACGAGGTGGTGTCCGATGAAGCCGCCGGCGCCGGTGACGAGGGCGCGCCTTCGTGTGTCTCGGTCTTGCATGAAGTCTCACCGTTCATGGGGCCTGGCCGATGGGATCAACCGAAAACGGATGGGGTGCAGGCTGTTGATTCGTGACACGCGGTCCCTCCACGGTCCGTCGTGGAGTCCCCGGAGGGACTTCCCCCTTTTCAAGGCTTTGGTACAGATTGCGTCCTTGATTGGAGGGGGCCTTACCCACCAGCCCCTTGAAAACCGGGCTGGATCCGCGTTGCCTCGTCGCCGCCGCGAACGACCGCTTGGGCGGCCACCCGCTGAGCTTGGCGGGGAGTGTCCAGGGAGGGTCCTGAGGCCCTCGTCCGGTGGGTGGGGCGCAGGCCGCGGACGTCCGGTTCCTGAACACCAACGTGTCCCGATATCCCGCGGGAATGCGCCCGGATGGGGTCGAGCGGGCGACGGTGTCCGGGATTCGCGGGCACAACCTGTCCGGGGACAGCGGCTCTTGGCGGCCTTTCGGCACGAACCTCACCCCCACCCTGGCGGGCGGACCCCACCCGGGTTGAGTCCGAGCCGATGATGTGACGGGGAACCGCGAGATCCCGACTGCGGAGTTCCGGATTGACAGGAACCCGCTCAGCTCCTCGGGCCCGTACGGTCCGCGGCCGATCCTGTCGCTCGTCGTCGGGGGGTTCGGCGAGGGCCTCGTCGCCACCCTCGTATGGACGGGGCGGCGGACGCGTTCCCCCTGAGGACGAACCCCGCCGCGAGCTTTATGGCGGGGCCGTCCCTTGGGTGGCCCGCGCCCATGATCGACGTCCAGGGGCTCACTAAGGTCTACACCCGCGCGCGCGGGAACGGCGCCCGGGCCCTCGACGGGGCGACCTTCACGGTACCGGACCGGAGCATCTTCGGCTTCCTCGGCCCGAACGGCGCGGGCAAGACGACGACGATCCGGATCCTGGCCACGATCCTCGAGCCCACGGAGGGCACCGCGACGATCGAGGGCCACGACATCCGCACCGAGCCCCTCGCCGTCAAGGTCGCGATCGGATACATGCCCGAGTACCCGGGCTACTATCCGACGATGACCGCGGAGCAGCACCTCGACTACTGGGGCCAGTTCTACCACATGTCGAAGGAGGAGCGGGCGAATCGGGGCAAGGAGTTGCTCGACCTCGTCGGCCTCGGCGAGGAGCGCGCGAAGAAGGTCAAGGCGTACAGTCACGGGATGCTCAAGCGCCTCGGTCTCGCCCAGGCCCTCCTCCACGATCCGCCCGTCCTGATCCTGGACGAGCCTGCGGGCGGGCTCGACCCGTAAGGCATCATCTTCTTCCGCAAGCTGATGAAGGACCTGAACCGGGAGGGGAAGACGATCCTCCTGAGCTCCCATATCCTGTCCGAGGTTGCCCAGACCTGCACTCACGTCGGCGTGATCGACAAGGGCAAGATCGTGGCGGTCGACACGACCGAGGCGCTCCTGTCCCGCCTCGGCGGGGGAGGGGTGCGCTGCCTGATCGAGGCGCCGAACGTCCCGGACGCGGCCCTCCGTGGGTTGCTCGACATCAGCCACGTGAAGGACGTCCAGCGAACGGACTGGGGTCTCATCGTCACGATGGACAAGGACGCCCGCGCGGCCGTCAACGCGTTCCTCATCGGGCTGGGCGTGGCCGTGATGGGCGTGAAGCTCGCCGAATTCACCCTCGAGGATGCGTTCCTCTCGCTGACGGGAGGCGGGCGGGAATGAGTTACGATCCGCGGGACGCCTTCCGCGGCTCCCTGATCGTCGCGTCGCGGGACCTCCGGGCGAACGCACGCGGGCTCAAGGTGTGGATCATCTCGGGGCTCACGCTCCTCGCGATCCTGGGCGCCGCCTTCGGGATCGGGGGGCTCACGTCGCAGGGACCGTCCGTCGCCTCTCAGTACGTCCTGTGGGGGTCGGCCTACTGGACCGCGAACAACTCGACGACGGGCGTCGTCGTCTGGGTCAGCGACTAC
>JBGPGA010000137.1:0-6310 GCA_041483635.1 Thermoplasmata archaeon
CAGGCGCTCAACCTGCACGACAGCGGCGTGGAGGTCGTCGTCGGCGCACGCGCGAAGGGCGCATCCTGGAAGGCGGCGGGGAAGGATGGGCTCGAGGTCGCCGAGGTCCCGGATGCGGTGGCCTCCGCACACGTGACCATGATGCTCATCCCGGACGAGGTTCAGCCCGAGGTCTACGCGAAGGACGTGGCCCCGAAGCTCCGGAAAGGTTCGACCCTCGAGTTCGCGCACGGGTTCAATATCCGGTTCGGGACGATTGCGCCGCGGAAGGACCTCGATGTGATCATGATCGCCCCGAAGGCCCCGGGCGCCGCGGTGCGCTCGAACTTCCTCCGCGGCTCCGGCGTGCCGGCCCTGCTCGCCATCCATCAGGATGCGTCGGGCCACGCACGGGACACCGCCCTCGCCATCGGCAAGGCGATCGGGTCCACAAAGGTCGGCGTGATCGAGACGACGTTCACCGAAGAGACGGAGACGGACCTCTTCGGCGAGCAGGCGGACCTCTGCGGGGGCATGGCCGAGCTGATCAAGACGTCGTTCGGCGTCCTCGTCGACGCGGGCTACCAACCCGAGCTCGCCTACTTCGAGGTCCTCCACGAGCTCAAGATGATCGTCGACCTCGTCCAAGCGGGCGGGATCGAGAACATGTGGGCCAACGTCTCGAACACGGCGGAATACGGAGGCCGCACGCGCGGGCCCCGGGTCATCGACGACCGCGTCCGGAGGAACATGGAGGCCTTGCTTAAGGATATCAAGTCGGGCGCGTTTGCCCGGGACTGGCGTTCGGAGTACGAGAAGGGCATGCCCACGCTCACGAAGGCCCGAAAGCAGGAGCCCGACTCCCGGCTCGAGCAGGTCGGCCGGGACGTGCGCCGCATGTTCACCTGAAGGACGGAGGATGGATTGGGGGCCACGCTCGAGTGCGTTCGTTGCGGCTCGACGTTCCCCGGGCGTGAGGATCTCCTCCAGTGCACGAACTGCGGGGAGGGCCTCCAGCTCACGCTCGATCTCACCGGATGGTCGCACGCCTCGATCGGCGCCGCGTGGCGGGACCGCCCTCCGGGCGTCTGGCGCTACCGCGAACTGCTTCCCGTGCCGTACGAGGACCGGGTCAGTCTCGGGGAAGGGGGGACGGGCCTCCTCCCGCTCTCCCTCGTGTCCGCCGAGGGTGTCTCGGCCTTCGTGAAGAACGAGGGTCAGAACCCGACGGGCTCGTTCAAGGACCGCGGGATGACGGTCGGCGTCACGGAGGCCGTCCACCTCAGGCGGAAGCGGGTCATCTGCGCGTCGACCGGGAACACGGCGGCCTCCCTCGCGGCGTACGCGGCGCGAGCACGCCTCGAATGCATCGTCCTCGTCCCGGAGGGCGGGGTGGCCCAGGGGAAGCTCGCTCAGGCCTATTTCGAGGGGGCCAAGGTCGTCGGGTTGCGGGGCACGTTCGATGACGCGATGCGCCTCGTCGTCGAGGCCGCGCAGCGACTCGATGCGTATTTGCTAAACTCGATCAACCCGTTCCGCATCGAGGGCCAGAAGACCGCAGCTTTCGAGGTCTTCGAGCAACTCGGCGGACGGGTCCCGGACTGGCTCGTCTGCCCGGTAGGCAACGGGGGCAACCTGGCGGCCTACTGGAAGGGATTCCAGGAACTCCAGACGCTCGGGGCGACGGATCGGCTCCCGCGGCTCGTCGCCGTTCAGGCCGAAGGGGCCGCGCCCATCGCGGACGCGATTCTCGCGGACCGCAAGGAGATCGTTCCCGTCGCGAAGCCGGAGACCGTCGCGAGCGCGATCCGCATCGGGAACCCCGCGAACTGGCGCAAGACCGTCCGCGCGATTCGCGAATCTCGTGGGCTCGCGTTGCGTCTTCCGGACCAGATCATCGTCGATGCACAGCGCCGGCTCGCGCGTGAGGAGGGAATCTTCGTCGAGCCCGCGAGCGCCGCGAGCGTGGCGGGCGCGATGCGTCTCGCGAAGGAGGGGACGTTCGCGGCCGGAGCGACGGTCGTCTGCATCGGGACGGGCCACGGCCTCAAGGATCCGGAGGCCGCCCTGCGCGAACGCGTTGAAACCGCGATCGCGGACCCGAGCGTGGCATCGATCCTGGCCGCCCTGGGGGGCCGCCGGTGAGGATCATCCTCGTGGGCCTCGGGTCCCTTGGTCAGGGGCTCCTCGGTCATCTCGAGGCCCAGGCTCCGCGGCTCGTGGACCAATACGGCCTCCGCATCAAGATTGTCGCCGCCCTCGACACGAGCGGCGCCGTCGTGCACCCGGGAGGAATCGAACCCGGGGCCCTTCTGAAAGCGATGCGATCCAAGGACGGTCTGGCGTCCCTCCAGCCACGCTTCCGTCCGGGACGACGCGCGCTCGAGATCATCCACACGGTCGAAGCAGACACGATCGTCGAGGTGACGCCAACGAACATCGTGGACGGCGAGCCAGCCCTGTCCCACATCCGCGGCGCGCTCAAGGCGGGCCGTCATGTGGTCACGGCGAACAAGGGGCCGATCGTCCTCGCGATGGACCATCTCACGTCGCTCGCTCGGGAGCATGGCAACCTCCTGCGCTTCAGCGGCACCGTGGGCGGAGGCACGCCGATGTTGGACCTCGCCCGCCTGAGCCTTCGCGGGGAACCCGTCGTCTCGATTGCCGGGATTCTGAACGGGACGACGAACTACATCCTGACGAGGATAGGGGATGGCCTTGAGTTCGACGAGGCCTTGGCGGAGGCCCAGCGCCTCGGGTATGCAGAGGCGAACCCCGCGTACGACGTCGAGGGCACGGACGCGGCGATCAAGCTCACGATCCTGGCCAACTGGGTCATGGGCGCCCATCTCCACGTGACGGACGTCTCGACACAGGGGATCCGGGGTGTCACCCATGCCGACGTGGAACGCACCCGCGCCCGGGGTCAGGTGATCAAGCTCGTGGCCCGTTTCGACGGGAACCGCGCGAGCGTCGGCCCGGAGTCGCTCCCGCACGACGACGTCCTGAACGTCGCGGGGAGCCTCAACGCGGTCACGTACGAGACGGAGAACGTGGGGTCGGTGACGCTCATCGGGAAGGGGGCGGGCGGGCCCCAGACCGCCGCGGCCATCGTGCGGGACCTCATCGACATCCATTTGCGTTCGAAGTGATTCGGGGCGAGAGGAGACATCCATGGCGAAGAAGGAACGCGCGGGCCTCAAGATTCGCAGCTGGGAGGTCACGGAGGGACCTCAGCGTGCGCCGGCGCGGTCCATGCTGCGGGCGATGGGCCTGACGGATGCGGATCTCGCGCGTCCCTTCATCGGCGTCGCGAACACCTGGAGCGAGGTCACGCCCTGCCAGCTCAATCTCGACCGCGTCACGAAGCGAGTCAAGGAGGCCGTGCACGCGGCCGGCGGGACTCCTCGCGAGTTCCCGACGATCGCGATCTCCGATGGCATCGCGATGGGCCACGAGGGGATGCGCGCGTCCCTCGTGAGCCGCGAGGTCATCGCGGACTCGATCGAGCTCGTGATGCACGCCCACCGATACGATGCGCTCGTCACATGCGCGGGCTGCGACAAGACGATCCCCGGATCGCTCATGGCGATCGCCCGCCTGAACCTCCCCGCCGTCTTCACGTACGGAGGGCCCGCCCTCGCGGGTCGTTTCCAGGGACGGGACGTCACGATCCAAGACATGTTCGAGGCGGTCGGCGCGTTCGAGGCGGGGCGAATGAGCGCGGACGACCTCGCGGGGATCGAACGCTGCGCGTTCCCCGGTGCGGGGACCTGTGCCGGTCTCTTCACCGCGAACACGATGGCGAGCTGCGCCGAGGTGCTCGGGATGACGGTTGCGGGCGATGCGGCGATTCCTGCCGTGCACCCTGCGCGCGAGACGCACTCCGAGCTCGTCGGCTATGCCGTGATGAAGTCCCTCGAGCTCGGCATCCGGCCGCGCGACGTCCTTACCCACGAAGCCTTCGAGAACGCGATCACGGTCGACGCGGCGATGGGAGGTTCCACGAACGCGGTCCTCCACCTCCTCGCGATTGCGCACGAGGCCCGCGTCAAGCTGACGATCGATGAGTTCGACCGGATTTCCCGGAAGACGCCGCATATCGCGAGCCTCAAGCCCGGGGGGAAGTATGTCATGGCCGACCTGCACCGGGCGGGCGGCGTCCCCGTTGTGATGAAGCGCTTGCTCGAGGCGAAGAAGCTCCACCCGGACTGCACCACGGTGACCGGCGAGACGCTCGCCGACCGGCTCCGCGATGTCTCTCGCGAGATTCCCGGAGACATCGTCCGCCCGATCCGCGACCCGATCAGCCCGACCGGGACGCTCGCGATCCTGAAGGGAAACCTCGCACCGGACGGAGCGGTCGTCAAAACGGCGGGAGTCACGCACCTCGCGCACAAGGGCCCCGCCCGGGTGTTCGACGGAGAGCAAGCCGCGCTCAATGCCGCCGAGAAGCGGCGGATTCGCCCTGGAGATGTCGTGGTCATCCGCTACGAAGGCCCGAGGGGCGGACCTGGGATGCGGGAGATGCTCGCGATCACCGCGATCCTCGTGGGGCAGGGACTCGGCGATCAGGTTGCCCTGGCCACGGACGGACGGTTCTCCGGGGCGACGAGAGGCCTCATGGTGGGGCACGTGGCTCCGGAGGCCTGGGACGGGGGGCCGCTGGCCCTGGTCCGGGACGAGGATTCCATCGAGGTGGACGTACCCAAGCGCGCAATCGCGGTCCGCCTCACGAAGAAGGAGCTCGACTTGCGGCGCAGGAGGTGGCGGCGGCCTCCCGCCCGATACACGAGCGGCGCGCTCGCCAAGTATGCGAAGCTCGTGGGGACCGCCGCGAAGGGTGCCGTCTGCGACTGAGGTTCATCCAGATCCTGCGCGGCCCGCGGACGGCGTGCGCGCGTGCCGGTACGATCCGAACACCTTCACGAAACCCGCGGTCGTCACGAGGGCGCCGACGGCCTCGCGAATGGCCGGATCCTCCATGCTGCCTTCGAGGTCCGCATAGAACACGTAGTTCCACGGACGCGCTCGCCGCGGACGGGATTCGAGTTTCGTGAGGTTGATTCCCCGGCGAGCGAACTCGCCCAGGCATGCGTGGAGGGAACCAGGGACGTTCTTCGCGACGAATGCGATGGATGTCTTGTCCGCGGCCGGGATCTCCCTCGGGAGCTTCTCGAGGACGAAGAAGCGAGTGAAGTTCTCGCGATCGGTCTGAACGCCGTCCGTCAGGACCCGCATGGAGTAGATCGTCGCGCTGCGGCGGCTTGCGATGGCCGCTTCGTCAGTCCGGCCCCGTTCCTTGATCATCTTGACGCTGCCCGCGGTGTCATAGAACGGGATCTGTCGCCAGTCCGGATGCCGTGCTAGGAACCGTCGGCACTGTCCGAGCGCCTGGGGATGGCTATAGACCGACCGGATCCCCCCGATCCGCGATTTCGGATTCCCGATCAGGCAGTGGTCCACCGTCACGATCGCCTCGCCCGTGACGGTGAGATCGTGCTCGAGGAGCAGGTCGTTCACCTGGGCTACGGTCCCCTCGATTGAGTTCTCGACGGGGAGGACCGCGTGTGTGGCGTTCCCCGTGTCGACGGCATCGAACGCGTCCTGAAACTCGCGGCAGGGGAGCGGGGTCGCGCGCTCCCCGAAGACCGCGACCACGGCGTCCTCGCTGTAGGCACCCCGCTCACCCTGGTAGGCCACCCGCGGCCTAGGTGGTCTCGGTGGCACCTTGAACACCTTACTTGTGGAGGCTCGCCGCTTCCTCGGCGAGTTCCTCGGCCCGCTTGGAGGCCGCGACGATCCCGTCCGAGATGGCCTGCGGCACGCCGCGGCTTTGCATCACATGCCATCCCGCGGCGGTCGTCCCGCCCGGCGTCGCGACCATCTGGAAGAGCTTCTCCGGGTCGAGACCGTCGGAGAGGAGGAGTTCCGCGGTGCCCTTCATCGTCTGGAGCGCGAGCTTGAACGCGACGTCCTTGGGCAGGCCGGATCGCACCCCGCCGTCGATCATCGCTTGGGCGAGGGCCGCCATGAATCCCGGCCCGCTTCCGCTGAGCCCCGTGACCGCGTCGAGATGTTTCTCCTCGACCTTCGTGACGCGCCCGAGCGAGCCCATCAGCTCCTCGACGCGCACGGCGTCCGCATCCGTCGCGGTGGATCCGAGGGCGAAGGCGGTGGCCCCTTCTCCGACCCCGCACGCGAGGTTCGGCATCATCCGGACGACATGGCCCCGGTGCTGGAGGACCTTCTCCACGAAAGCCGTCCGGACGCCTGCCGCCAGGGTGATCACCAGGGTTTCCGGCCTCACGTGGCCGACGATCGAGTCCAC
>JBGPGA010000138.1:0-6237 GCA_041483635.1 Thermoplasmata archaeon
CGCCGCGGCCTCGCGTTCGCGACGGTCCAGTTCCGTGCGCTGCGCGCGAACGTCCTCCTGCGCCGCGGAGGCGCGGTTCTTCAGGTCCTCCTCCGCGACCTCGAGGGCGTCCTCCCGTTCCAGGAGGCGGGCTCCGTCCGCCTCGGAGCCCTTCTCCCGTTTCCCGACGGCGGCCTCCCGACGGGTAAGGGCGGTCTCGCGGCGTGCCTGCTCGCGTTCGGCCGTCTCTAGATCTGCCAGGCGCTCCTGGGCGGCCTTCTCGGCCCGGATCAACTTGAGAGCCTGATCCTTCATCCGGGATCGCTGGACCTCCAGCTCCTCCTCGAGGGCGGCGACCCCCCGTTCGCGGCGCTCGAGGTCCTTCGAACGCGTGGCCACGTCCCGCTGTCCACGGCGGAGTTCGACCTGGCGTTCCCGCGCCTCCCGTTCCTCCTCGGCGACCTTCTTGTCCTTCGCGGCGAGGTCCTTCGTGAGCTTCTCGAGCTTCTTCGTCGCCCGCGCGAGCTCCTCGCGGCGGTCCTCCAGGGTCTCGTCTCGCGTCTCGACCTCGGCCGCTTTGCGCTCGAGCTCCGTCGCTCGATCCGCCTGGCGCGTTTCCCGGGTCCCAAGGTCCGTGAGCTTCTCGCCGATAGCCTTCTCGCGCTCCGCGAGGTCCGTCTCGCGATTCGCGAGCGAGGCGTCGTGCTCCTTCATCTGGGCCTCCCACTCCCGGGTCGTCTGTTCGCGGAGGGTCAGCTCCCGTTCGCGCTTCTCGGCCTCTGCGATGCGCTCGTCAAAGGCCCGACGCGCCCCCGCGATCTTGTCCAGCTCCTTCTGGAGGTCCGTGTACATGTCATTGAGTTGCTTGCGCTCCCCTTCGAACGAGGTCGCGCGGCCCTCGAGGGAGACGAGGCGGTCTGACAGGAGATTCTCCCGCGCGGTGATCTCGCGCTCCCGCTCGCCCAATTTCGCCTCGTGCTCCGCGAGCGCCTTCCGCTGGGCTTCCGCCTCGGCGCGCGCCCTCTCGGCCTCGATACCCAGGATCTTCTTCTGGGATTCGATCTCGACGTCGGCCTGGCTGCGGCGCTCCTCGAGGCGGCTCATGAGCATCCCGCTCGCCTCCTTGACGGCCGAGAGCTCCGCCCGCAACTGTTCGAGCTCCCGCTGCCGCACCGCGGACCGCTGGTACTCCTGCTCCAGGTCCCACTTGCGACGGTAGAGCTCTTCCTCCTTGTCGATCAGCCGTTTCTCCTGCTCCCGGCGCGAGGTGAGGTCCCGCATGTAGGCCTCGCGCTCCTGGGTGGTTTCTGCGACGATCTGGGCGAGGAGTGGATCCGGCTCCCCCAGGCCCTCGATCGCGGCCCGGGGATAGCTCTTCTGGAGCTGCTCCACGCTGATCGACGAGTGGCCGTAGTCGTACGTGCGGACCTCGATCTGGGCGCGCTCGCTCGATGCATCTCGGAGGATTTCGGGGACCGCCGCCCCTCCCGCGACGTCTTGGGCTGACCGATGTTCGGCCAGGACGCCGTCGCCGTTGCGGAAGACAAGGAGGCCCTGGGACGGCACATCCCCGCGGAAGACGGACGTCTTGAGGATCCCGTTGAACTTGGAGGCCCGGAGGTCCGCCAGGATCGCCCGGACCGACTCGGTCCCGCCGTCGGCGATGCGTTCCACTCGTCCCGGGGGAACTTCCATCGCTCGCGGGACGCGATTCGCACGTCAAATAGCTTGCGCTGCGAGTTTAATTCGCTGAGACCGAGGACCTGCGGCCTCGGGAAGCGTTTTCTACGGGCAGGGCCATCCATCGCGCGCGTTTGTGATGAGAAGAGGGTCAGCCGACCTAACGGTGTGACGACCTCTATGAGTGCTGAAACGCAAACAGTAGCATTTGAATAGCACCGTGCTCGTGATCTCGTCTTCCGCCGCGAGGCCGAAAGAGTCCCCCGTCCCCGTTCGCCCCCGAGCGGCCGGAAGGGCTATGCCCGGACGATATCACGAGGCCCCGTCGTGGGCGGGGAACGAGGGCGGATCCGCATCGACGGCAAGCGGTTCGTGGTCGAAAAGGCGCGATAGGCCAAGGCGCAGTCCCCATCGAGTCGTTCAACGGCATCCGTTCATCCACAAACGGAAAACGAAAGGGGAGGGCCGGAAGCCCTCCACCGTTCACGCCTTCCTCAGGCTCGGCCGCGTCTCCGTCCGGCGGACGCCTTGGACCTTTTGGATATCTCGGATCACGGTCTCCTGAAGGGAGTTCGAATCCTTCGCGCCGATGCGCGCGATGACGTTGTACTCGCCCGTCGTCCCGTTGATCCGCTGGACCGACGGCACTTCCTGGAGCTCCTGCATGGCCCGCTGCGCGTCCACGGCTCGGATCAGGGTCCAGCCATTGACGGGTTCCTCGGCCTCCTCCTTGCGGTGCCAGTTCTCGAAGCCTGGATGCGCGGCGGAGCCCTCGCAGAAGTCCTTCGCCTCGATCTCGGACTGGAACTTCCGCAGCTCCTCCGTGTTCCGGAACGCCCCCGTCACGGCGACATCGTACGTGCCCAGCACGGCCTCCGCGCTCTTCACGTGGGAATCGCGCTGCAGCTCGCTCACGGCTCTCTCTACGTGGCCCGGCGTCACACGGAGGAAGAGCACGCTTTCACCACTGAGTTCGGTTGTCATGATGTATACCCCAGTTTCCCAGGCGCCTTCTCGCACGTATGTTGTGGTAAACCTAAAACCGGCACCGTCTTTATGGTTCGAGCGGAACAAGACCGATGGTTGGGCATCCGTCCGGGAGGGCGTCCGCGCTCCCTACACCATCGTTATTAAGAGCCGTGGCTCGCTAGGTATATCAGGAGTGGATCGTAGGCGGTCCATGGAGGATGGGGATGCCTGGCGCAACGGACGCTCGGTCCACGGCCGAGGAGGAACGCGTCTGCCCGGAGTGCGGCAGCGCCCACCTCGTCCGGGACTACGAGCGCGGTGAGGTGGTCTGCGCAGCCTGCGGCCTCGTCCTCACGGAGCGCGTGATCGACCCGGGACCCGAACGGATCGCCTACTCCATGGAAGAGGCGGAGCGACTCGCGCGCACGGGACCGCCGCGGAAGGCCCTGACGGGCGCCTCGGGTCTGACGACCGTCGTCCCGTACCCGACCCGGGACATCCGGGGCCACCCGATCCCGGAGCGGGCCCGGAAGGTCTTCTACCGCCTACGTAGGCTCCAGGCGACCACCGCACAGTATGGACGCGGGGAACGGAGCTCCGCGGCGATGGCACGTGCGGTGGACCGGATCGCCTCCCACCTGGGCCTCCCGAGCACCGTCAAGGACGAGGCGGGCCTCATCTGCCGGAAGGCGATCGAGAGCGGGGTCGCGCGGGGCCGCTCCATGGCAGCCGTGGTCGCCGCGGCAGTCTACGCGGCCTGCCGGGTCGACGGCGTCCCGCGCACCCTGGGCGAGATCGAGCGCGTAACGGGAATCCAGAGGAAGACGATCGCCCGGCACTACCGGGATCTCGTCCGGTCCCGGACGGTCCGGGCCGTGCCGCTCCCGCGGCCCCAAGACTACGTGGGCCGTTTCTGCGCGGAACTAAGGCTCAGCCATCGGTCGCAGTCCGAGGCGATGCGCATCCTCAAGGAGTGGGACCGCACCGGAATCGGGAGGTCCATGTCGCCTGTGGGGACCGCAGCCACAGCCATCTACCTGGCGGCCGAGTCCTGCGACGAGCGCAGGCACCAGAACGAGATTGCGAAGGTCAGCGGCGTAACGGAGGTGACGCTCCGGAGTCGCCTGGCCTTCGCGAGGGGGCTTGCGAAGCGGTACGCCGGGTCTGGCGGACGTGCGCCGAAGCCGGGCATGCGGGCGCCTTTCTCCCTGTGAACGAGGCGGACTCCGGCCTTGTCATTCTCTCTGGATCCACGGAAGATTCCTCGGACTGCGCTCGGATGCTGGACCGGGCCACCGCGCCTGAGGATCCGGCTGCTTGCCCTTCTCCTTGGCGAGCCGCTGGAACCGGACGACCTCCGGATTGCGGGGAGGGAAGGGTGCCCAGCCTCGTGGAGCCGAGAGCCGCGGTATTCGCAGGATGGTCTGCATGGGGCACGTGGAGTACTTGTATAGCTGAAGCGGGATACGTTCCCGCGTAATGACCTGCGGGATACAGCCGCAACAGGGAAGACCGTATGGAAAGCCGGAAAATCCAGAAAGTAGGCGCCGCGACCCTCACCATTTCCCTCCCGAAACAATGGGTCACCCAGCGGAACCTGAAGAAGGGGGACCAGGTCTTCATCGTCGAGGAGGGCGACTCCCTCCGCATCCTGCCCGGACCCGCGATGGAGGAGCGGAAGCGGAAGTCGGAGACCTACTTGATCGACGCCGACCTCTGTGACGAGCCCGGGCTCCTGGAACGAGTCGTCGTCGGGAACTACGTCCTCGGCCGCCAGAAGATCATCGTCCGCAGCGCAACGCGGCTGCGGAGCGAGCACATCGAGGAGGTCCGGAAGACCTCGAAGAAGCTCATGGGGCTCGGGATCATCGAGGAGACGAGCAACCGGATCGCTCTGCAATGTTCCATCGACCCCGCTAATTACCCCCTGGACGCCCTCATCAAGCGCCTGTACAACCTCGGGGCGACGATGCTCGAGGAGGCGATCGAGGCCCTCGTCACGGGCGACCGACGCCTCGCCGAGGACGCGATCAAGCGCGAGGACGACGCGGACATGATGTACTGGCTCATCCTGCGCCTCGTCCTGAGCGCCCAGGTCGACGAGGCCCTCGTCGAGCTGCTCGGGATGCGGTCGCGCCTCGAGGTCATTCAGTACCGTCTCATCGACCGGGACCTGGAGACCGTCGCGGACTGGGGTGAAACCATCGCTCGATCGGTCCTCATACTCTTGGACATGAAACTTGACGTCAGTCCATCTCTTGCGAAGGGACTCAAGGAGCTCTCCGAGGCGGTCACCCAGATCTACACGAAGGCGATCGGCGGCCTTCTGTCGAGGGACATCAAGCAGGCGAACGACGCGATCCGGCACCAGGAGGCAATCGTGAACCGTGAGCGCGAAATCATGAGGATGATCCTCAAGGACTACGACGACCCGAAGGTGATCATCCCCCTGCGTACGATCCTCGATGGAATCCTCGAGATGTTCGAGTACGGCCACTCGATCGCGGTCGTTGCATTCAACCGGTACCTCGAGAAGCCCACGAACCTGAGCCGCCCAGCGCCTCCCGCATGACGCGGCCATCTTCCTCGGCGGCGAGGGAACTTTGGAGAAGGGCGCGGAGGAGGCGTTCCGGCAAGTCGGGATGGAGTTGGCGAAGCGATTCCTGTGAACCACGCACTCTCGGGCGGCTCACTCCGGCCGCTCCCCGGAGGACTCCTCGCTCCCTGCCGCCGGCACGGGCTTTGCGGCGAGGAAGGACATATATCCTTGGGCCCCCTCGTAACTAACCGTGGACGTCAAGACCCGAGAAGAGATACTTCGCGAACTCATCGCACGGGCTGAAGAGCATCCGCACGGATGGAAGGCTGCCGTGCGGCAAGACCCTCGGCTTTTCGCCCGAGACTACTACATCTTCCACCCGAAAGTTGGGGTTTACGAGCTGAAGGAGTATCAGGTCAACCCGTTTGAGGCCGCGGGGGTCGGTGCGCACCTCGCTTCTTCCGTCCCCAAACAGCTTCCCGGACTCCTCGAGCAGCAGGCGGGTATCTTCGCGATTGTGGAGGTTAGCCTTGCAAGGCTCCGGAAGGTCCTCGACGAAACGTCCGGGGGAATCTCCCTGCCCAAGGTAGACGTGCGCGCCGGCATCCGCATCCCCATGCAGGGCCCCGTACACAGCGCCTCCACCTCGCTTAAGTTTCTGGATCCCTCCCTCGAGAGGAAACGGCACGTTGTGGACGAGGAGTTCCGCAGGTTGGTGGATCGCCGAGGGCTCACGATGGCGTACGCGTGACGTCCGTCCCGATCCGCGCGTCAGGACCACCGAGCCTTGCGAACCCGCCACAGTCACGCGAACCCCTGCCAGTTCCATCCAGTATCGACGTGAAACGGGAGATGCCAACAGCCACCCGAGTCCCGTTCGGACGTAGCACGCGGTGGGCCTCGCGTAGGGCCTGCACTCGATTTTTCGCCTCGGCCAGGTCGTAGCGGGGTCATCTCACGCTCCGGCAGCCGACGCCGTTTCACGTCACAACCTTGAACGCATGACGCACGGTTCGCAGGCGGGTTCCGACACGAATGAACAGGGGCACGAGCGCCTCGAGCCACCGCGC
>JBGPGA010000139.1:0-6215 GCA_041483635.1 Thermoplasmata archaeon
CGTTCCCCTCTGAAGTAGATCTCCCCGGAGGTCGGCTTGTGCAGGCCGGAAATCAGATTGAACAGGGTGGTCTTGCCACTCCCGTTGGAGCCGATCAAACCGACGAGGTCGCCCTCTTCGACTTGGAGAGAGACGTCATCAACCGCTCTCAAGCCTCCGAAGGTCTTCACAACGTTTCGAGTTTCCAGGAGAATGGAGCCGGAGTCTTTGTGCCCGGATATTAAGCTGTCGAACGGTAGAGCAATGTCGTGATGGACCGCTGCATTATCTCGTCGGGGTCTAGGCGCGTTGAAGCTCACTTCGCGGCGAGATTCTCAACTGGAACGTAGTCGTAATCCAGGCCGAAGTGCCTCGGTCCGAACAACTCCAGCCCCTTTTCGCTCCGCCAGAGAGCTGGTGACTTCCAGGCTAGGACGTTGACTTGCGCGCCAATCTCGAGTGCATTGTTCATGACCGGAAGCCCCTCGTCAGTTAGGAAAGCGAGGCAGTCAGGCGGCATGACCACGGGTCGTCCGTCGGACCATGCCATGATGTGTTCGTTGATGATCAGACTCGAGAATTCTCGTCCACCCCACTCCCTAGTTCCAGAGAGGACCACTTTGCCCCTCAAGAAACCGCCTTCGTTTCTGGTGCTCAAATCGGATACGATCCCGCGAAACAAGAGTCTGCCTCCAAGCTCGCGTTCGATGACTGGAATCGGGTCCTGTCCCTTTTGGACAGCCTCTCTTCTCAGGCGTCCCAGGGCGAGGGCCTTGCTCATTGTGCCGCGAATCAAGATGTCTTGAACAGCGCTTGGGCGACAAGCTGAGTCCACCACGGCGACGTATCCGTTTGCCTTCGCGCTCAGATTCCTAATCGATGATTCATACTCGACAGGACTCATGTCATTCTTGAGGAGAATCACGTTGTCGGGCCCGGCAGCTACTACGGCTGGGATCAATGGCAACCCCACGATGTTCAGCACTGTGTGACAGGTTTCCGGAGCGGCTCTGCCGACCATGTCTGCGTCGACCATTGGAATGTCGATATAGGCAGCGGCATGAAGAGCAATCGCTGAATTGAGTCCGCCTACTTCCGTTGGCACAGTCCCGAGCACTCGCACATTGAATTCACTTTCATAGGTCCGTACCGCAATCTTGATCAAATCAGATACTTGGTCCTGCTGAGAACGGGATTGCGCAATGGAGCCGACGAGATAAGGGACGACGACCACTCCGCTCCCATTGCCAAGTTCCTCAATTCCGGCTAACCTGAGGCGTCGCCCCGACCTCCGGTCGTCTAGCAAGAGCTCAGCGCCCTTAGTCGGATCACCCCCGCCTCCGGTTCCCAGGATTCCGGCTCCGGTTGTGAAATCCCTTATGTCATCATCTGACAGTTCTATCATCTGACGGGCCGCCAGGATGTCAGGAGAGGATTTCAACCATTGGTTCGGCCCCATCCTTCTTGGAAACGCGCCAACGTTGTCTCCCCGTTGGCTGAAGATTCCCGATGTATCATCGGAAACGACGAATGGGTCAGGATCACATTGTCTTGGCTGGACCTACACAACGGCCGCGCACGTATCTTCACTCCAGTTTTGGCGACCTCTCATCCGTCTGAGTCGCACCGCGTTCCGGGAGTCAGGACGGGATCTCAACCGTCAACGCTTTGCGCCTGCACGGCATTACCCCTTTCGGGGGCCCGAGGGTCTTAGCTTCTCCCTCCTGCCAATCAAGTCCGAACAAGATGAACATCTCTCAGGCCTCCTCCCCCTGCTCTGGTTCACGGCTTTCACTCGACAGCTGCCGAATCAACGTTTGCGTCTGGCTTGTCCGAGACCTGCACCGAAAATGAGTTGTCATTCCGGAAGCACCTCGGGCAGCAGCAAAGGGCTCTACGCTTCAGTGGCATCCGTCCCACTACAGACATCCCTCCACGGCGAGGCTGCCGGGCTTGTCAACGGCGACAGCCACCGCCGGTCGCCTCCCGTTTTTCCTTGGCCTGGGGAAGGGGACCCGCCCCGTTGCCCCAAGCGGCAAGCTGGAAGCTAATTGGTATTACCCCGTGTGGAGATGGGTCCGGTCGGATTCGAACCCCTCCACTGAGTATGCACCTCATCGAATTCGAGCCCATGGGGGTTCCACGGAGGGCGCCCTCCCATTGCATGGATTGGCCGAGTTGACAAAACGGAGAAAGCGTCGGAACGGATATCCTACGTTTCGCCAGATCGCCGGAGACACGAGGATGGGATGGTTCGATGAAGTCGCTTCTTAACGAGGCCCTCGCTCGGCACCAAGAGGCCCAAGAGCAGGAAGAGAAGGAGAAGGCGGCTACGGAACAGGCCAAGGCCGCTGGGACGAAGGCCGCCGAGGATCAAGAGATCGAGCAAATCGTCAAGTCACTGAACGTGTCGATCAAAATCGTCGGGTGCGGCGGCGGTGGCTCGAACACGATCGACCGCTGCAGCGAGGCCGGGGTCACGGGTGCTCAGCTGTGCGCGGTCAACACGGACGCGAAGCACCTCCTGTCCGTCCACGCGCCCAAGAAGATCCTGATTGGTAAGAGGCTCACCAAGGGCCTCGGTGCCGGTGCCCTTCCGGAGGTCGGCGAGCAGGCCGCCCACGAGAACGAGGAGGAGATCCGCGGCTTCCTCCGCGGCGCCCACATGGTCTTCATCACCGCCGGCATGGGCGGCGGCACGGGCACCGGGGTGGCCCATTACGTCGCCCACGTCGCGAAGGGCGAAGGCGCCCTGACCATGGGCGTCGTCACGATGCCCTTCACGTCCGAGGGCCGGATCCGCATGGAGAACGCGGAGGCGGGCCTCGACAAGCTCCGCAAGTTCTGCGACACGACGATCGTCATCTACAACGACAAGCTCCTCGAACTGGTGCCGCGCCTGCCCATCAACGCCGCCTTCAAGGTGGCCGACGAGATCCTCATGCAGTCCCTCAAGGGCCTCACGGAGATCATCACGAAGCCCGGGCTCGTGAACCTCGACTACGCCGACCTCATGACGATCATGAAGGGCGGCGGCGTCGCGATGATCGGGATCGGCGAGAGCGACGAGGAGCGGGATCGCGTGGACCACGCGGTCAAGGAGGCCCTCGAGAGCCCGCTCCTGGGCGAGGTGGACCTGAGCCACGCCCGAGGTGCTCTCGTCCGCGTGGTCGGCGGGCCCGACCTGACTGTCTCCGAGGCGGAGAAGGCGGCGGAGCTCGTCGGCCAGAAGGTCAACCCGCAGGCCCGGATCATCTGGGGCTGCTCCGTGGAGCCGGACCTCGCGAACACGGTCCAGGTCCTGCTCGTGATCACGGGCGTCAAGTCGAAGTCCCTCCTCGGCGAGGACGTCTACACGGGGGCCGTGAAGCTCCCCGGCTCCTCCGACGTCGACGAAGTACGCTGACGCGCCCATCCCGCGGGGTCGCCCTTCCCCCGGGGCGATCCTGAGGCCGGGAGACATGCGCGCTAAGTCCCCGGCGGGGCCGCTGCCCTCGACATGGTGTCTGGGAAGCACCGGCTGTTCGCTCGGTCGACCGGCATCTGTCCCGAATGCCTCGCGAGAATGGAGCTCAACGGGAGAGGAATTCGGTTTTGGAGCTTAGTGCCGAATAGCGGCTTCCAGGCACATGTCATCAACGGTTGGAGTGCCTAACTTACGACTCTTGCCGAACCCACCCCGCTGCGTCTCTTTCCGACCTCACCTCCACGAATCTAGAGACCTCGATGAGGACCCTTGGCGGACTCCCTCTTGCGTTCTTGGACGGTCGAAAAGCGGGATTAGGTTCCTCAAAAGGTATATTCGTGCGCACGGGTGGTCCCCATCGCTTCGTTCCACCGTCCAGGGAGTTAGCCATGGAGAGCCGGAAGATCCAGAAGGTAGGCGCCGCGACGCTCACCATTTCCCTCCCGAAGGCGTGGGTCACCCAGCGGAACCTGAAGAAGGGGGAGCAGGTCTTCATCGTCGAGGAGGGCGACTCTCTTCGGATCCTGCCCGGCCCCGCGATGGAGCAGCGGAAGCGGAAGTCGGAGGCGTACGTGATCGACGCGGACCTGTGCGACGAGCCCGGGCTCCTGGAACGAATCGTCGTCGGCAACTACGTCCTCGGCCGCCAGAAGATCATCGTCCGCAGCGCGACGCGCCTCCGGAGCGAGCACATCGAGGAGGTTCGCCGGACCTCGAAGAAGCTCATGGGGCTCGGCATCATCGAGGAGACGAGCAGCCGGATCACTCTGCAATGTTCCATCGACCCCGCCAACTACCCGCTCGACGCCCTCGTCAAGAGGCTGTACAACCTCGGGGCCACGATGCTCGAGGAGGCGATCGAGGCCCTCGTCACGGGCGACCGCCGCCTCGCCGAGGACGCGATCAAGCGCGAGGACGACGCGGACATGATGTACTGGCTCATCCTCCGCCTCGTCCTGAGCGCCCAGGTCGACGAGGCCCTCGTCGAGCTGCTCGGCATGCGCTCCCGTCTCGAGGTCATTCAGTACCGTCTCGTCGACCGGGATTTGGAAGCCGTCGCGGACTGGGGTGAAACGATTGCTCGATCGGTCCTCATGCTCTTGGACATGAAACTTGAAATCAGCCCATCTCTTGCGAAGGGACTTAAAGAGCTCTCCGACGCGGTCGCCCAAGTCTACACCAAGGCGATCGGTGGCCTCCTGTCGAGGGACATCAAGCAGGCGAACGAGGCGATCCGGCACCAGGAGGCTATCGTGAGCCGTGAGCGCGACATCATGAAGATGATGCTCAAGGACTACGACGACCCGAAGGTGATCATCCCCCTGCGGACGATCCTCGATGGAATCCTCGAGGTGTTCGAGTACGGCCGCTCGATCGCGGTCGTCGCATTCAACCGCTACCTCGAGAAGCCCACGAACCTGAGCCGCCCCGCGCCTCCCGCATGACGCGGCCATCACGTGCGGTCGGCAGGATTACGGGTTCCCGGATGACGGGCCGTGAAGCGTGCCGATTGGGCCATTTGCTGGCGTATGTGCCGAATACCCTGGCAGGAAGGGGTTCAACGGGAGGAAAGCCGATACTGAGAGGCCTGTGTTGTATTGAGGGCTGTCAGGCACGCTTCTCATGTCGAGGCATCGGCTCGAGAGTCCGCCCTCGGATATCGATTCCGACATCGTGTTTCGGCCGGTCCACCTCTGAGGGTGGCCTCAGCTCGCTCGATTCCTGTTCCCGCGAGCGTATGCACACTAGAAAAAAGGAAAGGGGGCCTGGAGGCCCCCAACGCGTCTCACGCCTTCTTCAGGCTCGGCCGCGTCTCCGTCCGCCGGACCCCGTGGACCTTCTGGATATCTCGGATCACGGTCTCCTGAAGGGCGTTCGAATCCTTCGCGCCAATCCGCGCGATGACGTTGTACTCGCCCGTCGTGCCGATGATCCGCTCGACCGAGGGCACCTTCTGGAGCTCCTGCATCGCTCGGTCCACATCGACCGCGCGGATCAGAGTCCACCCGTTCACGGCTTCGTCCCGCGCCTTCTCGCTGCGCCAGCTCTCAAAGCCCGGGTGGGCCACGGAGCCCTCGCAGAAGTCCTTCGCCTCAATCTCGGACTGGAACTTCCGCAGCTCATCCGTGCTCCGGAACGCTCCCGTCACGGCGACATCGTACGTGCCCATCACGGCCTCCGCGCTCTTCACGTGGGAATGGCGCTGCAGCTCGCTCACGGCTCTCTCTACGTGGCCCGGCGTCACACGTAGGAAGAGGACGCTTTCACCGCTGAGTTCGGTTGTCATGATATATACCTCACTCTCCCAGGCATGTTCTAGTCCTTATATTGTGGTAAACCTAAAACCGGCACCGTTTTTGTGGTTCGAACGGAACAAGACCGATGGTAGGGCATCCGTCCGTTGAAGCGGGGCATAACGTCACAAGGACCAAATGTCTCGCGTCCCTAGCCTCAGTCTCGGACAGACTGCCGGAGCTCTTCCCACGGCACGCACTTTGGAAACAGGCATTCCGCGGCGGATCCCTCGCGCCCGGCGTCAGGGAACGACGAAGGCCTTGATGGCGAGACCCGCGAGGAGGAACGCCCCCGTCACGCCGGTGGTCAGGATCATCGCTGCGTTGGAGGGGATGAGGGCGTGCGGGTCGCCGCCGGCCTTCCGGAGCCCCACGACGGGCTTCACGGCGAGGGGCAGGGCCAGGAGCGCCAGGAGGGCCCACGGCGTGAGCTGGAAGAATGCCACGCCGGCGATTAGGACGGCGTAGGCGGCGGC
>JBGPGA010000140.1:0-6196 GCA_041483635.1 Thermoplasmata archaeon
ACGAAGTCCGTGAGGCGGATGTTCTCGTTGGGCGCGTGGTAGTTCGATCCATCGTACGAGACGCCGGGTCCGGAGATGGAGGGCACCCCGACGACCTCGTTGAAGAACCCGTTCGCGGACGCACCCGGCGACCACGGCCAGACGTCCGGCTCGCGGCCGTAGACGTCTGTCGAGCCCTTCATGCACGCCTTGACGACCCGCCCGGTCATCGAGATCGCGCTCGGATCGATGTGGTCCCGGTACACGACCTGGATGTCCCCGAACCCTTTCGCCTTCAGGTGGTCCTGGAGCTTGACGAGTTGCTTGTCCGACTTCATGTTCGATAGGATGCGGAAATCAAGCTTCACCTTGGCTACGGCCGGGTTCACTGTCTTCGTCCCCTCCCCCGTGTATCCGCTCTCGAGCCCACAGATCGTGCACGTGGGCCAGTAGACGAGGCGACGGAGCAGCTCATAGTCGTTGTCCCCGCCGAGGAGCTGGTCCGCGCCCCAGAACTCCTTCAGGGCCTGGGCCTTGAACCCGCTCGCCTTGAGGTACCGCAGCTCCCGGGCGCCGGGCCTGCGTGCGTCCTCGAGCCATCCCGGGATCGTGACCCGACCTCGCTGGTCGCGGAGCGTGTTCAGCGCGTGAATCAGTCGCCACCCCGGATTCGGGGCGATCGGGGCGTACATGGAGTGCTGATCGACCTTCGCGGTGCGGGAGATCAGTTCAACGTACAGGGTGCCCTTGCACCCGAGCTCGATCTTCGGCGTGCCGTCGTGGAGATGGTCCCCGCCCTCGATCGTCGCGCCCTCCGCCTTGAGCATCTCCTTGTTGGTCTCGACGAAGGAGCGGAAGTGAGGGCTGCCGACCTCCTCCTCCCCTTCGACGACGAACTTCAGGTTGATCGGCGGCGCGCCCTCGACCGCACGCCACGCCTGGACCGCGAGGACCTGCGCAATCAGGTTGCCCTTCGTGTCCCCGCATCCGCGGGCCCAGAACTTCCCGTCCTCGATGACCGGGTCGAAGGGGTCCCGCTTCCATTCGTTCAGGGGGTCCGTCGGCTGCACGTCGTAGTGCTGGTACATCAGGAGCGTGGGCTTCCTCTCGTTCACGATCATCTGGCCGAACACGACGTTCGGGCCGCCCTCCGTGGGATACTGGCGGGCCTCGAACCCGTTCTCCGTCAGCAGGTGTTGCACGAACGCGGCGGTCTCGGGCTGTGCCTTCTTGTGCGCCGAGATCGTCGGGAATCGGCAGTACTCCTTCAGGGTCTCGAGGGCCTGGTCCGAATCCTTCTCGACCTTCGCGAGGACCTCCGTCAAGGACATGGAGAAACCACCGGGCCGCAGGAAGTCGTCGTCCCATAAGAACTCGACGCGCGGGCCGGATGCGGACGCCCGGGGCCATCCGTTAAAAGGACGTCGGGCCATCCCCGCCGCCTTGCCGACCGATCCGGAGCAGGAGCCTTCGGTCTCCGAGTCGGAGACACCGGCCTCGCCCTCAGCGAGCGGGGAGGCCCCACGCACGGCCTCGTGGGGTCAGCTCCTCATCCTGTTCGGATACAGCCTGGTCAACTGGTCGATTGGAAATGGGCTCCTGCCCATCCTCCCCAAAATCGCGGCGACCCTGGGTGCGGACAAGCTCCTGACCGGCATCTACCTCGCCACATCTTACGTGGCCCTCGCCGTCGGCACGATTGCGGCGGGATATCTTGCGGACCGGTTTGGACACCGGAAGGGACTCATGATCGGCGCAGGGCTCGCGTCGGCACCTCTCATCTTCCTGGCCTCGCGGGCCACGGCTCTCTGGGAGCTTACGGCCCTGACAGCCTCCACGTGGGGCATCGCCGGGATGGCCCTCACGCTCGTGACGATCCAAGCCGGGCTCTCCGCAGGTCCTCGGCAGCGAGGGAGCGTCCTCGGCTTCCTCGCCCTCGCGGCTCCGGTCGGCTCAATCGCGGGCGGGCTCGGGGTAGGGGCCCTCGCGGATGCGCTCGGATTCTCGACGATGTGGCTGATCCTCGCGCTCGTGGTCCTTCTCGCTCCGGTCTTCGCCCTCTTCGTCCGGGATGTGCCGACCCGGCCGAAGGCGGTGCCCCTCGACCGAGCTGCGTCGCATCCTCGCTGGACGCTTCCCTTCTTCCTCCTCATCGCCTGCGGGACCTTCGCGGCCGTCGGGACGTTCATCGGCGGCCTCGGCCGATCCTTTGCGATGCAGGATACCTTCAGCAACGAGGCGATCACAAGCACGGTCGCGGTCAGCGGACTCGTGGCGCTTCCCTTCACGTTCCTGATGGGGTGGATGTCGGACCGTCGGGGCCGCCTCCCCTTCATGGGGCTCTGCTATGCCGCGGGGGTCCTCGGCCTCCTCGAGTACGCGGTGGCGTCCTCCCTCGTGCAATTCTGGATCGCCGCGTCCCTGCTGGCCTTCATCTCCTACGTCTCGACCGGAATCGGATCGGCCCTCGTCGTCGACCTCGTCGACAAGTCTTCGCTCGGGCGGGGACTCGCCTACTTCGGGGCCACGGGCTGGATCGGGGCCATCCTGGCCTTCGCGGCGGGAAGCCTGGCATTCGCCGCGTTCGGCTTGGCCGCGGGGTTCCTTCTCGGCGCAGCCCTGACGATGGCCGCGATTGGCCTCCTGAGCGGGGTGTACCTGGCCACGAGGCAATCCCGGGCAAGGGGGCGGGTGACGGGAACCGGCCCCGGAGTTCGAAAGGGATAAGACCGCGGACCGAGTTCGCCGCGTCGGCAGGCGGAAGGTATGGAAGTCCTCAAGGGCGTCCACATCATCGATTCGTACGCGAACACCTACGTCCTCGTCGATGACCGGCTCATCTTGATCGACACGAGCTCCGAGTCCGACGCGAAGACGATCCTCGGCTACCTGGGCAAGGCGAGGATCCACCCGAAGGACCTCGCCACGATCTTCATTACCCATGTCCACCCGGATCATGTGAGCGGGCTCGCTCGGATCAAACAGGACGCCTCGTCGGCCAATGTGGCCGCCTCTCGGACCGAGGCCGATTTCATCTCGAAGAAACGGACCTATGACGGTCCGCCGGGCGCAAAGCTGCAGCGACACCCGGGAACACCCGTGGACATCATCCTGGAGGACGGCGGGACGCAGGACGGCCTCAAGGTCATCTACACGCCCGGGCACACCCGCGGGAGCATCTCCCTCCTCGATGAGTCACGCTCGCTCCTGATCGCGGGCGACGCGGCGAACAACGAGGAGCGACTCGACCCCATGGACGACCGGTACAACGTGGATCCCCGGATGCACCGGGAGTCCATCAAGAAGCTCGCGGAGCTCCATTTCGAAAATGCGGTCTTCGGGCACGGCAAGCCGATCCTGGGCGGCGCCTCGGCCCAGTTCGTTGCTCTCGCGAAGCGTCTCTGAGTCCGTCCGGACTACGGCCCCGTTCGATTCTGGAGCCACCGCGCCACGACATCCTCGTGGGAGCGAGCGTACGCGGACGCAGGGAGCGTCCGCGGATCGTGCCACGCGAGCTCGGTGTACCAGGGAGGTGCCTTCGCCGTCCAGCGTGGCGGAGGCGTCGCGTCGAAGAAGAACCAGATGTCGTAGTGCGTCTTGCCGCCTGCAAAGGCCGCGGGATACGTGTCCGTCTCGACCCGCGGCTCCGAGTAGCCCATGTCTTGAACCTGCAGAATCTCCTCGCCGATTCGACGCGCGGCCGTTCGCGGATCCTCGCCGAACTTCAGGTGACTGCCCGGGACCGTCCAGCCGGTGCCAAACCGCTGGCGCCGCCCCGAATCGAGGCCCGCGAGCTCGTCCCAGGCCGGGTGATCCGCGTACTTCCCGAGGAGGATGTCCGGACCCTTCCGCACGAACAGGAAGGCGTTAACGCACATCCCGCCTTCCGGGGCGTGCCAGAACCCGCGAGGGGATGACTGGTCGCGAATCCAGACGAACGGTCCGTCTCCGGGCATGTCGTCCCCATGACGGCGCGGCTCAAGAACCCGTCGTCTCGGTCTCGTCCGCACGATGGCCGCCCATGAAGCGGATCAGGAGCCAGTCCATGGCCCCACGGGGGATGACGGACACGACCCCGGCCGCGAGGCTCTCGCGCAACCGAACGCGATACCGCGACCGCGGATGGCTGGACCGCACCACGTGGAGGATCACGCGCGCGACCCGCTCCGGCGAGGCGGCCCCGCGCTCGGCGGCGGGATGCCGCAGGCGCTCGTAGACCGAGTGAAACACGCTCGGGGCGTCGAGGATCTGACGGCTCTCGTTGCGCGCGAGCTCGTTGAAGCGCGTCGCCACGGGACCCGGCTCGACGAGGACGACCCGTACGCCGCCCGGCTTCACCTCGGCGCGGAGGGCGTCGCTGAAGGCCTCCAACGCGAACTTCGAGGCGCAGTAGGCGCCCATGAGGGGGATGCTGACCTTGCCCGCGAGGGAGCTCACGTTCACGATGTGGCCGGACCGTTGCGCCCGCATTGCCGGCAGGACCTCGCGACAGAGCTGGACCGCGCCGAAGACGTTGACCTCGAACTGGCGCCTCAGAACCTCCCGAGGAAGGTCCTCGACCGCACCGAGCTGTGCGAACCCGGCGTTGTTCACGACGGCATCGATCCGGCCCGCGCGTCGAAGAACCTCCCGGACGACGCGCGTGACGCCCTCCTCGTCGGCGAGATCCAGGCGGACGATCTCCACGGGCAGCGCACCCGCGGCGGCACGGAGGGATTCCTCGCCGACGTCCGACCGGACCGTAGCGAACACTTGGTACCCGGAGCGGGCTAGGAGGAGGGCGGTCGCCCGACCGATTCCCGAAGAGGCGCCGGTGACGAGAGCGACCGGCATCGCAGGAGCGGACACGGGGTGACCACAACGCCCTGCAACAAAAGCATTCGCCCGCAAGTTCGATGAATGTCAACGCGTGACAACCGAGGGCAGAGGTTTAAAAGGGACCGCGCTCCATTGCTCACACCAAGTCCTCTACGGGCAGCCTGGAGGCCCCAAGGTTGCAGCAGGTCGGCTCGCTTCGTTCCTTTCCCCGGACCGCCATTGCCCTCGCGGCGGTCCTGATCGTCCTGGGTTCCCTCGCGGGCCCTGTCGTGGTGCGGGCCGCCACCGCGCCCCCCGCCGTGATCACGAACATCCCGCTGCACGCCTCCTTGAATCCGAACGATCCCCTGTTCAATCTCCAGTGGGGTCTGAACACGGTCGATGCCCCGAGCGCGTGGAACGTGGGCCTGGGAAGCCACAACGTGATCGTCGCCGTCGTGGACACGGGCGTATGGTACACGGACCCCGACATCGCGCCGAACATCTGGAACAACACGGATGGATCGCACGGCTGGAACTTCATCCTCAACAACAACAATCCGCTGGACTCGGACAGTACCGGGTATACGTACCACGGCACGGGCGTGGCAGGCGTCATCGCGGCCGCGACGAACAACAACCAGCTCATGGCGGGCGTGGCCCAGGTGAGCGTCATGGCCCTCGAGGCCCTCGGTCCGAATGGGGAGGGGACCTCGTACAACACCTCGCTCGCGATTCGGTGGGCCGCCGACCACGGCGCGCGAGTCATCAACCTCTCCCTGGGCACGAACACGACCCTCATCGGGCCGACGGACATCGAGCTGGCGATCAACTATGCCTGGAGCAAAGGGGCGCTCATCGTCGCTGCCGCTGGTAACGCCGGCAGCTCGACACTGGACTATCCCGCCTCGCTTCCCAACGTGGTGTCCGTCGCCGCGGTGACTCAGACCGACACGAGGGCCTCCTTCTCGAACTACGGGACCGGGCTGTCGCTGAGCGCGCCCGGCCAGCAGATCGTCACCCTCTGCCCGAACTGCCCGCCCACGAGCGGGGGTTGGCACCAACTGGACGGGACCTCTCTGGCGACGCCGTTCGTGAGCGGCGTAGCCGCGCTCCTCCTCTCCCTAGATCCCGGATTGACGAACGTCGAACTGTGGAACGTCCTGAACCAGACCGCGGTGCCCCGAGGCAGCACCGGCTACAACATCCAGTACGGCTGGGGCATCGTCAATGCCTTGAACGGGATCAACGCCCTCAACAAGCCGTTTATCTCGGTCAACAACTATCCCTCGAGTGTCGCGAAGGGATCGAGCTTCTCGATTGGATGGTCCATCATCGGACCGGCCGGGCTCCCCGTGACGGACACCCACGTCATCTACGGGACCAACCCCGCGGCTCTGAACAACTCGTCCCCCGTCCA
>JBGPGA010000141.1:0-6186 GCA_041483635.1 Thermoplasmata archaeon
GGCGGACCCAACGGCTGGGGACTCAAGAACGACTCCATCTCCTATCCGGGGCCGACGCTGAACGTGACCCGAGGCCAGACCGTGACGGTCGACCTGTTCTCCGCGGACGGAGTGGACCACACGTTCTACGTGGACTTCGCCAACACCGGGTCCGCGTCCGGCAACACCGTCTCGGGCACATTCAATGGGAGCCACGCGGTGCGGTTCTCCTTTGCCGCGAATCTGGCCGGGAACTTCACGTATGCGTGCGGGCTCCACGGACAGACGGTCATGAAGGGCACGCTCCACGTCGCGGGGACCACGACGTCTCCGCCCCCGCCTCCTCAGGGCCCCGACTACACCCTGTACGCGGCCGTCATCCTGATCGTCGTCATCGTGGCAATCGTCGCGGTGGTCGTGATCCGGCGGAGGCCGCGGGCCCCGCCCGCCCAGCCGCCCCAGTGAGCGGATGCCTCAGAACGTGTCCAGCCGAGCCAAGGCCGCCGTGGAGGTCCGGTCGAGGAAGGCCCGCTCCGTGCGGGTCAGCGTCCATCCGGCGGCCCCCGCGTTCTCCTCCGCCTGGCCGGGGCGCTTCACTCCGGGAATCGGAATAACACCGGGGTGGTCTGCGAGCCACCTCAAGGCCGCCTGGGCGGGCGTCTTGCGGTGGGCCTTCCCGATCCTGCGGAGCGCGGAAACGAGCGGGGCGGCTGCCCTGAGATTCTTCGGTTTGAACAAATCGTTGTCCGAGCGGATCGGGTCCGCGGGTCGCTTCTTCGCATCGTACGTCCCCGCCAAGACGCCCTTCGCGATCGGGCTCCACGCGAGGAGGGCGATGCCCTCGCGCTTCGCGTACGAGACGAGACCCGCCTCGGGCTCCCGGTGGAGCAGACTGTACTGGACCTGGTCGGAGACGATGTCCGTCCGGGACAAGGCAGCCCGCGCTTCCTCGAGGTCGCGAACGGCGAAGTTGCTGACGCCGATGTACCGGATCTTGCCCTGCCGCTCGAGGCGCTCGAGCGCCTTCATCGTCTCCGGGATCGGCGTGAGGCTCCAGGGATTGGGCCAGTGGACCTGGTAGAGGTCGATCTGCTCCAGCCCGAGGCGTCTCAGGCTCTCCCGGCATGCTCGCTCCACGTCCGGAGCGCGGAGATGCTCACCGCCCACCTTCGTGGCGACGAACACGTTGTCCCGGCCGAGCGCCCGGACGGCCTTGCCAACGACCACCTCGGAGTGGCCGTCGCCGTACGCTTCGGCGGTGTCGACGAGATCGATCCCGAGTTCGACCGCACGCTCCATGGCCTTCTGGCAGTCGAGGTCCCGGACGTCCTTGCCCCAGGCGGCTCCCCCGGCCTGCCACATCCCGACCCCGATCTCGGAAACCTTCGGCCCTTTCTTCCCGAGTGACACGCGCCTCAAACGACCCGCCTCTCTCGCGGGGCTCGTAAGCGAGCCGGGTCCAAAAGGCTATCGCGGGTTCAAGTCGAACCACTCTGGCGGATGATCCGGCAGCTGGAACCGGAGGAAGGCTTTGTTGTACTTCGCGTGGTAGACATCCGAGGCGTTCACCGCGCTGCGGTAGGCCGCCTCGAAGGCGGTCCAGTCCCTCGAATCCAGGGCTCGTACGATCGCCGCGAGGTCCCCCTTCACGAACATCTCCAGGTCCGCCGCATACTTCGGTCGGACCGTCGCCAGGAATCCGAGCGCCTTCTCCGACTCCCTCTCCATGTACTGCGCCAGATCCCAGTTGCCCGCCTTCGCGGCGTAGTAGAGGACCCAGAACCGGCCGACCACCTCATCCATGATCCGGGCACCGCCCGGCTGCATCGCGGCGATCTCATCGACCGTCAGGCTGCCCTGCTTCGTCGTCGCTCGAACGCGGGAACCCGGGATCGGCTCTTCCGGCATGGTCCCCCGGGAGGCGTTCCTCCCGTCATTTGGGTTTCGCTCCGGCCGAGGCTTTCTCGATCGCGTACTCGACAATCGCATCCGCGGATTTGACCTTCGTCGCCTCCAAGAGACCGCGGAACCCAGGCGACGCGTTCACCTCGAGGACGACGGGGTCGTCCCCGCGGAAAATCATGTCCACGCCGCTGATCTCCAGTCCAACGGCCTTCGAAGCGCGGACCGCGACGTCCTTCGCGTGGTCCGAGAGCTCGATGGGCATCCCCTTCGCAAGGTGCAGGTCGCGGTCACGGACCGACAGCACATGAAATACCACATGATCGTCGGCATGGACGTGCTCCGTCGCTCCAACTTCCTGATCAGCCCGCGGAAGGGCGCGGGCCTGGGCAAGGGACGACCCGTCATCAAGTCGGAGTCCTGAGCCGCATTCTAGGAGGAACGTCGCGCGCCCATCGCCGAGAGCTTTAAGTACTGCTCCTCCTCTCCTTCGGACGTGGTCCCATGATTAAGCCACTCTCCCTACTGAACCAGAAGATCTCGTCCAACGTCATGGTCGAGCTCAAGGGAGGCCGGGGATACCGCGGGATCCTGGACGGGTTCGACCCGCACATGAACCTCGTGCTCCGCAATGCGGAGGAGACCCAGGACAACCAGTCCCAGCGGAAGATGGACCTCGCGATCGTGCGCGGGGACAATGTGATCTACATCTCCCCCTGACGCGCCGAGGTGGCGTAGATGACGAAGGGAACCGCATCGCTTGGGAAGATGGGCCGGAAGTCGGTCCACATCCGGTGCCGGCGCTGCGGGCGCCACTCGTACCACAAACAGAAGGGATACTGTTCTTCCTGCGGGTACCGGAGCACCAAGAAGCTGAGGAATTTCTCCTGGGCGAAGAGGCACTGAGGATGTCCGTGGACGGCGCTGCGTCGGAATACTCCGACCTCCGCCCGCGCGAGAAATGCGGCATCATCGGTTGCGCGAGCGAGATGCCGGTGGCCACCGAGCTCTACTACGGCCTCCGGATCCTTCAGCACCGCGGCCAGGAGTCCGCGGGCCTCGCCGTCTTCGATGGCGAGGTGAAATCGAAGCGCGGGATGGGGCTCGTGCATGAGGTCTTCACGAAGGACGACCTGATGGGATTCCGCGGTCGGTCGGGCATCGGCCACGTGCGGTACTCAACGGCGGGTTCGAGCGTCATCGAGAACGCGCAGCCCATCGTTGCGAAGACGTCGTACGGGGACGTCGCGCTCGCGCACAATGGCGAGATCGTGAACGCCTCGGAGATCCGCGAGGACCTGAGCCGGAAGGGCTGGGCCTTCATGACGACCTCGGACAGCGAGGTCATCATCCGCCTCCTAGCGAACGAGCTCGTGAACTCGGGCGACCCAAGGCGGGCGCTGAAGGAGTTCACGAACCGGCTCCAGGGGGCGTACAGCCTCGCCCTCCTGATCAACGGCACAGTCTACGCGGTCCGGGACCCGCTCGCCATCCGGCCCCTCTGCATCGGGGAGCGCGATGGAACGATGATGATCTCCTCGGAGAGCGTCGTGTTCGACGCCCTCGGGTACCGATTCATCCGCGATTTGAAGCCCGGCGAGATCGTCGAGCTGAGGCCCGGCGGCTTCGAATCCTTCCGCCTCCCTCACCCGACGCACACCGCGCATTGCATGTTCGAGTGGGTGTACTTCGCACGACCCGACAGCGTCCTCGACGGCCGGCTCGTGTACGATGCGCGCGTGAAGATCGGACAGGAGTTGGCACGGGAGCATCCGGTCGACGCGGACATCGTCGTGCCCGTGCCGGAGTCAGGGAGGGCCCAGGCCCAAGGCTACGCCTCCGTCGCGAACCTCCCGGTCGTCGAGGGTCTGATCAAGAACCGCTACATCGAGCGGACGTTCATCATGCCTGAGCAGACGGAGCGCGAGGTCGGCGTCATGCTCAAACTGAACCCGATCCGGTCCGCCGTGAAGAACAAGCGCATCGTCCTCATCGACGACTCGATCGTCCGCGGGACGACGATCCGCAAGATCGTCCAGATCCTCCGGCTCGCGGGCGCGAAGGAGGTCCACGTGCGAATCGGCTGCCCGCCAATCCGATCGCCGTGCTTCCTCGGCATCGACATGAAGACACGCGAGCAGTTCATCGCGAACCAGAAGACGGTCCCCGAGATCGCGGACTTCATCACCGCCGATTCGCTGGGATACCTTTCTATGCGCGGCCTCATGACGGCGCTCAAGCACCCGCGCGATGACCTGTGCCTCGGCTGCCTGACCGGGGAGTATCCGGTCGCGATCCCCGGCGAGAAGATGCGGCGGGAGAAGCCGCTCGAGATGTACGCGGAAACATCCTCGAAGAAAGCCGTGCCGCGGAAGAAGACGCGGGCTTCGATCTGAATCGATTGACCTCCCAATGGTTCTCATCTGTGGCAATCACGCTCCGCAAATTGCGCCACAAGACTCAAGAACCGTCGCCCGTGTGCGGGCGAGGTCTCCCGCGCACGCGGGAGACCAGGGGAAGCGAGCCATGGCATCCGCCTCGATCCGATTCCGACGCCTCGGGCTATTGTTCTCGACCGTGACCGTAGGCTACATCGTGTCCCCCTTAGCTCAGATCGTGCCGTGGGCGACGGTGGCTGCCGCAGAGGACGGCGGCCTCGGCGCGGGCGGGGCCGGTCTGGCCTACAATTTCGTGCTGGCCGTCTCGATCATCCTCGCGTTCATCTTCGGCTTCGCAATCCGGGACTTCATCCACCGACGTGCGATGCGTGCGAAATCCGCGAAGAAGCCGACGCCTGCCCCGAAGAGGGCCTGATGGAAGGCACGGCCGTCGCCCGGACGTTCGACGTCCGGCGATTCTGGAAACGGTACGGCATGACGATCGCCGTCCTCGCGTGCGGGCTCGCAATCCTGCTCGTCTACACGTACGTGCCCCTCCCGATGGCGCGCTCGATCTCGAACATGCTTCGGCCGTACCGGGGGAGCGAGAACACGGACCCGACGATCGCGTACGTCGGGCTGGCGTTCGTCGTCATGGCCCAGGGCTACACGCTCGTCAAGCGCGTCGGGGTGCCCCAGTACATCCGGAAGCTGGGCGGATCGGGCCGCTGGCTCACAGCCCACATCGGCCTGAGCCTGGGCGGCCTGATCGGGATCCTTGTCCATGCAGGGTTCCCGTTCCAGTTTCCCTATCGGAGCCTCACGATCTTCGGCTACGCAGGGCTCGCGACCTGGCTACTGATCCTCACGACGATCAGCGGCGTGTTCGGCCGCTACCTGTATCGCCATCTCCCGGCGATGAAGCGCGCATTCAGTGTGTGGAAGCCGATGCACGTCGTGGAGACATTCCTGTTCTTCCTGTTCACGTTCCTGCACATCTGGACCGTGGCGGGCCGCGCCGGGTGAACCGCGCTCCGCCTCGTCCGTCACCGGGAAACCTTAATACCGGACCCTAACTTACAGCGCGTCCGCGGGCCGGTAGATCAGCTGGAAGATCGCTATCTTGGCATGGTAGAGGCCGTGGGTTCAAATCCCACCCGGTCCACCTCTTCGCGTGTCTCCCCGCTCGGGATCTCTTGCCGTACTGCAGCCGGCCAAGCACGCTTAAGTAGGCATCGACTCGATGCGTGATGCGAGCGAAGGGCGATGCGATGGCGTGGAGCTTGAAGGGTCGAATGGTAGAGAGCTGCAGTTGTCACGTGATGTGCCCGTGCTGGCTCCCGATCGAGGCGGTGACGATGGATCGTGGATGGTGCGACAGCGCCTTCTTGTTCCGAATCGACGAGGGCAAGTCCGACCGGGTGGACATCTCAGGCTGCACGCTCGCGGTTGCCATGGCCTTCCCTGGGCCCACGCTGGGCGACGGCCACGGAACGGCGAGGCTCTACGTCGACGAACGGGCCACCCCGAGTCAGCGAAGGGAGCTCGAGGTAATCTTCCAAGGAAGACGCGGGGGCGGCATGAAGGGGCTCGGAAGCCTGGTGACGAGGTGGTTACGAACCCAGTTCACGAAGATTTCCGTCCACGAAAGAAGGGGCGAATTGATGGCAGATGTTGGATCGATCGGGACAATCCGTTCCAAGCGGCTCCGAAATGCGGACGGCCGTGTTGTCCGGTTGCACAACGTTACCCTTTTGGGGGCGAGCCCGATTGACCTTGCCCCGAGCGGCTCTGAGTGGCGAGACCCAGGGATGCCTCGGAGTTTCCGGACCGAATCGGGTGGCGTGGGCAGAATCTCCTGGAATGGGTAGGGGATTTCGGTTCATATCCCAGCCGGTCCACTTCTCGCGGGGGCATCGACCGCACC
>JBGPGA010000142.1:0-6141 GCA_041483635.1 Thermoplasmata archaeon
CTACGATGTAACGCGAACTCAAGTTCTGATCACCCCACACGGCTCTCTCCGCGTCGCTGCCATTGAAGACCTTCTTGCCAAGCGCCTCATCAGCGCCAAGTTCTGGAGGATCCCAGGCGACATCGAGCATGCGAAGTTGCTCGCCGTCGCTCATTGGGACCGAATCGATTGGGATTATGTCCGTGAACTGGCGAGGCGGTTCGACGTTGCTGATGTGCTCTCGAACCTGTTGGATGCCGTTTCCAAGTCAGCGCAACACTGACCTCCATGCTGTGGCTCGCGTAGCGTTATGAATGAATCGTCACGGCGCGAACGGGCCCAGGGGTCGTGAAGATGACGTGGCGCGACCGCCACGGGCCCCGACTGCCGGCGTCTATCCCAGCTCCACCACGATCTTTCCGCGGCCTTCAGGGCGCACCAGGGCCTCTTCCCCGCCTTTGAGCCGGAGGAACCGGGCCAGGTCCGCGGGAATCCGGACGACCAAGGAGTTACCGGACTTCGCGATGGACACCTTCTTGGCCAGCCCCCAGAGTCCCGCATCCTTCGCTTGCGCCTCGATCTTCTTCATCGCGTCCTGATCCACGAAGGATTCTCCGCACGAGTCGCAGATCTCGGCCGGGTATTCGCCCAGGTCGATCCCAAACATCTCCTCACGGACCCGGCCGCGGTGCAACTGCCCCTTGCCGCAAACTGGACACTTGACCATCATGTCACCACCTGAACTGAACCGTAATCACCCACACGTCTTCCCCCCGCACGACGTAGACGACTTCGAAGTACATGTAGGAGGCAACGATCTTGCCGTCCTGGGTCCTCTTTGTTCCCTTCCGGAGCGCCTCATCGACTTCCCTTTCCGAGATGCCGCAGAGAATCATCCGCTGTCGTGCGTGACGGCTGTAGAGGATTCGCCGCGCCACTATCACGAATAATACGTGTATTACTTAAGCTTACGTATAAGATAAGCGATGACGTTGTGATTGGATCGTCTCCTTCGGTGGAGAGGGGCCCGCTGGATTGGAGGTTCGGCATAGGCGAAGCCTAATCGGAGACGGGCGGATGGCGTCCGAGACATGTCCCCGCTCATCGCGGGCCGGGACCTCCGGAACTCCTGGGGTTCCACGCTCGTCCTCGAGCATGCGGACTTCCTGATCCAGGAGGGGGACAAGGTCGCCCTTGTCGGCCCCAACGGCTCGGGCAAGAGCACCCTCTTCCAGCTCCTCGCGGGCGAGACGAAGCCGGACCTGGGGGACCTCGTACGGAAACCCGGGCTCCGCTTCGGCTACTTCCCGCAGGTCCCGAACATCCCGCCGGAGACCGTGGTGCAGGACTTCCTCAGCGCTGCCGGGCGAATCGGATGGTGACGGCGCAGGCGTGCCGCAGCTAGGGCATCCCGATGTGCAAGGTGTTGCCGGGGAAAAGGACGCAGGCGACGAGATGTCCCCCTCCGATGTCCAGAAGCGGAGGCTCTTCCACACGCTCGAACTTCACCACCAAGGCGGTCCTTGCACCCTTCCCAGTCTTCATGCTCACATCGCTGACGGCCTCGGCCCACTTGACTCTCTTCGTCCTCAGCGCGTCGAAGTACTTCCTCAGCTCGGACACGAGATGGTTCCAGTTCTCGCCGGGCCCGAACACTCGCAGGGTTACGCCCTTCTTGCTGGGCTTGACCGCCAACAGCATATTGCGGAACGGGGAGCCCGGCTCGCGATCGAATGCTTTCTCCACCGCCGAAACCACAT
The DNA here is from genome assembly GCA_041483635.1 of Thermoplasmata archaeon. Taxonomy (GTDB): domain Archaea; phylum Thermoplasmatota; class Thermoplasmata; order RBG-16-68-12; family RBG-16-68-12; genus RBG-16-68-12. The sequence goes on from JBGPGA010000142.1 coordinate 1,740, forward strand.
CCCGGGACGCTTTCATCCGATCTTGCTTCGGGCCACCGATCCGGATGAGTACCTCCCGGTTCGCCGCGACCGGACCGATTCCTGCGACCGCCTCGAACATCGGGAGCCGACCTTCCGGCGCGGTGGTCCTGGACTGCAGCCAGTCCTTGACCACGTCGATGTTCCCTCCCGAAAGGGTTTCGATGAAGGCGGCGAAGCCATCCGCCCGCACCGTATCGACTTGTTTGGACAGAGGGTGCGTCTCCTCCTTGATCTTCTCCCGCTCCATCAGGAAGGAGACGAGATCCCGTCCTTCCCAGCCGCAGGTCTTTCCCGCGACCGGGCACCTCGGGTGGAACCGGCAGCCGCTCGGGGGACGGACGGGGCTCGGCACCTCGCCCTCGATGCCTTTCCTTTCCTTCCTCCGCGTCGGGTCGGGGATCGGGATGGAGGCGATGAGCGCCTGGGTGTACGGGTGCTTCGCGTTGTTCAGGAACTCCATCGCCGGCGCCAGCTCGATGATCTTGCCCAGGTACATCACGGCGATCCGGTCGCTCATGTGAGCGACGACGGACAGGTCGTGCGAGATGAACAGGTACGTCAGCCCGTACGTGGCCTGCAGGCGCTTGAGCAGGTTGAGCGCCTGCGCTTGGACTGAGACGTCCAGGGCGGACGTGGGCTCGTCGAGGACGATGAACTCCGGTTCGAGAGCGAGCGCCCGCGCCAGGGCGATCCGCTGCTTCTGCCCGCCGCTGAACTCGTGCGGGAGCCGGGTCAGGTGTTCTCCGGACAGCCCCACCTGCTCGAGCAACTCCTGGATCCGTCCCCGTTGGTCGAACCTCCCGTCCTTGGGGGCCGATTCCGGGGGGCCGTGGATGGCGAACCCTTCGCCCACGATCCGCTCCACGGTCAGCCTCGGATCCAGGCTGGAGTACGGGTCCTGGAAGACGACCTGCAGCTTCTTCCGCAGGATCCGGAGTTGCTCGGGAGGCATCTTCGTGACGTCCATCCCGTTGAACACGGTCCTTCCACCGCTCGGCTCGACGAGGCGCAGCAGGGCCCGTCCGAACGTCGTCTTCCCGCACCCCGACTCGCCCACCAGTCCGAGGGTCTCCCCCTTCCGGATGGAGAGCGTCAGGCCGTCGACCGCGTGGACGTGCGCGACCGTCCGGCCGAAGACCCCTTTCTTGACGGGGAAGAGCTTCTGCAGGTTCTCCGTGTAGATGATCGGCGGGGCCTCGCCCTCCGACGGACCTTCAGGCATCATGGGATGGGCCCCCGACCGGGTACAGATGGCAGGCCACGAAGTGTCCCGGCGCGGCCTCGAGTCGCGTCGGCCGGATCCTGCGGCACGGCTCCATGGCGAAATCGCATCGGTCGACGAAGGAGCAGCCCGGGAAGGGCGTCATGAGGTTCGGCACGGTCCCCCGGATCACCGCGAGCTCGTCCTTCTGCTCGCCCAGCTTGGGGAACGCCTCGAGCAGGCCGCGGGTGTACGGGTGCAGCGGTTCCCCGAACAACGCGAAGGTCTCGGCCTCCTCGATGATCCGGCCCGCGTACATGATGCACACCCGATTGCACGTCTCCGCGACGACGCCCAGGTTGTGCGTGATGAGCATCATCGAGCTGCCCGTCTTCCGGACGACGTCCTTGAGGAGGTTCAGGACCTGGGCCTGGATCGTCACGTCGAGGGCGGTCGTGGGTTCGTCCGCGATGAGCAGGGACGGCGAGCACGACACGGCGAGGGCGATCATCACGCGCTGCTTCATGCCCCCGCTCAGCTCGTGGGGATACTGGTCGAGGACGCTCTCCGGCGCCGCGATCCGCACGAGCTTCAGGATCTGGATCTCCTTCGCCCGCAGGGCGTCCTCGTCGTAGAGGTTCTGGTGCAGGGAGATGACCTCCCCCAGCTGGTATCCGATGCGGAAGACGGGGTCGAGGGACGTGGACGGGTCCTGGAAGATCATGGAGATCTGGCTGCCCCGGACGCCCCGCATGTCGTCCTCGGGGAGCGTTGTGAGCTCGACGCCCTTGAACCGGATCGAGCCGGCCGTGATCCGCCCCGGGGGCGGGACGAGCCTCAGGATGGAGAAGGCGGTCATGCTCTTGCCGCACCCCGTCTCGCCGACGATCCCGAGGGACTCGTTCTCGTAGATGGTCAGGTCGATGCCATCGAGGGCCGTGACGGTCCCCTCGCGCAACAGGAACTGCGTCCGCAGGCCGCGGATCTCCAGGATGGGCTTCTTCCTCGGCATCACGGTCTCAGCCCCTTCATGCGCGGGTCGAGGACGTCCCGGAGGCCGTCCCCGAGCAGGTTGAAGCCCAGGATCGTGAAGACCATCGCCACTCCGGCGAACGTGGCGATCCACGGCGCCTCCTCGATGTACGAGATCCCCCGCTGGAGCATGTAGCCCCAGCTGGGCGTCGGCGGCTGCGTGCCTACCCCTAGGAAGCTAAGGCTGCTCTCGATCGTGATCGCGTCGGCGACTCCAATGGACGCCCAGACGATCAGGGGCGCGAGGCAGTTGGGGAGGACGTGGGTGAACATGAGCCTCCGGTGCTTCGCGCCGAGCGCCCGGCTCGCCTCGACGAAGGACCGCTCCCGAATGGTGAGGGCCTGGCCCCGGATGAGCCGCGCGAACCCGGCCCAGTACGAGATGGAGATGGCCAGGATCACGTTCGTCAGGCTCGCCCCGAGCGCCGCGGTCAGGGCGAGCGCCAGCAGGAACGAGGGGAACGTCCAGAACAGGTCGATCGTGCCCGCGATGAGGTAGTCCACCTTCCCACCGAAGTAGCCGGCCGTGAGCCCGAGCACGACGCCGATCGTCAGGGAGACCAGGACCGCCAGCGTGCCGACCAGCAGCGACACGCGGGCGCCCCAGATCACGCGGCTGAAGACGTCCCGGCCCTGTTCGTCCGTCCCGAAGAGATGCCCGAAGGACGGCGAGAGGAGATGCGTGGCCGGATCGGGGTCCAGCCGCGTCGGATCTGCCAGGGGGAGGATCGGGGCGAGGACGGCGAGCGCGACCATGAACACGATGATCGCGAAGCCGATGACCACCATCAGGTTCCGCGAACCGCGGTCGACGATGTCCGCGACGGTCTGCCGGACCCCGCCGGACCGCTGCCAGGCGGCGAGATGGCCGTTCGTCACGGTGCGGGTGCTCATCCCAGCCTCACCCTCGGGTCCACGTACGCGTAGAGGAGGTCCGCCATCAGGCTGCCCAGGATCACGAAGATGGCCAGGACGAGCACGCACCCGCGCACCAGGGGGAAGTCGTGGTTCGCGATGGCCCGGGTGATCAGCATGCCGATGCCCGGCCAGGAGAACACGGTCTCCACGACTACGGCGCCCCCGACGAACCATCCGATGTCCAGGCCGATGACCGTGATCACGGGGAGGATCGCGTTCTTCAGCGCGTGCTTGAAGATCACCTCGCGCTCGGGAAGGCCTCGCGAGCGCAGCTGGGTGATGTAGTCCTGCCGAATCACCTCGAGCATGCTCGACCGCATCATCCGCGTGGTCAGCGCGGCATTCCCGATGCCCAAGGTCATCGCCGGAAGGATGATGCTCGCGAAGCCGCCCACGGTCCCCTCCGCGGGCAGCCAGCCCAGCTCCACGGTGAACAGCATCATGAACAGGATGCCCAGCCAGAAGGACGGCATGGAGTACGCGACGAGCGTGAAGACCATCACGAGCCGGTCCAGGATCGAGTTCTGCCGGAGAGCGGAGAAGATGCCCAGCGGGATGCCCATGGCGTACGAGATGCCCAGGCCGATCCCCATGAGCTCCAGCGTGTTGGGGAGCTTCTGGAGGATCAGGGCGCCCACGTCGAGGTTGAGCGTGGCCCGGCCCACGGAGATTCCCAGGTCACCATGGATCAGGTCCCAGAGGAAAATCCCGTACTGGACCCACACGGGCCGGTCGAAGCCGTACTTCGTGCGAAGCGCCGCCAGTTCGGCGGGCCCCGCATGCGGGGGCGCCAGGGCGACGATCGGGTCCCCGGTCAGGTAGACCAGGAGGAACACGATCAGCGTGGCGAGGATCACGACCGGGATGGCCAGCAGGACCTTCCGGATCACGTACGAGACCAGGTCCGCCATGGGTTCCCCTCACCGCCTCTTGGACGGAATCCGCCCCCTCGGCCTTGGACCGGGTTCGCGCCGGCGGAAGGCAAAGGGGGCGCCCGTGTACGCCTCACTTCGTGATGGTGACGTCCGCGATGTCGATGACCTGCTCCTGGCCCAGCGGGTTGACCTGCCAGCCATGCACGTAGTTGTGCACCGCGACGATCTGGTGCCAGAACAAGACGGGTGCCCAGGGAGCCTGCGTCAGCAGCCGGATGTGGGCCGCCGTCGCGTTGTCCGTGAACTGCCGCTCGGTCTCCGCCGCGGTCCAGTTGGTCACGTAGCCGTCGAAGAC
>JBGPGA010000143.1:0-6079 GCA_041483635.1 Thermoplasmata archaeon
GAGGACGCGGTCGCAGCCGCACTCGATCGCCTGGCGGGTGAGGGGCTCGACCTTCCATCCGGGCAGGATCCCTGTCAGGTTCGTGCCCCGCTTGTCCGCGATCCGGCGGGCCTCGCCAATCAGCTGCACGCTGACGTCCCGAAGGGTGCCGTTGCGGGCCTCCAGGAAGACCCAGATACCCTGGTGCGCCTCCATGGGCGGAGGGGTCGGGTGGCCGTGGCTCACAGGATCACCTTGTCCTTGCGGAGCGACTCGAGCAGGAGGGAGACCGCAATGGTCGGCTCTTCCTGGAAGATCTTGCCCTGGCGGCTCGGCAGCTGGACCGTGTCGACCTTGGCCACGATCGTCGGGGAGCCTTTCAGGCCGATCTGCGCCGGCTCCAGTCCGAGGTCGGCCGCGCTCCAGTGCACGATCAGGCCTCCCCGCTTCACGCGGACCTTCCCGGTGAGGGTGGGCTGGCGGGGCCGGTTGCAGCCGAAGTCGACCGTGACCACGCAGGGCATCGGGACCTCCCAGGTCTCCGCGCCGTCCTCGATCATCCGCACCCCGCGGACCCGGCCGCCCACGATGTCCACCGCCGAGCAGTACGTGATCTGCGGGATGTCCATGTGACCCGCGATGCCGGGGCCGACGTGGCCCGTGGACGCGTCCGTCGTCTCTTCCCCGCAGAGGACGAGGTCCACGTTGCCGACCTTCTCGATCGCCCGCTCGAGCGTCAGCGCCGTGGGGACGGTGTCCGATCCGCCGAGGTTGCGGTCCGTGACGAGATACCCGCGGTCCGCTCCCATCGCGATCGCGCGCTCGAGGCTCTCGTCGAAGGAGGTCGGACCCATCGAAATGACGACGATCTCGCCACCGTGCTTCTCCCGGAGGGCGAGGGCCATCTCGAGGGCGTTCTGGTCGGGCGGGTTGATCTCGCTCGGCACGCCGACCCGCTTCAGGGTCTTCGTGACGGGGTCGACCTGGAGCTCCTGGGCCTTCGGGACCTGTTTGATGCAAACCACGATCCGGATGCCCTTCTTCGCGGCGGCCTCCGTCACATCGATCGCGCTCCTCTCAGGAGGTCCATGAGCAGGCCCAGCTTCGAGACGCCCGAAGCCTTCGCTTCCTTGAGGACCGAGTCGACGAGGCGCTCCCGCGCCGCGCCATCGACCCGGTACACGCGCTCCGCGAGATCGATCAGGAGGCGTGGATAGACATCGAAGAGCCGCTCGCTCTTCAGGTAGAGCGGGGCGCGGGAGAAGGTCTCGAGGTCCGTCAGGACGTTGTGGGCCCGAAGGGACCGCTCGTACGCGGCCAGATTGGCCGCGCTCATCCCGCCCGCCGCTCGGGCCGCGTCGGCGGCTTCGCCGGCGGCCATGCCGGAGGCCATCGCGAGGTCCACGCCGCGGAACGTGTACCCGTTGTTGATCAGGAAGCCCGCGCTGTCCCCCGCGACGAGGACGCCATCGCCGGTCAGGCGGGGCATCATCCGCCGTCCGAGTTCGGGCACGAGATGCGCGCTGTATTCGACGAGCTTCCCCCCCTTCACCAGTTTCTGGACGGCCGGGTGCATCCGGAACTTCGTCTGGACGTCCTGGATCTCGAGCTTCTTCCGGGCGAGGTCCTCAGAGGAGATCACGAGACCCAGAGAGATGGACCCCTTGTTCGTGTATAGGAACCCGCCACCTCGAAGCCCGAGCGAGGCATACCCGGCGTAGATGGATGCGGCGCCCTCCTTCTCCGCGAGGCCGAACCGTTCCTGGATCGTCTCCGCGGGGAGCTCGACGGTCTCTTTCACACCGACGCTGACCTCGCGGGGCTCCAGGTCCGCCTTGAGCCCGGCCTTGCGTACGAGGGTCGAGGTCGCGCCTTCGGCGATGACGACGAGGTCTGCCGCCACGCGGTCCTCCGGGGCCACGTAGACCCCCTTCACACGGCCGCCCTCGCGCCAAAGGTCGTCAACGCGGATCCCGGTGATGAGCATCGCGCCCGCATCCTCCGCCTTCTTCGCGAGCCACGCGTCGAACTTCGCGCGGAGGGCGGTGAAGCTGGCCGCCTTCCCCTCGGCGAGCTTGGGGGAATCGAATGTGATGCCGAGCGAGGCGTCCTCCGTGAGGAACGCGAGGTGTTCCTTCGTGACGAGCCGCTCGACGGGGCAGTCCTTCTGCCAGTCGGGTACGAGGTCGAAGAGGGGCCACGCGTAGATGCGGCCGCCGAACATGTTCTTCTGTCCCGGGGCGCGGCCCCGCTCCACGAGCAGGACGGAGAATTTCCTCCGGGCAAGGGTCAGGGCCGCCGCGGAGCCGGCCGGGCCGGCGCCCACGACGATTGCATCGAACCGCTCCGCCATCGTACCTTGACCCCGAGCGGAAAAGCGGAGGGAGTAAAAGCCTTTACTAATCGGAAAAGCGCACGGTTACTGTTTCAGCAGGTCCACGGGTTCGCGCTGCATGGCTTCTAGGAGCTCCATCAGCTTCAGGAGGCTGAGCTTGCCGTTCTTCCAGTCGGTGACGGCCTTCATCTCCCGCTGGAGCTCTGGCGCAACGGCAACTTGGGGAGCTTTGAACACCGTCAGCGGCCCATCAGGATACTCCGTTTCTTGCTCCTGGAGGATCCGCTCAATGCTCGGCGTGTCGTACACGTTTCGCATGGAGCCGTCCTTCGGAGGCTTGTGTCCCTGAAGGGCTGCCAACGCGGGGTCAGAAAGATGCCGACAGCTGGTCTTCACCCAATGCCGGAAGAGGCACGGGGTCTTCAAATGCTCGGAATGCAACTCATCAGGTAGGGAAAGGGGCCCGATCCGAGAGGACCGGGCGTGAAGGGAACGCAACCGAAGCTAGGAGCTACCTGGGGTCAATCCGACCAACGCGACAGGGTAAAGCGCCCCCCGACCGGGGCGAACCATCCATCAATACGGAGGACCTTGAGGCAGCTGTGCCAAAAGCAGGGCCAGCGGTCCCCATTCGTCTCCAGCAACTAGGTTTTTGAGCCGTCTCTCCCGCCGCGAATCGAATAGGATAAAGTGGCTCGGCGCTGCGCGAAGCACGCGCCGCTGTTACCTTCATTCCTGCGGCGGCGCACCTTCGACACTATGGGAGCTTTCCGAGACGGCGCTGAAGTTCTGTTAGGAGCAATTCATCCAAGTTTATTACATCATGCTCATCTAACTTGCCCCCTACCTCGAATAATCGAAGACGGCGGGCTTCGCCTACGTGATAGAGGAGGGATACAAGGTCAGCCAAGTTCAATCCCTTGATTTCATCCTTGATGGTCATGGAGACCGTATTCGTTTGAGCATAAAAAGGAAAGAGCCCGCCCTCGCGGGCGGGCGTGAGGGGAACAGAGGGCAACAAGGCATACTGAGCGGTTTCTTTTGCCGTGCGGAATTCAGCTGGGTAAAAGCCTTTAGGGTCGCGGCGCCCGCCGCCACGGCGGCCTCCCGCGGTCGGTTGGATCCGCGGCGGCGTCTCGGGTCCTGTCGTGGCCAACCCTTTTGTACCGTTCCTCCTCTTCTGCCGACCGACCCCATGCCCGAGCCGCCGAAGCCGGACGCCTCGAAGGTCCTGACCGCGGATGACCGAGTCGGTCTGGACAAGTTCGAGTTCGACGAAGAGGCGTTCATCACGGTGGACACGCAGGTCTGCCGCACGTGCGAGGCCAAGCCGTGCCTGTACGTCTGCCCGACGAAGGTGTACCGGCTCGAGAAGGGCGAGCTTGTGTACAACACGGAAGGGTGCATCGAGCTCGGCGCATGCGCGATCGTCTGCCCACACATCGGGAAGGGAGCGATCCGGTGGGCCTATCCGCGTGGTTCCTATGGCGTCGGCTTCCGCTTCGGATGACCGAAGGCCGCGGAACCCTTAGAGCTAATAAGGCCCAGGTGCTTGCGTGAGTCCGATGCTGGCGGAGAGAAGGCCGGAGTGGCTGCGGGTCCGCCCGCCCTCGGGGAACAACTACGGCCACCTCAAGTCGCTCCTGCGGGACCTCAACCTGCACACCGTGTGCGAGGAGGCCCACTGCCCCAACGTTTCCGAATGCTGGGGCGGCGGCACGGCCGCGATCATGCTCCTGGGCGACCTCTGCACGCGGGGCTGCCGCTTCTGCGCGGTGAAGTCGGGAAACCCCCGCGGCCTCGTGGACGCAAATGAGCCGCGGAAGGTCGCCACCGCGATCGCCGACCTCGGCCTCACGTACGTCGTGCTGACCTCGGTCGATCGGGACGATCTCCCGGACGGCGGCGCCTCCCATTTCGCCGAAACCATCCGCGAGATCAAGGCCTGCGACCCGGAACTCCTCGTCGAGGCCCTCATCCCAGATTTCCAGGGAGACCTGAACGCGGTGCAGACCGTCGTGGATGCAGGGCCGGACGTCCTCGACCACAACCTCGAGACGGTCCGACGGCTGCAGACGGTCGCCCGGGATCCCCGAGCGAACTACGAGCAGAGCCTCTCCGTCCTGCGGGCCGCGAAGGAGATGCGCGGCGGCCTGTTCACGAAGTCCTCGATCATGCTCGGCCTGGGCGAAACACGGGAGGAGATTCGCGAGGCGATGCGGGACCTCCGCGCGAACGGCGTCGATCTCCTGACCTTCGGCCAGTACCTGCGGCCGAGTGCATGGCACCTCCCGGTTCAGGAGTACGTGGCGCCGGAGACCTTCGACGAGCTGCGAGATGAGGGCGAGGCCCTCGGCTTCGCGTACGTGGCCGCGGGGCCGCTCGTGCGTTCCTCATATCGAGCCGGCGAGTTCTTCCTGGAGAACGTGCTCCGGGAACGACGGCGCCCAAGGGAGACCTGAAGCCGTGGTGAAAGAGGAGTTGCTTCGGATCATCGACCTGGACGGCACGTATGACTCCAAGCTCGAGCCGAAACTCTCAGCCGAAGCGGTCAAGAAGGCGTATCACGACCTCGTCCTCGTCCGCATCCTCGATTCCCGCATGCTATCCCTCCAGCGACAAGGCCGCATCGGCTTCTATGTTCCGAGCACGGGGGAGGAGGCATGCCAGGTCGGCAGCGCGATGGCCCTCGCCAAGGAGGACTGGGTCTTCCCCGCGTACCGGGAGCCCGGTTGCGCCCTCACGCGCGGGCTCGACCTCAAGCTGATGATCGCTCAGGAGTTCGCGAACAGCCTCGACGCGAGCAAGGGCCGGCAGATGCCCAATCACTTCGGCTGGAAGCAGATCAACTACGTCTCCGCCTCGAGCCCCGTCGGAACGCAGATCCCCCAAGCCGTGGGCGCGGCCTGGGCGGCGAAGGTCCGCGGCGATCCTGTGGTGACCCTCGTGTACTTCGGCGACGGGGCCACGAGCGGGGGCGACTTCCACGTGGGGATGAACTTCGCGGGCGTGTTCAAGACGCCGACGGTCTTCTTCTGCAAGAACAACCAGTACGCGATCTCCGTCCCCCTCTCGCACCAGACCGCTGCGCAGACCCTCTCGCAGAAGGCCCTCGCGTACGGGATGGAGGGCGTCCGCGTGGACGGGAACGACCTCCTCGCCGTATACCGCGCGACGAAGGCAGCCGTCGACAAGGCCCGGGCGGGCGGGGGACCGACGATGATCGAGGCGGTCACGTACCGCATGGGCCCCCACTCCTCGAGCGACGATCCGACCCGGTACCGCTCCAAAGAAGAGGTCGCAGAGTGGCAGCGCCAGGACCCGATCGAACGGATGCGCAAGTACCTCGAGATGAAAGGGCTGTGGACCGCAGAGAACGAGGCAGCGCTGCGGAAGGAGCTCGACGACTTCATCACCGAGACGATTCGCGAGGTCGAGCGCGCACCGCCCCCGGCGCTGGAGACCCTCTTCACGGACGTCTTCGCGGACCTCACGCCGGTCCTCCAGGCGCAGCTCGAGGAATACATGAAGAGCGGAGAGCGCCGCCGCCCTGAGATCCTCGACAAGTTCCCCCTGTGAGGCCGGGCGGACCGGCGTCACCTCTCGAAATTGATTATCCGAGAGCAAGGGTTATGGAGGGGACCCTGCGTTCCCGCGCCGATGGGCCCGGATCTCTGCGACTCGTGCGGCAAGCCCATGCAGAAAGGGTACCTCGTGGCGGAGAGCTTCGTCGAAGGCGCCAAGTGGATGGCGGAGAAGAGCCGC
>JBGPGA010000144.1:0-6048 GCA_041483635.1 Thermoplasmata archaeon
AGCGCGGTGGCCGTCACGATCCAGACGCCCCCGAGCGCCCTCGTGAACCATGGCCTTGTGACGATCACGGCGACGTCGACCGCGGACCCCAACGCCAAGGGGAGCGTGGACGTGACCGTCGGGATCGCCCGCACCCGCGGCCTGACCCTTCAGGTCGACCCGGTCTCGGGGACCTTCGATGGCCGGTATCTCAACTACACGGTCAACGTGCACAACACGGGGAACGCCGCGGAGGCCGTGGACCTCAGCATCCAGAATCCGAGCGATGTCGCGGCGAGCGGTTGGTCGCCTCTGTTCGCCCGAGTCGGCGCCGCGCGGACGAGCGGCCCCACCCTCACGAACGTCACGGTGGCCGCGAACTCGACGACGAACGTGCTCCTCGTCCTCCGGTTGATCAGCGCGAACGGAGGGACGACGGTCGCCCTGGTCGTGTCGGCCGAGGGAGCGCCTTCCGTCGCCGCGCAGACGACCTACACGGCCACGCTGCCCGCGCTGAGCGTCCCGACGGGAGTCGGGCTGTCCGGACCCGGCACGGCCCTCCAGCTCCCGCCCAATGAGCTGCTCATCGCCGCCCTCCTGGGTGCGGTGGCGGCCGCCGCGGCCGCGTTGTTCCTGACGAGGCGGAGGCGATGAGGATGCGGATCTGGATCCTCCCTGTGTTCCTCCTGGTCGTCGTCGCATCCTTCCTCCCGATGGCCGCATCGGCGGCGGGCCCTCTCTCCGGCACGATCAGCGGCCCCCCCGCGCTCGCGCCCGGCCAGACCGCGCAGTACAATATCACGATCAGCGGCGGACCGACGGGGAACGTGACGTACACGCTGACCTACCACATCGAAGGGGCCAATACAACGGGAGGGAACCCGCTCAGCTCCTCGCCCGGACAGACGAGCGGGAACCGTACGAAGTATCAGGTCAACATCACCGCCCCGACCCTCGAACAGGCCCTGACGCTCACCGTGAACATCGCGGCGGCCCCCCGGAGCGGGTCGAACGAGAACACGGTCGTCACGTTCGCCATCGCGGTCATCAAGCCCTTCACGCTGACCGCGACGTTCCACAACAGTGGGACGACGGCCGCCGTCAACGTGACCGTGCACTGGTCCGTCGATCGGGTGTCCGTGGGAACGAGCCGTCTCCAGCGGATCGCCGCGAACGCGGATGCGACGGTGAGCTTCACCTATCTCCCGGCCGGGCTCAGCCCTGGCGAACACACCCTCACCGTCTCGGCCGACCTCGACCACGACGGGGTGGTCAACGCCGCGCGAGGAGAGGTCGTGACCTCGACGATCTTCTACAACCAGGTCCAGCAACCCGCGACGGGGTGGGCGCTGGTCCTGGGAATGGGCGTGTTCATCCCGGTCTTCCTCGGCGTCGTCGCCTGGCGGCGCCGCGGGGAACGCTGATCACTCGGGCTCGAGGATCCAGACGTCGGCGTGATTGCGGAGGAGCATCCCCAGCTTCGTCCGGGAAATGCCCGCGCGCGACAGGAGCGCTTCGAGGCGGTCCGCGGGCGGCAGGATGACCTCGCCATCGACCCAGGCGGTCGCGACCGTCTCATACCGGATGCCCTTCCCGCCCACCTTGATCCGGGACGCGGCGATCTCGCGGAACGTGTGGAGCACGATGTGGACGGAGGTCACCGCGGTCGGCCGGACCTTCGCGTTGTAGTACGCCGCGACCTCCTTGTGCACGGGGGCGAAGGAGCCGACCCGCTTCGCGTACTCGCGCCATCCCCGGTCGAAGGGCGAACGGACCGTCGTCATGCAGCGCTCCGTAACGGGCTGGACGTCCTCGAAGGTCGCGAGGATCGATTGACCGGACACGAGGGCCCCCATGAGCTCGGGCCACGATGCATACTCCTCTCGAGGCATCGTGTTGGCCAGGTTCTTCGCGAGGCTCACGAGGTAGTTGTTGAGGCCCGCGACCCCCACCTTCGTGGCCAGGTCCTCCAGGAAGAGCGCGGTTGCGATCTCCACGAAGGGGTTGCACTCGGACATGTGCGTCTCGGAGGGCATCAGCGTCCCCCCTTCAGTCGCGCGCCCCGCATCACGAGCGCGTACACGCACTCGTAGTTGCGGAGGAGCGCCCGGACATGTTCCTCATTGATATTGATCATGGCGACGTTCTTGGACGAGATCTTCGTCTCGCCGCTCCAGCCCCGGGTGGCGAGGAGGTACGAGACGAGGGGATTCCCCGAGACCGTGACGTTCTTCGCGATTTCCTCGCGGAACCGCTCGTGGAACACGCAGAAGTTGCAGACCGCAATGTTGTGCACGTTCTGGTTGTATTCCTCCATCACCGCGGCGTCGGCTGGGCTCATCCGGCCCGTCGCGTAGCGGGTGCGGAAGATCGTCGGGACATAACAGCACTGCTTCATCGCATAGAGGTACCCGACGACGTCCCCGTCGACATCCGTGATCGCCATGTCCGTGAGCGGCGTCACGTCTCCCTCGATACTGAAAGCCGTGCGGCCTTCGCGGACGGCGACGTTGAACGAGGTCCAGCCCAGGTAGGCCTCCTTGCCCATGCGAGAAGCCAGCGCGTCTCCGACCCGCTGCCAGAACTCGACGACCCCGTCCGGGCCGGCCTTCTCGATCATGTCCTCGATAAGCGACGCGAGGGCGACATCGAGCATGCTCACACGGCTCCGATCATGCGATCACACAAACGAGGACAGGACGCCATTCAGGTAGGCCTTCCATTCCTTCTCCGCGCGGTCGGCGACTGCCTCCCCGCGAATTGTACGGAGTTTATCGAGGATCAGAACGAGGAACCGGTTCCAGTGGTCCCGGGTCATGTAGGCGGGCGACGTGCCGACCTCGTTGTAGGCGAGGGTGAGCGTCTCCTCGAGCGGGCCCGGCCCGATCAGGGCGCCGAGCCGCTGACGGAAGTAGGCGTCGATCTCTTTGTTCTTCTTGAACTCCTTCGTCTCCCCGAACTTCTGGACGAAGAGGATCCGGGTCAGACGCTTGAGCTCCGTGGCGACCGTCTCGTCGTAGCTCGCGAGGACCTCCGGCGTCACGGGCTTCTCCTCGAACAAATGGCGGACCACGATGGCCGTTTTGACCACGTTCGCGAGGACGCCTTGCATCTTCGTGATCTCGACCGTCTTCGTCGTCAGGAAGACGAGGAACGCGCGGTCCCCCACGCCTCCGATGATGACGGTCCCCGCCTCGAACTGCTCGACGGACATCATCATGTTCTGGCCGCTGAGCTGGTGGCAGATGTGGGCCAGGTTCCCCTTCAGGAGGTTCAGGAGACGGTACTCACGGGGGTTCAGCTCGTTCGGGATCGAGGACGCGAAGATCCGCCCGTCGACGCCTAGAAACATCGCGATGTCGAGCGCGTTGTCCTCGCGGCATCGCTGGAGCTCCGTCTCAAGGAGGAGCTTGAGGTGGCCGACCGTCTCGGCCCCCATCGTCTTGTCGACCTTTCCCGCGTAGGGCATCTAGGCTCCCCGTCTCAACCCGTAGGAATTGAAGAGGATCTGGAGGACTTCCTCCGGCGAGTAGTCGTAGTCCCAGTTCTTCTCCATGAGGCGGATCCGGTCGAGCACCCGCGCGGGGGCCTTGAGGGCCTCGGCGGTCTTCAGGGCCTCCTCGAACGTCTTCGTGTGGGACCGCGTCGCTTCCTCCGCCACGTGGACCGGGCTCGCGCGGACGACGATGCCAATGCCCCGTGCGAACAGGTACGGATAGACGCCCTCCCCGTGATGCACGCCTCGCATCTTCAGGATCTTCACCGTCCGGTTGAAGGCGCCGCCGATGGGATAGTACTCGAGATGGATCGCGCCGTCTGCCAAGTAGATGGGCAGCAGGACGTCCTCGCCGACCGTCTCGCCGGGCCGGGAGTGCTCCTCGACCGTGCAGAGGACGACCCCGAGCTCCTTGAGGGTGTAGAAGAGCTTCCCGATGAGCTCTCGTTGTTCGAGCTTGTCCCCCGTCGCCCAGATGACCGGGGTCATGGGGTCGATCACGACGCGGGTCGGGATGTTGTAGTCCGCGCGGGCCTTGACGAGTTGGGGAAGCTGCTCTTCGATCATCTTCTTGAAGTTCTTCCCCTTGAGATGGATGAAGAAGAGGCTCTTCTCGTAGTACTTGCGCATGTCGAACCCCATCAGGGCCGCCTCGTGCATGATCTGCTCCGGGGGCTCCTCGAGGGTCACGTACAGGGCCTGCTCCCCTTGCTCGATCCCGTCCATGAGGAACTGGACCGCGAACGTCGACTTGCCCGTCCCGCTCGACCCCAGGACCACCACGGTCGACTTGGGGTAGAAGCCGCCTTCGATGAGGTCGTCGAGGCCAGGAATCCCGCTGGGCACTTTCTCCTTGTCCGGCATGATCGTCCCCCCGGGCCCGCGCACGCCCGGACGCGGGGCGGGCGCTGGGCCTGCTCGAGGTGCCACGAGCGATGAGGGGGCCTTTTAAAAAGCGCTTGGCCCTGGAAATCGCCCTTGAGAACGAGGCGGCGCCCGGAGGATATCAGAGCTTCCCTTGAATCGCGTCGAGCTTCTTCGATAGCTCGTGGCTCCGGGCCGCGACGGCCACCTCGCCGCGCGTCTTCTCGATCAGGCTGCGGGCGATGTCCTGCTTGCGCTTCAGGGCCACCAGGGCCGTCGGATAGTCGAACCGCATGAGGGCGTCCAGGATCCGCTCCATCCTCTCGAGGAAGTGCGACGCGTCCCCGACGTTCCCGTCCCGGAGGGCCGTGAGCGCGCAGCGCCGCAACTCGCCCACGACGTCCCCGAGGCCGAGGAGGTAGGCCGTGTCCGTCACGCCGCACTCCTTCGGCGCCGGCAGGTCCTGTGCCTCCAGGATCGAATGGAACAGGAAGGCCTCGCAGGCCTCCTGCATCGCGTTCTCGACGAAGCCCGCATGGAAGAGGTCCGGGTGGCCGGCGAGCAGGCTCCGGAGTTTCAAAACCTCCTCGCGGGTCTCCTGGAGGGCGACCTGCATGGCCTCGCCCCGGTGCATCCCCTGGATCGCGGTCCCCGCCAAGCGGGCGATCGTCCGGGACGACTTAATCGCGAGCTCGCGGACCTCGTCCTTCTCGTCGAGTCGCCCCTCGATCTCGGAGATGACCTCGTCGAGATTCTTCACGCCGCGGCCATGCGGTCTCCCGTTATTTGAGGGTTGGGGCCGCGGCGAAAGCCTCTTGGGCGGGAGCGCACTCCGCGGTGCGGGAAGGCCATGGAAGAAACGGAGGGATTCGCGAAGGTCCTCGGCTACCGGCTGTTCTACCGGTCGTTCGGCGCGGCGACGAAGGGGACCGTCCTCTGCCTGCACGGGGGGCCGGGTGCCTCCCACGATTACCTTCTGCCTCTCGCCGACCTGGCCCAGTTCGGCTACCGCGTCGTGCTCTTCGATCAACTGGGATGCGGCCGTTCCCAGCGGCCGCGGGGGACGGCTCTGTTCACGACGGACCACCATGTCGAGGAGGTCGAGGGGATCCGTCGCGCTCTGCGGCTCGGACGCGTGCACCTCATGGGCTCGAGCTACGGCGGCGCCCTCGTCCTCGCGACCGCGCTGAAGTACCCGAAGAGCTTCCGGAGCCTCATCGTCTCGAGCGGCCTGGCGAGCACGCCGCTGACCGTTCGGGAGATGTGGAGGCTCATCAACCGCCTGCCACCCTCGATCCGCTCGACAATCCGGAGGCACAACGCGCGGGGGGACTTCCAGAACCCGAAATACCTGGAGGCGGTGGACGTGTTCTACCGGAGACATCTCTGCCGCATCCCCGTCTGGCCTCACGAGGTCGTCCAGACGCTGGAGAAGACCGGGATCGTCTACGCCACGATGAACGGCCCCAACGAGTTCACGATCACCGGCCGTATCCGCGATTGGGACGTCACGGACCGATTGCCTGAGATCCGCCTCCCCACGCTGATCACGGTAGGCCGGTACGATGAGGTCACCCCCCGCGTCGCGCGTGAAATCCAGAACGGGATTCGCGGCTCCAAGCTCGTCCTGTTCGATCAGAGCTCCCACCTGGCCTTCTGGGAGCAGCGCCCCCTGTACATCGAGGTCGTCCGCGATTTCCTCGACGGCG
>JBGPGA010000145.1:0-5993 GCA_041483635.1 Thermoplasmata archaeon
CGACGAGTCCATGATCACGGGCGAATCGATCCCGGTCGAGAAGAAGGCCGGCGACACGGTGATCGGCGCCACGATCAACAAGACTGGGCTTCTCCGAGCCAAGGCCACGAAGGTCGGTGCGGACACGACGCTCAACCAGATCATCAAGCTCGTGGAAGATGCCCAGGTCTCTCGTGCGCCGATTCAGCGGCTCGCGGACCAGGTGGCCTCCGTCTTTGTCCCCGCGGTCATCGCGATCGCCACGGTCTCGTCCCTCACCTGGCTCCTCGCGTTCGACAAGCCGATCCCTTTCGCGCTCACGATTTTCATCGCAGTCATCATCATCGCGTGCCCGTGCGCCCTCGGGCTCGCGACCCCCGCGGCGATCATGGTGGGCACGGGCAAGGGGGCCGAAAACGGCCTCCTCATCAAGGGAGGCGAGTACCTCGAGAAAGCCCACAAGCTCACGACGGTCGTGTTTGACAAGACCGGGACGCTGACGCGGGGGAAGCCTTCCGTCACGGACGTTGCGTCCGTTGGACTTCCCGCGGACGAGGTCGTCCGCCTCGCCGCCTCAGCGGAGATCGGCTCGGAGCACCCCTTGGCCCAGGCCGTGGTCCAACGGGCCCAAGAGGCGAAACTCCCGCTCAGCGAGCCCAAGAATTTCCAGGCGATTCCGGGCCTCGGCGTCGTTGCGACCGTCGACGGCCGGGAGGTTGCCCTCGGCAACCGGAAACTGATGCTCCAGGCCGCGGTCTCCGTGGGCCCGGTCGAGGCGACGCTCCGGCAGTTCGAGAGCGAGGGCAAGACCGCGATGCTCCTCGCCGTCGACGGGCAGCTCGGCGGTGTCATTGCGGTCGCCGACACCCTTAAGGAGCACTCCGCCGACGCGGTGCGCGCCCTGAGGAAGATGGGGATCGAGGTCATCATGCTCACGGGCGACAACCGCCGGACCGCCGATGCGATCGCGAAGCAGCTCGGCCTCGATGCGGTAATTGCAGAGGTCCTTCCGGGCCAGAAAGAGCAGCGGATCAAGGAGCTCCAAGATCACGGCAAAGTCGTTGCGATGGTGGGCGACGGGATCAACGACGCGCCGGCCCTGGCCCAATCGGACGTGGGCATCGCGCTGGGCAGCGGGACAGACGTGGCGATGGAGGCGGGCGGCATCGTCCTGATCAAGGACGACCTCCGCGATGTCGTCGCCGCGATCCAGCTCAGTCGGAGCACAGTCCGGAAGATCCGCCAGAATCTTTTCTGGGCGTTCGGGTACAACACGGCCCTGATCCCGTTGGCGGCGGGCCTCCTCTTCATCGGGTTCGGGATCCTGCTGGACCCTATCTACGCAGGGGCAGCGATGGGATTCAGCTCTGTCAGCGTGGTCGCGAACTCGATGACCCTCCGCCGCTTCCGCCCGGAGCTCTGACAATGGAGAAGCTACAAGAGGTCGAACGACCAGGAGGTGAATCATGGCATCGAAGGATCCGGTGTGCGGCATGATGGTCGAGGAGAAGCGAGCCGCTGGCACGTCCGCGTACGCGGGGAAGACGTACTACTTCTGCAGCCCAGGCTGCAAGGCCTCGTTCGACAAGAACCCCGCCAAGTTCGCGAAGTGACTTGGCAGCCCACCTCCTTACCCCGCAATGCGACGGCGATCCGGGGCTCGGGAGGAGGCCAGGCTGCCGGCAAACGTTTATCTTCGGAGGGCCCGGTCTCACGGCCGTGGCGTCCTGGGCCTGGCCGCGCCTCGTGTGGAGCAAGCCGCTCCTCGGCCTGCTCCTCCTCAACCTGTTCTGGAGCGCGTCGTTCTTCATCGCGCCCCTGATCCTCGCCCCCGGGACGTTCGCGTGGCCGTACAGCCAGTACCCCCTCGTGGCGTACCATCTGGGCAGCGCGAACCAGCTCAACTACGAATCCGTGTGGCAGACGATGTGGATCTACCCGCGGGCCGTCTACACGTTCGGCGACCTGCAGTGCCACGAGCTCTGGTACCGCTCCCTCTACATCAACGGGAACCAGATGCCCATGTGCGCGCGGATGACGTCCATGTACATCTTCGCGAACTTCGGCCTCGTGGCGGCCGCGTTCGCGCAGCCGTCGACGTCCGCGGGGCGGGTCATGCTCAACGCGATGCCGGCCTGGGTGCAGAAGCGCCTCGCCCGCGGGGGTCCGGACCGCGCAGCAGCGTTGATCGTGGTCGTCGGACTGCTGCCTGTGGCCATCGACGGGTTCTACCAGCTCTTCTCGGACGTGACGCACTACGAGTCGACGAACGTGATGCGGATCCTGACCGGCGTCCCCGGGGGCTTCGTCGGCGGGTTGCTCGTGGGCGCCATGCTCATTTCGATCCGCCAGTTCCAGATCGAAATCGCGCACCTCCGTGCCCAAGGGCCCGCGACGCCTCCCTGAACAAAGCTCGGAGCAACCTATATAGCGGACCCCTGTATCGGACCGGCCGTGGCCCGTCGGAAGCGGAAGGAAGACGTCCCGATTTGGGAGCCGCCCGAGTTCGACGAAGTCGGCTACATGCGGAAGGAAATCGAGAACGCCAAGATCTCGCTCGTCGTCGTCGCCTGGGCCGTCGTCGGCGCGATCCTCGCGTACCTGTTCTTCGCTTTGAACCTCCCGATCGTCGGGTTCCTCCTGGGCCTCCTCGCCTTCGCCGCGCTGTACTTCGTTCTTCCCATGCTCGGACTGCCCATCCACGGATTCAAGCGGCGGGACTGGGCGAGCCACGCCATGATCTACTTCTTCAGCTGGCTCGCGTTCTCGATCCTCCTGCTGAACGCGCCCTTTGGGGACCACACGGCCCCGGTGGTAGGCTCGTTCCAGGTCGGGACGTTCATCCCAAGGAATAACCTGACAGTTCCGGACGCGGGCTCCATCTACTGCTTCAGCGCTACCGCGGGCGCTCCAATCCACGTTACACCCAATTCAAACACCACGGTGTATGTCATCTTTCGCGCGACGGACAACGTTGGAATCAGAGAGGTCGTCGCTCAGGTCGAGAACGCCAATGCCACCCCTACTCCCGTCGCCGGTCAGCCTGACGTCTGCGTGAACCGCGCGACCTCGGCCTTCCTCCCCGACACGTACGCCCTTATCGTCCCGAACAGCACCAGCAACTACGTTGTGTCGGTGACGGCCACGGACACGTCCGGACTGACTGCGAAGGCCACCGTCCAGATTGTCACGCCGTGAGTCAGCGCTCCCACGGGAAGCGCTTGTCGAAGAGTCTCGCCCAGCCCTCTGTGTAGCTGGCACGGAGCGAGTTGCTGCCGGAGAGGACCCGAGGTGCTCGCCGCGCCATCTTGTCAAGGTCCTTCCCCAGGCTCAGGGATCGCCACGAGGCCTTCACGAGCGACGCGGGGTCCACAAACGGCCGGGCGACGTCCGCGGTCCAGCGGTCCTGGACGATGAACGGACCCGCGAGGGTCCGCGGGTCCTCGCGCCACTTCTCGAGGAACTCCTTCGCGTTCTTCACCCAGACGGGCGGGCCCTCGTGCCGCTGGACGCGCGGGAGGACCGCGATCGCGAACTCGAACAGGAAGACGGCCTCCTTCCCTGCGACATCGAACCGGGAGTCGTGGACCGTGAACCCCTCCCTCGTGAACAGATCCAGGAAGGCGCGGTGCGCCTTGCGCAGCTGGGGATACAGAATGTCCTCCGTCACGTCGGGCGCGCGAATCGCGATGGCCAGGAGATGGCCGCCCCTTCTCTTCGAGATCGCGCGGAGCCGCGCGACGGTGAGCGGTTTCGGGGGCTTCGGGAAGAAGAAGGGTTCCCGCGGCTCCCGTAGGTACTCCCGCGCGGCGTGGACGAAGAAGGCCATCTGCTCGAGGGAGACCGCGCTCGCCACGTTGCGGTTCGGGTCCACCGGGTCGACGAGGACGAGGGGTTCCTCGAACTTGCGCCCCGCGGGCTGATCCAGCTCGATCACGTCGCCGCGACGCCAGGTGAGGCTCGCCTCGAGCACCCCGTGGAACGAGCCGTACTTCAGGACGAGGAGCTCACACAGATAGCCGCTGAACCCGCGGATTTTCGCCTCGGCCCCGTAGAGGCCGATGCCCTCGGACCAGGCCTTGAGCAGCCGGATCTGGTCCGCCTGGTCCTCGTTGAGGTGGCCTAGGACGTAGTCCACGTGGAGGGGCGTCCGGTCGACCGCGCTCATCCGCTGGCTCGCGTCCGTGATGCGGTAGCAGGGAACGATCTCGACCTGGAAGCCGCGGAAGAAGCCCCGGGTGTACGGGTGCTCCGCATACATGTGGACCCCGTGGTCGAGGAGCTCGCCGAGGGCGAGGCCGCGTTTCTCGAGATCCTCCCGCGGCAGGTCCGGGGGGAACGCGACGAACAGATCCACGTCGGCGCCTGTGAGGTGGGTCCCTTTCGCGACGGACCCGGACAGGAATGGCTTCGCCTCCCACCCCTTCGCCTGCAGGACCGCCTGGACCGCGGCCAGGAGATCTCGGACCATCGCCTCGAGCTTCGCCTCCTCCTCGGGCGAGGGGCGAATCCGCGCGAGGACCGACTCCTCCAGGCTCACGCGCGGGGGATGCGAGGGGGCGGTTAAAAGGTGTTGGACCGCCGCCTCAGAGGAGCCCGTTCAGGCGGGCGGCGCCGACGACGCCGTTGATGATGAACTGGACGGCGATCGCCGCGAGCAGGAGGCCCATGATGCGGCCGATCACCCTCGTCCCGGTGCGGCCAATCCGCTTGAAGATGCGATCCGCGTACTGCATCAGGAAGAAGGTCGTCAGGATGGCCGCTAGGATCCCCGCGAAAATGGACATCTTGTCGAGCGGGTCGGCGACGGGATGGGTCATGTAGATCATGACCGTGGTAATGGCCCCGGGCCCGGCGAGGAGCGGGATCCCGAGGGGGATCACGCCGACGTCCTCGCGCTCGAGGGTCTCCGTCCGCTCGGACTCCGTCATCTTCGTCCGAGGACGTTCCCCGTGCAGCATCTCGAACGCGACGCCGAAGAGCAGGATCCCGCCCGCGATCTCGAACGCGGGCACGGAGAAGCCGAACGCCGCGAAGATCCATTGGCCGAAGACGGCGAAGACGCCGAGCGTGGCCGTGGCGACGAGGCAGGACTTCGAGATCACATCGTGCTTCTGCTGGACGGTCATGTCCTCGGTCAGGACGGAGAAGAAGGGGATGACCCCGAGGGGGTCCACAATTGCGAAGATGGAGGCGATGGCGGTCGCTGCGAACGCGACGTCGACCATGGGCTTCCTTGGAGGCTGGCGGACGTGCGGCCTAGTGCTTCTTCATCAGCTTCATCCAGCCGGCGGACTCGAACACCGCGAGACCGCGGGTCGTGGCCGTCGTCTGGAACTCGTCCCAGGTGATGACCTGGAGCTTGTCGCTCGGGGTCCTGGAGAACCGGAGTGTGTTCGTTCCCTTCACCTTGCTCGGATGCAGGCCGTGGTCGGCCGCGATCTTCCGAGCGTCATCGAACGAGATCTCTCGGAGTGCAGGCATGTTCCCATCCCTTGTTCGCCTCCACCGGAGGCGTGCAGACGCATGTACGACGATGACGCTATTTCTGTCTTTCGTTTGTCTGACGGAGCTTTGACAATGACCCGACCGACGACGTGGCGTCGAGGACGGATGCGAGACTCGCGCGACGGTGACCCAAACGACCTCATTGCGGCTTGCCGAAAGCCCTCCGTCCTCCCACGGAACCTCTATGTTCTCGCCATTGATTTCTTCATGGCACCACTTATATACCGACAGACCGCAGTTCGGAATCCGATCGCCATCCTGCGGTGGTGAGCTAACATGCCGAACGAGAAGCCGTCCCCCCTCATCTTGGACGCCGTGAAGGCGTCCGCGTCGAAGTTCAAGGAGAACAAGTCGGCCCTGGAAGCGCGCGCCAAGGAATTGGACGCGCTCAAGACCCGGCTCGACGCGGAGCGGGAGGACCTCACGAAGCAGGCGGCCAGGCTCCAGGTGGACCGCGCCGCATTCGCGAAAGAGAAGGAAGACGTGGCCGAGTCCCGCGCCTCGAC
>JBGPGA010000146.1:0-5968 GCA_041483635.1 Thermoplasmata archaeon
ACCCCGTGGACGCCCTCGATCGACCGGAGCGCCTTGATCGTGCGGAGCGCAATGCTCAATCCCTCCGCGCGCGGATCCGGGGCCGTCTCCATCCGATGGAGCAGGTCCTTGGGCACGACGACGCCGGGGACCTTCTCGGCCATGAACCGGGCCATCTTGGCGGACCGGAGCGGGATGACGCCGGCGAGGATATGGACGTGTTCGTGGAGCCACTCCTTCCGCACGAGGCGCATCCACTCCTCGAACCGGTCCACATCGTAGATGGCCTGGGTCTGGATGAAGTCCGCGCCCGCGGTCACCTTGCCCCGGAGATTCTCGAACGACTCTTCGAGGGTGCCCCCGAAGGGGTTCGCGGTGGCGCCGAGGAAGAGCTGAGGCCGGGTGTCCACATGGTCTCCGCCGTGCAGGATGCCCTGGTCGCGCAGATCGCGGGCGGCCGTCAGGAACTCCTCGGTCGACAGATCGTACACCCCTGGGGCATCCCGCTCGTTCCCGATGCGGGGCGGGTCGCCTCGCATGCAGAGCACGTTCCGGACCCCGAGAGCCGCTGCGCCGAGGAGGTCGGCCTGGAGGGCGATCCGGTTCCGGTCCCGTAGCACGATCTGGAGGACCGGCTCGACGTCCTCCTGCAACGTCAGGGCGGCCGCCGCCATCGCGGACATCCGGACCATGGCCCTCTGGCAGTCTGTCACGTTGCAGGCGTCGGTCGAGTCTCGGAGCAGGGCGGCGACGCGCCGGACCTCCATGGGATCTGCGGATCCGGGAGGCGCGATCTCCGCGGTCACCGCGAAGCCCCCGTCCGTGAGGACGCGTTCGAGGCGGCTGCCCGAACGGACCTGCGGCACGATGGCTTTTGCGACCACTTCCCTCCGGATGGCGCGCCTCCGGCTTGAGTCTGTCGCCCCGGCAGGACAAGGATTATTCGGTCCGGAATGAGGCGGGGGTCGACTTCCCCTCCTACCAGCCGTAGTGCTCGCAGAGCTCGAGGGCCCTCACCATACCGAAAAACTCCCGGGCGTGGAGAAGGAGCCAGGGCCTGCGGCGCACGACCCGAGCGGCGAACGGGAGGGACACGGCCCTCCAGTCGAGGCCGTCCAGTTCCGCTCCCACGTCGTCCATGAGCCGGTCGGACCAACCGCGGACCCGCTCAATCATCCACCAGAGCAGGGGGTCGAGGAAGGGTGAACTCCGGAGGACGCGGTCGTAGCCGGACATCGCGCCCGGGTCCTCCTTTTCCAGCGCGGCCACCCCGAACTCCCCCGCGAGGCGCCCGCTGAACAGGCCCGGATGGATGCCCGCGCCGTTCATCGGGTTCGTCACGCCGGCGGCATCACCGGCGACGGCAAACCCCGGGATCGCATAGCTCGAGAGGTCGTACCGGTACGGAATGGTGCCTGCGATCGTCTTCTCGGACCGAGACGGATCCAGGCCATGCTCGCGACAGAAGGCCATCGTCGCGGCGTGCGCGTCGATGTGGCCTCCCGCACCCACGTTGACGGCGTCTCCCTTCGGGAAGATCCACGCGTACCCTCCGCCATACCGCTCCCCGATGAAGAGGAGGAAGCGGTCGGGATCGGGGAGGTTCACGGCCCCTCGGGGGAAGCGGTACTCGTACGCGAGAATCTGTTCCTGCCGACGCACGAGGCCGAGCCTCTTCGCGAGCAGGCTCGTCGGCCCGTCGGCTCCGATGAGGATTTTCGATTCGAAGGTCTGCTCCCCGGCGCTCACGCGCCAGCCACCGTCGTGGCGCTCCACCCCGGCGACCCGCGTGGCCGTCCGAAGCTCCGCGCCTCGGTCCACCGCGCCTTGGACGATCCATTGGTCGAACGCGACGCGGTCGATCGCGTAACCCGGGAGGCGTGTGATGAAGAAGCTCCTCCCGTTCGGCACGATGCATCGGGCCCCGTCGATCTCCTGCTCGATCCACGCGCCATCGGGGCGGAGGCCGTTCGACTCGAGCCCGAACCGGCTGACGCCCTCGGCGCACTGCACGGGTTCGCCGACGACGCGTTTCTTCTCGAGGATCAGGGTGGAAAAGCCCGCGGCCGCGAGCGCCCGCGCCGCCATGCCCCCCGCGGGTCCGGCACCGACGACGATTGCGTCGTACACGTCCTCGGTCGCCCAAGGAGGCGGCGCGATATCTGTCTTGCGCTCCGGCTCACGAGCGCCGGGAGACCACGTCCGCCCCGTGGGGCGTGACCCGGTATACGAAGGGCGGCACTCCGCGGCGGAGCGCGGGCCCGCGCTGCTTCGTGATCAGGGCGATCGCGCTGAGGACCCGGAGGCCGTTGACGGTCGTGTAGTCCGAGAGATCGAGCTCCTCGGCGACCTCGTTCGCGGTCGCGTCCGGATGATCCCGGAGAAAACCTAGGATTTGGACTTTCTGGGCATCGAGGGCCTCGGAGGTCTGGCGCTCGGGCCGCGGCTCGAACTGCAACCTTTCGTAGATTCGCTTCCCCTGCTCCGACGGGGTCACCATGACGAGGAGGAGCGCATTCCGCTCGATCTCGAGGAGGTGCTTCGCGACCGCGGCGGGGGCGATCCCCATCTGGGCGGCCAGCTCCGGGATCCGTGAGTCACGGTTGCGGTAGACCTTGTTCTCCACAACGATCGTCAGGACCTCGCGCTGACGCTCTGTCAGCTCACGCGTCCAGTCGTTCGAGTGCATCCGGAGAGGTATGCATTTCGGGAGAGGACTTAATTGTTTTCGTGGCTGATAACCAATTGAGGCGTGTCTGACACCAAAAGCGTACGTTTTGGCGGTGTGCCGATAACATTCACGCACGCGCGCGCACCCGCGTGGGGCGGGGAGCCTTCTCTGAAAGTCCTTAACGGCCTCCGAGATACCCGCGGCGGTGGCCTCCATGACGGGCGAAATCATCGATGGAAAGCGCGTGGCGGACGACATCCGGGCCGAGCTCCGCGGCCGCCTCGATCGCCTCCGCTCCCGCGGCGTGAACCCGGGGCTCACCGCAATCCTCGTCGGCGACAACACCGGCTCCCAGTTGTACGTGAAGATGAAGGGCAAGGCGTGCGAGGAGATGGGCATGGCCCACCAGACGATCGAGATGCCGAAGGACACGACCGAGGAGGCGCTTCTCCAGGTCGTCCACCGGCTCAATGCCGACCCGAAGGTGCACGGGATCCTCGTGCAACAGCCGCTGCCCCCTCAGATCTCCGTCGATGCGGCCGTCCGGGCCGTCGACCCAAGCAAGGACGTGGACTGCTTCCATCCGGAGAACGTAGGGCTCGTCCTGATTGGCAGCCCGCGCTTTGCGCCCGCGACGCCCGCCGGGGTCGTCGAACTCCTCGTTCGGAGCGGCAACGATCCGGGCGGCAAGGACGTCGTCATCGTGGGGCGGAGCAACATCGTGGGGAAGCCGCTTGCGGCCCTCCTGATGCAGAAGGCGCCCAAGGCGAACGCAACCGTGACCGTCGCGCACAGCGCGACCCGGGACCTGGCGGCCCATACCCGCCGGGCCGACATCCTGGTGGCGGCCATGGGCGCTCCTGGGACGATCCGCGCGGACATGGTCAAGGAGGGAGTCGTGGTCATCGACGTCGCGACGAACCGCATCCCGGACGCGACCAAGAAGACCGGCTACCGGACGGTGGGCGACGTCGATTTCAACGCCGTCAAGGAGAAGGCCAAGGCGATCACGCCGGTCCCCGGAGGGGTGGGACCCATGACGATCGCGATGCTCTTGGTGAACACGGTGCACGCTGCCGAGCTCGCGGCGAATCTCAGATCGTGAGGAAAAGGGAAGGCGGCGGACCAGCCCGTGGCCGGCCCGCCTGGATCGATTGTCTACCCTGGATAGAATACGGCGACCATCGAGGCTTCCGAGACGCGGTCGCCCGTGCTCTCTCCGGCGCTCATCCGGACGTTCAGATAGAACGTGTAGGTCCCTGCGGCGACCGCCGGGAACGCGTTGGCCGTCGAGCCGACCTCGTTGACAAGCGACGCGCTGGCCCAGGTGTCCGGGATGTTTCCATCGTAGGCCACCAGGCTGGTGTTCCCGTCCGAACAGTCGGTCGCGGACCGGCTCGTCATCGCAATCCAGGTGTCCGTGGTGCCCGCGCTGTGCTCGATCCACAGGTGCGTCGTCGTGGTCACGATGATCGTTCCAGCGCGGGGAACGGTCAGGTTGAGCACGAGGACGTTCGTGCACGCGACGAGCGGCAGTCCGCCCGCGGCCCACGGGTCGTTCTGCGAGTAGTTCATCAGCGTGCCTGCGCCCGCGGGTCCGGTCGGTCCCTGGGACCCGGTCGCTCCGGCGGCCCCGTTCGTACCATTGGCCCCAGCGGGGCCGGCGGGTCCGATCGGTCCTGGGAAGACGCCCGCGACGACGAGGGCGACGACCGCAAGAACGAGCGCAGCGATTGCCAGTATCGAGCTCATTCCAGTTCGGGGTGGGCTGGCCGGCACAGGTGTCGCCATCGGCGCCGGCGCGCTCCCTCCGTAATTCGGCTGCATTGGCCGCCCCGTCCGGAGGAGGGCATGAATAAGCTTTCGGTGCGAAATTCAATCCTGGGAATGCTTCGCGGTGCTCCTTGGAAACCCTTTTGGCCTCTCACCCGTTGCAGAGGGCCGTGCGAGTCCTCGTGGTGGGCGGGGGAGGCCGCGAGCACGCGATCGTGGAGGCCCTCCGCCGCGGCGGGGCCGAGGTCGTGGCCGCGATGGCCAACCAGAACCCCGGCATCGCGCGCGCTTCCACGGAGGTCCTGCTCGGCGACGTGAACGCCGTGGACCGGATCACCGCCTTCGCCCAGGACCAACGGGCCGAGCTGGCCGTGATCGGTCCGGAGGCCCCGCTCGAGAAAGGCCTTGCGGACGCCCTCGAGGCCCGCGGCATCCCGACCGTCGGACCCTCGAAGGAGGCTGCCCAGCTCGAGACGAACAAGGAGTTCACGCGGGACCTCATGAAGACGTACGGAATCCCGGGGCTTCCCTCCTACTGGGCGTTCGATTCGTACGCGCCGTTCTCCGAGTTCGTCCTCGACAGCGACTTCGAGTTCGTGATCAAGCCTCTGGGCCTCACGGGGGGCAAGGGCGTCCAGGTCTGGGGCGACCACTTCTCCTCGAAGGAGGGCGCCCTTGCGTACGGTCGCGAGATCCTCGAGAAGAAGATCGGCGGCCAGGCCCGGTTCCTCGTGGAGGAGAAGCTCGTGGGCGAGGAGTTCTCCCTGCAGGCCCTCTGCGACGGGAAGCGGCTCGTGCCCTGCCCTCTCGCCCAGGACCACAAGCGCGCGTACGAGGGAGACCGGGGACCCAACACGGGGGGCATGGGGTCCTATAGCGACGCGGACCATCTCCTGCCCTTCGTCTCCCGGCTCGACTACGATCAGGCCCTCGACACGATGCGGCGCACGGTCGAGGCGATGGTCGAACGCGGAACCCCGTTCAAGGGCGTCCTGTATGGCGGCTTCATGGCGACGAAGGAGGGCGCGAAGCTCCTCGAGTACAACGTCCGCTTCGCGGACCCGGAGTCCATGAACATCCTCCCGATCGTGGAAGACAACTTCGTGGACCTTTGCGGGAGTGTCGCCCGCGGCGGCCTTCCCCTGCGCGCGCACTTCGCGCGCAAGGCCACCGTGTGCAAGTACGTCGTGCCCCCGGGCTACGGCACGCACCCGAAGGCGGGCGAGCAGCTCAAGGTCGACGAGGACAGCATCCGCGGCACCGGCGCCCATCTCTACTACGCCGCCGTCGACGAGCGGAACGGTCACATCTACACGACGACCTCGAGGGCCCTCGCGGTCGTTGGCATCGCGGACAACCTCGAGAAGGCCGAGTCGATCTCGGAGGAGGCGCTCGCCTTCATCGGCGGGAGCTTCTACGCGCGGCGCGACATCGGGAAACCCGACGTCGTCCAGCGCAAGGTCGAGAAGATGCGCCGGATTCGCGGAGCCGCCTGACCGAGGGGCTCGTCCCGTCGGCTCATCGGACGCCGTCGAGGAAATCGCG
>JBGPGA010000147.1:0-5918 GCA_041483635.1 Thermoplasmata archaeon
ATCGGGTCGTTCTCGAGCCGGTGGACCATCGCTTGGACGTCATCCGCGTGGAACGTCGTGTACGCGGACTTGCCCGTTGCCATGGCCTGGAACACGACGAACGCCTCGGCACCTCGGACCTCACCGACCATCATGTACTGCGGGCGCTGGCGGAGCGCGGCGGTGAGCAGGTCGAACATGTCGATCTCACCGGCCGCCTTGCCCGTGGAGACGCTCTTGCCGCCGAAGCCCCCGCGGGTGAGCAAGGGGACCCAGTTCTCGTGGGGCAGGTTCAGCTCGCGGGTGTCCTCGATGGAGACGATCTTCATCTGAGGCGGGATGAACAGGAGGATGGCGTTCAGCGTGGTCGTCTTGCCTGACGCGGTGCCACCGCAGATGAGCATGCTCTGCCCATTCTCAATCGCGAGCCAGAGGTAGGAGGCCATCTCGGGCGACAGGGTCTTGAACCGGATCATGTCGAGAGGCGTGAAGGGGTTCTCGCGGAATCGCCGAATCGTGAAGGAGGACCCGCGCTTCGTGACGTGCATCCCTAGGGTGGCCTGGAGACGCGAGCCGTCGGGGATCGTCGCGTCGAGCATGGGCTGCGCGACGGAGATGTGCTTGCCGCAGCGCTGGGCGAGCCAGACGACGAACGAGTCGAGCTCCTCGGCGCTGTCGAACTTCAGGTTCGACGGGATGGATCCGTATTTGCGGTGGTAGATGTAGAGGGGCACCAGGACTCCGTCGCAAGAGACATCTTCGACCTGGGCGTCCGTCATCACGACATCGATCGCGCCGTAGCGCATGAAGTCCCGGAGGATGTAGTAGATAATCCGCTCCTTGGAAACGGGGTGGAGCTCGACGCCGAGCTCGCGGAGGAGGCCGTCCACGGCGCGGCGCAGGTACGTCTCCTTCTGGGCTTTGTCTGCGTCCTCCATGAGCTCGAGGTTCGCGACGATGATCTCCTTGAGCACGTCCAGGAGCTCCGACTCCTCCTGGAGGAGCTTCGGCTCGATGACCTCGTAGAAGTACTCGTTCGCCAGGGTGTCGTACAGAACCCGCACGTAGGAGTAGTTCTTCAGGATCGGCTGGATCTCGATCTCGTTCATGTTACGCTGGACGATCTTGGGGATCGTCGTGATCTTGCCGAGGGTCGCTTCCTCGACGCCGCTGACGCGGGGTGCCTTGACCTTGATCCCCTTGTCGCCGAGGAGCCGGCCGAAGTAGCGCTTCTTGATCGAGTCGAGGGCCGCGAAGAGAGTCCTCTTGCGCTTCTCCTCGATCTGGGCGAGCATCTTCTGGGCCTCGGCCTTCTCGGACTCGAGCCGCTGGACGCGGGCGGCAACCTGGGCCTTCTTCGTGTCGAGATCCTCGAGGGTCTCCGCATATTCCGACTCTGTGGACTGGGACATCGTTTCACCTCAGATGAGCTGGACTCCGAGCAGGGCGATCAGGAGCATGATGAAGCTGTGGCGGAGGCCCGTGGGGATCTTGCCGTTGTCCAGGACCCCGGCCAGGATGCCGTCGCCCAGGCCGTGCACGATCAGCGCGATGAAGAACGCGATCTTGATCTGTTGGACGACCTCGGGAAGGTTCTGCGCGAGCGGGCTGTTCCCGGCCAAGGCGCCTCCCGCTCCGGCCCCGAGAGCACCGCTCGCCTCGACCATCTTCGGGAGGAAGGTCGCATCAAGGATGAAGATCGTCACGAGGAACACCAGGAACGAGATGTAGATGACCGCGATGTACGTCGACATCGTGATCCGGCGCTCGTCCTCGGTGAGTTGGTTCTCCTTCGTGTCGTGGGAGACCATTGTCAGGACGTCCGCGACGTCGCCGCCCGCATCGGAGGACTTGACGATGATCGCGACAACCCGCTGCACGGCAGGGGTCTTGACGCGCTCCGCGAACAGGTGCAGCGCCTCCGTGGCGGGAACACCCCAGCTGATTTGGGCCGCCATCTTCTTGATTTCAGGGGTCAGCCGGCCGTAGCGGCCTGCGCTCGACACGACGATGGCCTCCGCGAGGGTCATTCCGAACCGACCTGCCTCCGCGACGTCGCGGAGGAAGTCCGGGAGCCGGCGCTCGATCTGCTTGACCTCGCGTTGCTTGCGGGCCATATAGAAGCCGTAGGGCCCGACGAAACCCATGATCGCGATCACGAGCCAGTTCAGGAAGTTGTCCGTGGGCTGCGCGTTCGCCCTGAATCCGATCTCGACAGATCCGATGAGGTTCAGCGCCGCGATGAAGCCGAAGATGACCAAGAGGGCCAAACTGACCCCCAGGACGAGCTTCGATCGGTCCGCCTTCTCGTAGAGCCGGATGCGCGCCTGCTCGAGCTCCTCTCGCGACATCTTAGCCCTCCTGCTCCATGTTCCAGATCACGAAGATGAAACCGAACTGGGAGATGGGGATCATCACGGCGACGACGACGTAGAGCAGCTCCAGGATGAACCCGGTCCCTCCCTTGCTGATGAGCGCCATGATCGCCATGATGACGACCAGGAACAGCGGGAACGCCACGACGACCGTGACGAAGGATTCCGCAAGCATCCCGAGCGTCTCCATCTTCTTCCGCATCTCGAGGCGGTCCTCCTTCTCGAACTGCTCCGCCTTCAGGAGGAAGTACGGCTTGAGCTGGCCGCCGCTCGTGGACGTGGTCACGACGCCCTGGAGGAAGTCCTGGAACTTCGAGGAGGGGGAGCGCTGCGCCGCGCGCCGGATTGCGGTCAGGATGTCCATCCCGAGGAGCTCTGTGTCGCGGGTGATCCACTCCGCCTCGCGGGCGACCTCACCGTAGACCTCCTGCTTGGACAGCTCCTTGAAGATGACGTCGACCGGCACGTTGGCGGAGGCCATTGCGGACACGAACGACATCGCGCCGGAGATCTTCTTGTCAATCTTGCGGCCGCGCTTCTTCGAGAGCGCCGCCGGCTTGCCCTTGTAGCCGATGGGCAGGCCAAACGAGTACATGTACGAGATGAAGATGGGCACGGCGGCCACGAGGGCGAAGATGATCAGGAGCGTCCCGATGTCGACGTGAAGCACCGCGAGGAGCAGCACGGCCACGAGGGCCGCGGCCACCGCGGCCACCGCCGCGATCGTCGTCGTCATCCACGCGAGGGCGAGGTACTCCTCCGGCCGAAGCCGGATGTGGGCCTTCAGGAGGTTGTCCTCCAGTTCCTGGTTCTCGTGCTCTCGGGCCTGGACGAACTTGCCGAACGTGCGCCAGGCGAGCTGCTCCCGCGGGGAAAGGCTGACGTTGACGGGCTTGGCCCCCTTCGGGAGCTTGATCAGGTGGGCGCCTTCCGCGGCCGCTTCCTCGCCGGGGCGGGTGCGCTTCGTCTTCGTCAGGGTGCCGCGGGTCTCCAGCTTCTGGAACGCCGTGTTACCCAACGGCCTCACCCCCTGCCTCGACGGGCTTCTCAGCCCGCTGCTCGGTCCAGCCCATCTCGTCCCGGATCCGCTTCGCCGTCTCGTCGGGGTACTGGTAGTAGGACACCACGAGCTTCGCAATCTCGCGGAAGTCCGTGATGCTCTTCTCGACCATGTAATTGATAATGTCGATGCGCCGCTGGAACTCGGCCTCCATCTCCTCGTGAGTCATGTTCTTCATCTCCATGATCTCGTCGAAAAGGAAGGAGTGTCCCTTGTAGACGAACGTGTCCGTGGCCGGATCCCACTCGTACACCGTGTTCGTGATCAGCTCGTTCGTCTCCGGCTCGAACCCGACCAGCTCGACGATCTGCTTGATGCGGCGGACGATCGAGTCGCCGATGCGGGCGTGGGTCTGGATGACGACGAAGTTCAGGGCCGTGAGCAGGATTCTGGGCGTGTTGATCGGCGGGTTCTCCAACCGGTTGACCATCGACTTGACGGAGTCCGCGTGCATCGTGGACATGGTCGGGTGCCCCGTCGCCATGGCCTGGAACATCGTGTACGTCTCCTTGCCTCGGACCTCACCGACCAGGATGTAGTTCGGCCGCTGGCGCAGCGCCGCGCGCACGAGGTCGTACATGTCGATCTCGCCGCCGGCCTTGCCGTCCGCGCCCCGCTCTCCCACGCCGGTACGCGTCGTTCCTGGGATCCAGTTCTCATGGGGGAGGTTGATCTCCCGGGTGTCCTCGATCGAGACGATCTTCGCGCCGGGGCGGATGAACAGGGCGGCGCTGTTCAGGGTGGCCGTCTTCCCGGATGCGGTCCCGCCGCAGACCATCATGGACTTGCCGTTCTCGACGGCGATCCACAGGTAGGCGACCATCTCCGTGCTGCCCGTGCCGAACTTCACGAGCTCGACGGGCGTGAACGGCTTCTCCTTGTACCGCCGGATCGTGAAGGACGATCCTCGGGTCGTGACCTCCTTGCTGTACGTCGCCTGGACGCGGTGGCCCTCGACGCTCGTTCCGTCGAGGATGGGCATAGCCACGGAGATTTGCTTGCCGCAGCGCTGGCCGAGCATGACCGCGAACGAGTTCAGGGCGTCCTCGTCCTCGAAGATCACGCTCGTCTTGATCGATTCGAACTTCTGATGGAAGATGAACAGCGGGATGTTCGTCCCGTCGCAGGACACGTCCTCGATCCGGGTATCGGACATGAGCACGTCCACGGGCCCGTAACCCACGAAGTCCCGGATGATGTAGTAGACGATCT
Source organism: Thermoplasmata archaeon (assembly GCA_041483635.1). GTDB lineage: Archaea > Thermoplasmatota > Thermoplasmata > RBG-16-68-12 > RBG-16-68-12 > RBG-16-68-12. The sequence goes on from JBGPGA010000147.1 coordinate 4,627, forward strand.
TGTCGCGGGACGCGGGCTCGAGGCGGAGCCCGCGGGAGTGGATGAACGACTCGACGGCCTCCTCGAGGTATTCCTTCTTGTCCTTCTCGGCCATCTTGTCCCATTCGTACTCGAGCGTGCGCTGGAGGGAGTCCTTGAGCATGTCGAGGAGTTCCTTCTCGCGGTCGTCCAGCTGCGGCTCCCAGACCTCGTAGATGTACTCCGATCGGTCGTGATCGTATACGACGCGGGAATAGGTGAAGGGCTCCCGGATCGGGATAACCTCAATCTCCTCGAGCGTGTCCCGCTCGAGGTCAGGGATATGCGTCAGGTAGGAACCGCGGGACCCGGACCACTCGGCCTTCTGCGCCATCGACCCCTTCGGCATCATGATTTTCTTCTGCTTCGGCATCGCGCCTCACACCCCGTTCGAATTCTGCCCTACACCGACATTGACGAAGGCCTGCTGAAGAGTGAAAGAGAGGGTGAGCGGCGAGCTGAGGATCTGGACGGAGACCGCGTACAGGCTCGTCGCGGGGTTGAACCTCATGGCGATCGTGTAGATGTTCGTCGAGGTCCCCGGCAGCTTCGCCGTCACCTGGGTGTTCCCGAACGCCGACGTGTAGGTGTAGGACGTCACCTTGAGGCCCGAGGACAGGGTCGTGTTGAAGAAGTTGAACCAGGCAAGCCCGAAGGCGGAGGTGTGGTTGATGAAGAGGTCCCTGGTGAGACCGCTGTACACCTGCTGGTTCACGCCAATCACTTTCGTGTCCACGATCTGGGTCGTCGTCCCCGAGGCGCTGCCCGACCCGTACAGGTTCACGAGCTCGAACGCCACGGAGAGGTTCGTGGAGGTCGGGGTCACCTGGAAGATCGGCGCGGCCCGGACGACCTGGCCGTCCGACTGGGATCGGATGACGGCCCCGTTCTCGAAGACGACGTTCCCGGTCAGATAGTAGCGGTTCTGGATCTTGAGGTCCAGCTGCCCGCTCGCGTTCTGCCAGACGTTCGTCGTGACGCGGTTGATCGCGTACGAGAAGGACACGTTCCAGGGTCCCGCGTCCGGGTTCGCGCCGAGCACCCCCGTCGTCGGACCCGAGAAGATGGGCACGCCGTCCACGCCTAGCGTGACGGAGGTCGACGTCGTACTCGGCACGAAGACCGCACCGGGTCCCGCGTTCTGGGCCATCAGGGCCCCGAGGACTTGGAAGTCAATGGCTCCCTTGACGTCCGCGAACTGGCCGACGGCGGTGTCCATGTGCGACGCCTCGGAATCCTTCATCCATACGGGGACGTACTGGTTCACGATCAGG
>JBGPGA010000148.1:0-5842 GCA_041483635.1 Thermoplasmata archaeon
TCGGCCGGCCCTTCCCCATACGGTAAGTGCAGTGCTTTCTTAGACACCCGCGGCTCCTTTCTCCGCTCGTGAGAGGGTCCGGGAACGTCACACCGTCCAGGTGCATCGCGGTCTTCGGCGGATCGGGGAACACCGGCCGGGAGGTCATCGCGGAGGCCCTGAAGAAGGGACTGCTCGTGCGAGCCTTGTACCGACCCGGATCGGAGCCGAACCTCCCCTTAGCAGGTCTCGAAATCATTACGGGTCAGCTCACGTCGGCGGACGACGTGCGACGGGTCCTCGAGGGGACGGATGGGGCGATCCTTGCGTTCGGTCCGCGGCTCAAGCGCGGAGCGAAGGCGGACGTGTTCTGCGCCGCCGCGACCGAGAACGTGATCACGAAAATGAGGTCCCTCGGCATCGAACGCCTCGTGTGCCAGACGGGCGCCATGGCCGGGGGCGACACGCCGAACTGGTCTCCCTTCGTGCGCCGCTTCGTGAGGAGCTATCGACGGAACTTCCCCGAGGTCGACGCGGATCGCGACGCCCAGGAGGCTGCCGTCAAGGCGAGCGGCCTGGACTGGACCGTGGCCAAGCCCTTCCGGATCTCCGGGGCCCGGGGGAAGGGGCGCGTCCGCGTGGCCCCGGCAATTCGCATCGGGATGTTCACCTCGGTGCGGCGGGCTGACCTGGCCCAGTTCCTGGTCGACGAGGTGACGGCGGGCCGCTGGCACAGCCAGGCCGTCTACGTCGTCACGTGAGCGAGGGTCGACATGCTCGAGATCCGAAACATCTACGGACACGGGTTCGGCCACGCAAAGGTCGCAGAGCTCGAACGCGCGGGCTTCACCGTGCGCCCGGAGATCTCGCACTACGCCGGAACCCAGATCTGCCGCTTCCTGGACTTCGAGGAGGGGCCGGCCCTTGAACTCATCGAGGTGGCGGACGAGAAGGCGTACCTCGACTTCGTGCCGAAGGGGATGAAGCCGTTCGCTCCAGGCATCAACCTCGTCGTGCCGGACTATGCAGAACGGGAGCTCTCCGACTTCGATCGGAAGTACAAGGAGTGGGGGCCGTACTCCCTGCACGTCAACTACGACGGCTCGAACGATCCCGGAAAGCCGGGTTGGAACTACCTGAACTTCGAGCGGCCCGTGATCCGGGACACGTTCCTCTGGCTCACGCGGCTGGACGAGCCGCGCCCCCGCCGCGCCTTCCTCCCGCATCATCCGAATGGGGTCCAAGGCGTCATGGGTCTCCTCTTCGGGATGGATGAGGACGCGCTCGAGCGGCTGTCTCGACTGGCCGAGGCCGAGCTCGTTGACGGCGCGTTGGAGATCAATGGAGTGAGGATCTGGTCTCAGGACGCCCTTGATGTGCCCCTCCGGTTCCGGGACAAAACGTTCCCGCTTTTCGCCGTCGTCCTGAAGGCGGAGAGCCTCGACGGCTTCCCGCAGGATCCGAAAGAGATCGAGATCGTTTCCTTCCAATCCCGGCCCGCGATCCGCATCCGGACGAACGACCTCTCCTGGGACATCCTCATCACAGAGCGTTGATCGCTCTACGTGTGGGCGCAGACCCATTCCCCGGGCCGTCCTCGATGCGAATCCGTCGAAACTCAGCGTCGGGTTAGGACAGCCTTAATCCGGACGATTCCGGTTGCCCCGCCGGGACCTACCCGTACACCGTCACCGCCGCGACGGGCGCGACCGCCTGGATCTACCCGGCGATCGGGAACGTCGTGTTCTATCCTGGCTGAGCGTGCGCCAAGCTGGGACTTCGCAGTCCCGGCCCTTCCCGAGGATCCAACGGGCTCCGTCGGTTGATTCAAATGCCCATCGACCATACCGGGCTCCGTCCACGATGGGGGAAGGCGGGGAGGCTCAGGGTTCTCGACCCCTGATCCGCTCGATGCGGTGGCTGCTCTACGCGGCGAGTGGCCTCGTGGCCCTCGCGGGCTTCCAGCTGTTCGTTCTTTCGGACCAGACCGCAACCACGTTCGCGTGGACGATCAAAGCGACCCTGACCGCGGCGTCCCTCGGGGCCGCGTACTGGTCCGCGGTGCCCGTGGAGTTCCTCGCCGCGCGGGAGCGCACGTGGGCGAGGGCCCGGATCGCTGTGCCCGGCGTCTGGACCTTCACGACGCTCACCCTGATCCTCACGATCCTCCACGTGAACCTCTTCCACTTCTCGAGCCCCGATGTCGCGCCGCGGGCCGCGGCGTATCTGTGGCTCGGCATCTACGCGGGCGTGCCGGCGGCGATGCTCGTGGCTTTGTTCTTCCAGCTGCGCGCGCCTGGAGGCGACCCGCCACGGGAGAAGCCCTTCCCCGGGTGGCTCCGCGCCTTCTTCCTCGTCGAAGGGACGGGCATGGTCGTCACGGGCTTGGCCTTGTTCCTCGCGCCGGACGCGATCCGCAGCGTCTGGCCATGGAGCCTCACGACGCTGACCGCGCGAGCAATCGGAGCGTGGCTCCTCGGGCTCGGCGTGATTCAGTTCCACGCCTTCCGAGAGAACGATCTCGTGCGGGTCCGCCCCCTCGGGGCCGGTCTCGTGTTCTTCGGCGTCCTCCAGCTCGTGGCGCTCGCCCGGTACTCCGACGAGATGGCATGGGGGACCGTGGCGGCCTGGCTCTACCTGCTCTTCCTTGCGAGCCTGCTCCCCGCCGGACTCTACGCGTGGTTTGGACCCGACGTGCTCCGGTTCCTCCGAGGACCCGGGGACCGCAAGCTGCGAGCTTGACGCTCAACGCTTCGCTGCGGTCCAATGCGTCGCGCCCGAGAGCGGAACGCTCGTGACCCGGCCCGCCTTCTTGAGCTTGCCGAGGCGCGCGCGGGCCTCCTTGTCGGTGCAGCCCGCGACGCGCGCGATCTCCCGCAGGGGCGTCGGCCCGTGGCGTCGCAGGTAGTCCATGACGTCCGGCGACGTGCGCTTCGGCAGCCGAGTTCCCGAGAGGTAGTCGATCGCGCCTTCGACGACCGCGGGGTCGAAGGCGTAGTCCAGGAGGACGGTCCGGTCCCCGCCATCCGTGAGGGCGATGCTGTAGAAGCCGAGAGGGACGTGCGGGAAGCCGTGGCCCTGGTGGCCCAGCTCCTCCTTTCGCGCCTCCGTGTCCCGATAGTCGCGGAAGAACGCATCCACCTTGAGGCCTGCCTCCTTCGCGGCTTCCTCAAGCACGGAATCGCGCGTGACGTCCTGCCCCTCGACGCAGAACCGGCGCAACACGGAGCGCATGAATCGCGCGCCCTTCGCCTCGCCCTGTCGCTTCGCCGCGAGGACGGCGAGGGTCGCGGGCATCACGTTCCCCGGCTCGTCCGCGCCGTACGTTGTGCGAAGCGGCACGCCCATGATCTGCACGGCCTCCCGGGCCCACTCCTGCTGGCCCTCGAGCGTCATCTCGTAGTTCCGCATCCACTCGTCGAGGTCCTCGTACACGCATCCGAGCAGGAGGTGGACCTTCACCTTGTCCCCGTACAGGAGCGCGAGGCGGTTCAAGACGGCCTCGTACCCCCAGGACCACCAGCAGGTCGGCGCGGTCGCGTGGTAGACGTGGACCTGGGCCGGCCTCTTCTTCGTGGGCATCGCGTCCTCTCCTCCCTGAATTGCGAGGGGTCTAACCCCAGAACTCCTTCTCGCTGAGGGCGACCTGCCAGTTCACGGGCTCGAGAGGAATCTTGTTCTCCGCGACCCAGGGCAGGAAGTCCCGCCCGCTCTCCCCGATGTTCCCTGACTTCGTCCACGTCAGGTAGAGCAGGTCCGCGTCCTGCGCGTAGTACGGACCGTCGACCCTCTCTCCGTGCTTTTTCGCGAGCTCCTGGAGCTTCGCGGTGACCTTCGCCAGTTGTTCCCTCGTGCCGCTGAAATTCGCCTTCCAAAGAACGAGCAATGCCTCGACTCCGTCGCGAGGGAATGTTTCGGTCCGCCTAAAGGGTTCCGAATGAGGACGGAGCGGCCCGTTCCCGAGAAGGACCAAACCGACCCCTTTCCGGTTCACGGGAGCGGAACACGGATCGCGAAGCTGTCACGGCGGTCGACGCGCCGGGACGGGTCAATCAGCGCCGAGAGTTCCGGGGGTGTGTGGGCGCGGGCTGCGACCGGATCTGTGGCGCCGACATGAGCAGCACCGACGCGGGAAACCCGGGAGACGCCGCATCCATGTTGCCCGGAGCCACCGGACGATACCATCCATGGCTGCGCACGACGAGGCCGAGTTCGGTCAGGCGCTTCAGGTGATAGGAGGCGAGCTGCCGACTCACGCCAAGCGACGCGGCCACGGTGCTCGGCCGGGCTTCATGGGCTCGAACCACGGCGGACCAGACGCGCACCCGGAGGTCGCGGTATTTCCAATACTGCTTGAACGTCTCGTTCATCGGCGGCGCGGAGCCCCGCGGGATCGCGAAGTACCTCAGCTTGCCGCCCATCCGCTCGGAGCGCACGAGGCCCTCCTTGGCGAGGACCATGAGGTGATGCCGGGTCGTCCCGAGCGAGAGGTGCAGGGATCGTCCGATGGACCGGAAGTGGTCTCCCGGGAGGAGGTTCAGGTGTTCGACGATCCGACGGCGCGTCGGTTGTTCAAGGAGATTGACCTCCGGGTACCCACTCACCCTGGCCACCGCCCGATCGAGAGCGGGATGGCAAACGCTGGGTCGCAGTTACTGAACCCCACCGGAACCCCTCAAACCCACGAATTCGAAATGCATAGCAAGTCGGAGTATTTCAAGACTGCCCCTTTTCGCAGGATGCCGCCGACTCGCCGAGCCGCGTTTTCATGGATGAGAACAGGAATTGTCAAGGCCGGCTCACATACACGTGACTTTTGGACTCGGCCTTCGGGGGCAGCCCCGCGAGTCGGCCGAGGAGGAGCTTTCCGGAGGCGTAGAGATCCTTCTTCGAGACGGCGGAGGGCGCGAGGAGGACGAGCAGGTTGTCCTCACGCGTGCGCAGGACCAGGATCCTCTGCAGGTCCGCCTCCACAATCATTCGCCGCGGGCGCCGTCCCCGGAGCTCCTCGAGGAGGACGTCCACGGATCCGATCATCGTGGCGGACATGATGCTCAGGACCTCCTGCCGACCCCGCCCGCGGTTCCAGCCCGCGAGGACGTCGCCCCCGGACGTCAGGAGCAGCACGCCATCTAACTGCCCTGCCGCGTCCACATTCCCAAGCAGGGAGCCCAGGTCCCCCCGCGCCGTCCCGGAGCGATCCACGCCGATTGGCCCTCTCCGCCGAGGGAATGAGTCTCTCCCTCTTAAGCCCGTTTCATTGGGGAAGGCCCTGAGGCGGACAGGAGGCGAGCGATCCTCGCAAGCGACCCGCCCTGAGTGCCGGACGGGGATCAGAAATGGGGAACGGAACCTCGTCCTTTCGCTCCGCTCGCGTCACCGAGCGGTTTCGCAACCTGCGACGAGGCACACACGCTTTGATATCGGGTGGTGTCTCTCCCGCTTTTGCCTTGAGACGCGTCCTCCCCGTCGTAATCATCGTCCTCGTCGGAGTCGCGTTCACCGTGGCCGTCCTGACCGGAGGGACGGGCGTGCTCTTCCTCGCGTCCCTCGTCGCGGCGGCCGTGATGCTCATTGCGGTCGTGTTCGTCGTCGCCTTCTCGAGGGGGCGAGAGCCGGCGGCCCGGGCGCCTCTCGGTGACTTCATGTCCTTTGAGGAGGCCGCGCGCCATGCGACGAGGGGCGGTCTGTTCGAGGACCCCAGCGTCGGGGCCGCGGCTGGACCGATCGTCAATCGCCTCGGAGACGAGATGTCCCGCGGCTCAGCCCGCGCCTTCGTGGCCACCCTCGTTCCGTTCCCCGTCACGCCCAAGTCGCTTTCGACGAAGACCTCTCGCCGTGCCCTCCTGGACGCCCTGCGGAA
>JBGPGA010000149.1:0-5702 GCA_041483635.1 Thermoplasmata archaeon
GTCCTGCTCCGGGAGGGGGCGCAGGTGGCCCTCACGAACCGGACGCCTGCCCGGGCGGAGGGCCTCGCCGACTTCTTCGACGATTCGGTCGACGTCTTCTCCCTGGACGAGGTGGCCCGAAAGGGTCCGTGGGACATGCTCGTCAACGCGACCCCCGTCGGAACGGCGGGCCTGGATGCGGTCCTCCCGGTTCCCGAGGACACGCTCGCCCGGACCGGGTATGTGTACGACCTCGTCTACAATCCCCCCGAGACCCCTCTCATCGCGGCCGCGAAGACGCGGGGCATCCGCGCGACGAACGGCCTGGAGATGCTCCTGCAGCAGGCGGCGAAGTCCTTCGAGCTGTGGACGGGTCAGTCAGCCCCCGTCGAGGCGATGACGCGGGCGACGAAGGAGGCCCCGGCATGAAGGCCCAGGCGACGTGCTTCGGCGCGGGCACGATCGTGAACGCGATTGCGACGGGGAAAGGAGCCGCGTTCGGCCTGGCCTTCCGGGCCACCGCGATCGCCGAGTCTGCGCCGCGGAAGGAGGGCATCCAGGTCCAGGTCATCGGGAACGTCGATCCCACCCTCGCGATGGGGTGCGCGAAGCGCGTCCTGCGCCGCAGCCGGCGGAGGGCGAACCTGCTCGTCCGCGTGGACTCCGAGATTCCCGTTTCCCGCGGCCTGAAGAGCAGCTCCGCGGTCGCGAACGCGGTCGTCCTCGCATCGGCGCGTGCGCTCGAGACCGAGCTGGAGCCGCTCCAGATCATCAACATCGGTGTCGAGGCCGCTCTCGAGGCGAAGGTCACCCTCACGGGTGCGTTCGACGACGCCTGCGCCTCCTTCTTCGGCGGGATCGTCGTCACGGACAACAAGGCCCGGAAGATCGTGAAGGTCGACCAATTTCCGGAAGGGCTCATGGCGGTCGTCCAGATCCCCCGCCGGATCATCACGAAGCCGAGCCTCGCGGCAAAGGACTTCTCCCCCATCCGGTTGAAGGTCGACGAGGCGTACCGGCTCGCCCTCCAGGGCGAGTACTTCCGCGCCCTCGAGCTCAACAGCGCGGCGTACGCCCCGGTCCTGGACATCGACGAGACGCCCGCAAGACGCGCACGAGCCGCGGGTGCCATGGCTGCGGGGGTCACGGGCGCAGGACCCGCGATTCTTGCCCTCGTGAAACCCGCCTACGTCGACGACGTCGCCCTCGCGCTCGACGACGGCGAGTCGGAGGTTCGGGTCACGAGCCTGAACACCCTCGAATCGCGGGAGGTGGCGACCTGAGACTTCGGGTCCATCCTTCGGCGGTTCAAGGACGGATGCGGGCCCCTCCGTCGAAGAGCTACACGCACCGCGCGTTCCTCCTGGCCGCCCTGTCGGGAGGGCAGTGTCGGATCGAGGACCCGCTCCTTTCCGAGGACACGGAGGCGACCCTCGCGGCGCTCGAGGCACTTGGGGCCCGGACGAACCGCTCTCCAGGCGTCGTGCGGATCACCTGTCCGGAGCGGCACGTTCCCGTGAAGGAGATCGATGCGCGCAACTCGGGCACGACGCTGCGGCTCCTGAGCGGCGTGGTCGCGGTCCTCGACGGGACGAGCGTGCTCACGGGCGACGCGAGCCTCCGGCAGCGACCGATGGGTCCTCTCGTGGCGGCCCTCAATGAGCTCGGCGCACGCGTGCGTGCGTTCGGCCTGGATGGGCGTCCTCCGATCGAGGTGACCGGCCCACTGCGGGGAGGCTCCGTCACCGTCCCCGGATCCGTCAGCTCCCAGTTCCTCTCGAGCCTCCTGATCGCCTGCCCTCTTGCTCCCCGCCCCACTGAACTGCGGGTGACGCCACCCGTTTTGTCGGAACCGTACGTCGAGATCACTCAGTTCATGCTGCGCCGTTTTGGCGTGGATGTTGAGGGTCATGGGACGCGGTTCCGGATCCCGGGAGGCCAGCGATACGAACCCACGGACTTCGCGGTGCCCGGCGACTTCTCCTCCGCCGCCTTCCCGCTCGTCGCCGCGGGCCTCTCCTCCGGCGGCGTGACCGTCGAGGGTCTGGACCCATCGATGCCCCAGGGAGACCGGCGCCTCGTCGACATCCTCGCGGGGTTCGGGGTCGAGGTCACGTCCGCGGCAGACACGGTGAGCGCACGCGGCGGCACCCTCCATGCCCAGACCGTGGACCTCGGGGCGACGCCCGATCTCTTCCCGGTCCTCGCCGTGCTGGCGACTCAGGCCGAGGGCGAGTCCCGCTTCGTGAACGGGGCGCATTTGCGGCTCAAGGAGAGCGACCGGATCGAATCCACGGTGGCCTTCCTGAAGACGATGGGCGCGGACGTCCGCGCGACGCAGGATGGGTGCGTGGTCCGCGGGCCGGCTCCACTTCATGGTGCGAAGGTGGACGCCCGGGGGGACCACCGGATCCTCATGGCCGCGGCCGTCGCGGGTCTCACGGCCACTGAGGATACCGACGTCACGGATCCGTGGTCCTTCCGCGTCTCCTACCCCACGTTCCTCGACGACTTCCGCGCGTTGGGCGCGGACCTGGAGGTGGTCCCCTGAACACATTCGGCACGCGCTACCGCACCCTGATCTTCGGCACGAGCCACGGCCCCTTCGTGGGCTGCACGATCGAGGGCCTTCACGCCGGCACGTCGGTCGACGTCAGCTACGTGCAGACCCAGCTCGAGCGGCGCCGCCCGGGACAGAGCCTCGTCACGTCTCAACGGAAGGAGTCGGATCAGGTCGAGTTCGCCGAGGGTCTGCGGGACGGCGTCGCCACGGGCGAGCCCATCGTGGCGATCCTCCGCAACGAGGACGTGCAATCCAAATCCTACGCGGACGTCGCGCGCATCCCGCGCCCGGGGCACGGGGACTACACGGCGCGGATCAAGTACGGGGGCAAGAGCGATCTCCGCGGCGGGGGCCAGCTCTCCGGCCGGATGACCGCTCCCCTCGTCGTGTCCGGCGCGGTCGCGAGACAGCTCCTGCTCCGCCAGAACATCCGCTTCTACGCCCACGCGGCCCAGATCGCCTCCGTCGTGAGCCGTCCCGTGACCCCGGACGAAATCGAAGCGAATGTCGAGCGTACGCCGGTCCGTTGCGCGGACCCGGAGGCTGCGGACCGCATGATCGCGGAGATCGAACAGGCCCGCATGGACCGAGACAGCGTGGGGGGCGTCGTCGAGGCGGCCATCACCGGACTCCCCGTCGGCGTGGGGGAACCGTTCTTCGATTCCATGGAGGCCAGCCTCGCCCACCTCCTCTTCTCGATCCCCGCCGTGAAGGGCGTGGACTTCGGCGCAGGCTTCCGAGCCGCCTCGATGCGCGGGAGCGAGCACAACGATCCATTCATCCTCCGCGACGGCCGCGTGGCCACGGAGACGAACCACGCGGGGGGGATCCTCGGCGGCATCACGGACGGCATGCCGGTCACCTTCCGGGTCGTCGTGAAGCCGACCGCCTCGATCGCGAAGCCCCAGCGGTCCGTGGACCTCGACGCCCTCGCGCCCACCGAGATTTCCGTCACAGGGCGCCACGACCCCTGTATCGTGCCTCGGGCGGTCCCCGTGGTCGAGAACGCCGCGGCGATGTCCATCCTCGACCTCATGTTCCAAGGAGGATTCCTGTGAGCGAGAACGAGATGGCGCGCCTCCGCGACGAGGTGGCGTCCGTGGACCGGGAACTGGTGGCCTTCGTGGCCAAGCGACTGCATCTGGCGGAGCAGATCGGACTGGAGAAGAAGCTGGCCGGTTTGCCGCTGCGTCACAGCGATGTGGAGGAGCAAGTCCATGTCCGGCTCTTGCGGGAGTGTGGTGTGCGGGGGATTAGCGAGGCCTTCGCGGGCTCCCTCGCCCAAGCTCTCATCGAGGAGAGCGTGCGCCGCCAGGAGGCGTTGCGCCTTCCCGAGCCCGTGTCCCGGCGCATCCTCGTCATCGGCGGCGCGGGCCAGATGGGGCGGTGGCTCTGCCGCTACTTCCGGTCCCGCGGCTACGACGTCCTAGTGAATGACATCTCAGGGCCGCTCGAGGGCTTCCCCTTCGAGGCCGATTTGACCAAGGCCGCGTCATCGGCGGACGCCATCGTCGTGAGCGTGCCCATGTCCGAGGCCTCCCGCGTTCTGGAGCGCCTCGCGGTTCTCCAGCCCAAAGCCCTCCTGTTCGACATCTGCAGCATCAAGGCCCCGGTCGAGAAGCGGTTGCGCGGGATGGGCGCATCCGGCCTGCGGGTCGCGAGCGTCCACCCCATGTTCGGCCCGAGCCTGTGGCCCCTGTCCAGCGGGACGATCCTCTACAGCGATTGCGGCAGCGGCGTGGCGGTCCTCGAGGCGAAGGAACTCTTCCGCGCAAGCGGCGCGGCCGCGGTCGACGTGTCCCTCGACCATCACGACGAGCTCATGTCCTTCCTCCTTGGTGTCAGCCACCTGACCCTTCTCGCCTTCGCCCGCGCGGTCGCGGGGAGCCCTTTCGAGGTCGCGGGCCTCCGACGGCCCGCCGGGACCACGTTCTCGCGCCTGTCCGTCGCGGCCGCAGGCTTGCTCGAGGATCCGCCCGAGCTCCTGCGGGACATCCAGGCCCTCAACCCGCACACCGCGTCGGTCCACCGTCGCCTGCGCGACGCCCTCGACGACTGGGAGCGCGCCACGCAGGATTCCGATGGGAAGGAATTTGCCACGATGATTCAACAGGCCCGCGCCTACTTGGGAGGGGCCAAACCATGACCCGCATCCCCGTGGCCGTGCTCGGTGCGACCGGGAACATCGGCCAGCGGTTCGTCAGCCTGCTCCAGGGCCACCCCACCTTCGAGCCGACCGTGCTGTGCTCGAGCGACCGCAAGGTCGGGGGCCGGCTTGGCGACTACTGGCGCCTCGACGACGTCGCCCTCGATCCCGACGTGGCCGCGACGGAGCTCCAGCCCCTCGATCCCAAGGTCCTCGCGCGGTCCGGCATCGTGGCCGCGTTCAGCGCTTTGCCCGCGGAGGTGGCGACAGACCTCGAGGCGGGAGCCGCACGCCACGGAGTCAAGGTCTTCTCGAACGCCTCCTCGCACCGCATGGGGGCCGACGTGCCGCTGCTCGTCCCCGAGGTGAACCCCGACCATGTGGCCCTCGTCGAACGCCAGCCCACCTACCGAGAGGGCGGCTTCCTCACGACGAACCCGAACTGTTCGATCACGGGGCTCGCCCTTGCGCTCAAACCGCTCGTGGACGCGTTCGACTTCTCCGAGGTCCACGTGTCCACGTACCAGGCCCTCTCGGGCGCAGGCTACCCGGGCGTGCCCTCCCTGGACATCGTGGCCAACGTGGTCCCGTTCATCGAAAACGAGGAAGAGAAGATGCGGCGGGAAGCCAAGAAGATACTCGGCGCCTGGTCCGGCGGCGTGGTCCTGAGTCCGATCGACGTGTGGGCGAACTGCGTCCGCGTCGCGGTGCGGGAGGGCCATCTGGAGGCCGTTTCCATCCCGCTCAAAAAGACCGTGGATCCGGAGGAGGTCGCCCGGGTCCTCGCCTCGTTCCGGGGCGAGCCGCAACGGCGGAAGCTCCCGACCGCCCCGAAGCAGCCGATCCTCGTGCGGTCCGAGCCGAACCGGCCTCAGCCCCTTCTCGACGTGAACGCGGGCGAGCCGGAGCGGGCCCGGGGGATGGCCGCGACGGTCGGTCGCATCCGCGTGACGGGGCGCAACCTGCGTTTCTTCGTCCTGTCCCACAACACGCTGCGGGGGGGCGCGGGCGGGA
>JBGPGA010000150.1:0-5692 GCA_041483635.1 Thermoplasmata archaeon
GGACCGCGACAAGGTCGCGGCCGAGGAGAAGCGTGTCCAGGATTGGGCCCGCACGCTCAACGAGCGGGAGAAGGCGACCAAGGAAAGCGAAGACCGCATCAAGCGACTCGAGGTCGAACTGACGGGTCAGCTCAAGGACTCCGAGTCGAAGCTCCAGGCCCTCGTCGAGCGCGAGGAGCTCATGGCGCAACGCGAGCGGAGCCTCGCGGACATGATCGACCGATTCTCCACGATGGAGAAGGGGCTCGCGGAGCGCGAGCGCACCCTTTCCAAGCGCGAGGAGGATCTGATCCGGAGCCAGAACGACCGGCTCTCGGCCCTCGAAGCTCGCGAGAAGGAGATGCTCAAGATCGCTGAGGACATGCACTCCCGCCAGAAGGAGTCTGTGGCCCAGCACGATTCCTTCGTCGAGCTCCAGACCAGCCTCAAGGGGGAGCTCGTGCATCTCGCCTCCGAGCGCGAGAAGCTCGCGCAGAAGGAGAAGAGCCTGATCGAGGCGGAGAAGTACCTCGCCGCGGCCCTCGAGGCGAGCGGCATCGACGTGGATGTGGAGCCCCCGACCCACGTTCCGCCCCCTCCGCCGCCGGCCGCCCCACCCATGGCCCCGCCCCCCGTCCCGGCACCCGCCCCCAAGGTGGAGGCGACGAAGGACGATCTCATGGAGGATCTGCCGCCGGCGGACGCGAAACCCCGCATTTCCCGCACGGAGGCGCTCGACCGGATGACGAAGGCCCTCGAGACGGCGAAGAGGGCTCGGGACTCCGGGCGGAACGTGAGCGAGATCCGCAAGACGCTCAAACAGGCCCGAGCGGCGTTCGAGGCGGGCGACTACGACACCGCGGCGAAGCTCGCCGAAGAGATCCTCAAGGACCTCGAGGCGGCTCTGCTGCCTCAGTAAGGGTCCCGCCATCCGCCGCAGCCGCCGTCAATGCCGCGACCCTCGCCGTGGCGGCCTGCTGCTTCTCCCACCACTCCGGCAGGAGGGGCGCCGGGGCTCCGTACTCCATCCCGGTCATCGCGGTGCCGCCCCAGGGGTCCGGGCCGGACCGCGGGCCGCGGAAGAAGCTCCAGATCATGTTCCCCGCGAAGATGAGCTGGCCCGCTCCGAGGATGTACGCGCCGATCGTCGCGAGCCAGTTCAGGGTCCAGTACTGGGACGGGTAGTCGTACACCCGGCGGGGCATGCCCTCGAGGCCGAGGAAGAGCTGAGCGAAGAACACGAGGTTCAGGCCGACCATCGTGAAGGCGAAGTGCCAACGGCCGAGCCGCTCGCTGTACATGCGGCCGGACATCCGCGGATACCAGTAGTAGATCCCCGCGAGGACGCCCATGATCGTGCCGCCGAAGAGGACGTAGTGGATGTGGCCCACGACCCAGTACGTGTCATGGAGCTCGTAGTCCACGGGGATGGGCGCCTGGAACACGCCCGTGATCCCGCCGATGACGAACATCCCGACGAATCCGATCGCGAAGAGCATGGGCGTCTTGAGCTCGATCGCGCCGCCCCACATCGTCATGATCCAGTTGAACACCTTGATCCCGCTCGGCACGGCGATGACCAGGGTGATGATCATGAACGGCAGGCGGGCGCTCAGGTCGATGCCCGACGTGAACATGTGGTGGACCCACACGCCGAAGGAGAGGAACGCGATCGCGACGGTCGACAGGGCGATGGCCTTGTATCCGAAGATGGGGCGGTGCGAGAAGCGCGGGATCACTTCCGAAACGATTCCCATTGCGGGCAGGATCATGATGTACACGGCGGGGTGGGAGTAGAACCAGAACAGGTTCTGCCACATGACGGGGTCGCCGCCGCTGAGCTGCGTGAGGAAGTGCGTGACGCCGTGGCGGTCCAGGAGGAGGACGAACAGGCCCGCCGCGAGGACGGGCGTGGCGACGAGGGTGATCGCCGCCGTCGCAATGATGGACCAGGCGAACAGGGAGAGGTTCTTCAGCGTGACCCCGGGGGCGCGGTGCCGCAAGGCGGTCACGAGGAAGTTGATCGCCCCCGCGGTCGAAGAGATCCCGAGGAGCTGCAGGCCCACGATCCACATGTCCACGCCCACGCCGTTGTCGAACGCGGAGAGGGGCGTGTACCCGGACCAGCCGACATCGGCCACGGCGAGCCACATGATCGTTCCTGCGACGGGGATGAGCCAGAAGCTGAGGGCGTTGACGCGGGGGAAGGCCATGTCCTTCGCGCCGATCAAGGGGGGAAGCATGAGGTTCCCGAACCCCGCGAGGATCGGGATCGCGACGAGGAAGACCATCGTCGTCCCGTGCATCGTGAACAGCTGGTCGTATGTTGCCGCGTCCACGATCGTGGGACCGGGATAGGCGAGCTCCGTCCGGATGAGCTCCGCGAGGAGGCCGCCCATGAAGAAGAAGATGATCGAGTTGATGATGTACATGATGCCGATGTCGTGGTGGTTCGTGGTGTAGATCCACTTGAACACGCCGACGCGCTCATGGACGACCTCCTCCTCCACGCCGTGCCGGACGACCACCTCTCCTGCCATCGCTGGACCTCAAGACCGGGTCGGCCAGGTTAAGGTCGACCGAAACGAGAACCTCGGCGTCGTTGAAAAAGGTTTCCACATCCCCGTGCGGGCTTCGCCAACGTACGACGGAGTTCGTAGGTTTCCTCCATGCGCCAGTCGAATTCGGTCCGCCGAATGTTTCGGCGAACCGCAAACGCTTTAGAGCACCGCGGTGTACGGCGCGCCAATGCGCAGCGGGCGCCGGCTAATTCTCGTCACGAGCCTTCTCTTCGCCACCCTGCTGAGTGCAGCCGCGAGTGCTTCCGCCGCGAGCGGCTCGACGAGCGACGCGCAGATTTCGAGCCTCTTCTGGATCGTCGCAATCCTCGCCGTGGCCATCGGAGCCTTCGTCGGCGTCGTGATGGTCCTCACGATCCTGAAGTTCCGGGTGCGGAAGGGGCACACGCATCCCAAGGCGGACCTCCCGACCTCCCACCACGCCCTCGAGGCGGCGTGGACGATCGTGCCCGCGGTCATCCTCCTCGTGCTCGGCATCCTCGCGTTCGAGACCCTGACCTTCACGGACACGGTGCCGCAGACGTGGGACGTCCAGGTCACGGCCGTCGGGCATCAGTGGTTCTGGGAGTTCTGGACGAACTCCACGAACGGGACGAGCGTCCACAGCATCGGGGCGCTCACGCTCAAGTCGAACCTCACCGTGAAGCTCGTCATCAAGTCCGTCGACGTGGACCACTCCCTCTTCATCCCGGCCCTCGGGGTGCACCTGGACGCAATCCCTGGCCATGACAACACCGGGTGGTTCAAGCCCAATCTTCCGGGGACGTACAACATCGTCTGCACCCAGTTCTGCGGAGTCAGCCATTATGCGATGGTCGCAACCCTCACGGTCACGTCTTGAGGCCGCGCTGATCGCCGTAGCCCTCTTCGGGGTTGGCCTCTTCGGGGTCCCCGCGGCGAGCCAGGCGAGCCCGGCCTCAATGCCACCGCCCATCTCCACGGGAGTCGTCGACCGCTTCACGTTATACGGGAATGCGCTCAGCGGCTGGGGGTTCGACGCGAACAACACGACGAACCCAGGACCGCACCTTTCCGTTTCCTTCGGCGACACGGTCGAGCCCACGTTGATCGCGGCGGACAGCGCGACCCACACGTGGTTCATCGACTACGACAACTCGAGCGCCCCAAACGGAGCGGAGCCGAGCTCGCCCCAATTCTCGCCGGGCAACTCAATCCTCTGGAACTTCACCGCCTCCCGCATCGGGACGTACGTCTACCGGTGCCAAATCCATCCCTCCGGGATGACGGGGCTCATCACGATCTCCGCGCCGACGCACTACACGCTCTACGGGGACGCAAGCCGTGGGTGGGGATTCAACGCGACGAACCTCACGAAGCCGGGTCCGACCCTGATTGTCGAGAAAGGCGTGAACGTCACGCTCACCCTGTACTCGGAAGACGGCACGTTCCACACCTGGTTCATCGACTTCGATAACAGCTCCACGGTCGGATCGGGCGAGACCGAGTCTAGGCTCTTCGGAGGGTCGGGGAACCCCAACCCTCTGAGCTACAACCTCACCGCGACGCGGGCGGGCACGTTCGCGTACCGGTGCGGCATCCACCTTTCCACGATGTGGGGGATGATCATCGTCCTTGGGACGCCGAGCGCGTTGCCGGCTAGTTTCCCGATCGGCCTCATCCCGGGCATCATGGTCGTCGTCATCGTGGGGGTGCTCCTCCTGGCCGTCGTGTACCAAGTCCGGGCCGCCCGCGCGGCGCGTCTGAAGAAGTGAGCCGCGCGTGACCGACCTCGCGATCCTCGCGCTTGGATTCGGCCTCCTCCCGCTTCTGGCTCTGGCCCTCCTCATCGCTCCCGACGCCTTGCGCCGGCACGAGTCCGTGGTCTGGGGGCTCCTCGCCGGCGTCGTCGCGTTCCTCGGGCTCGCGCACGCAGGAGCCGCCCTCCTCGAGGGCAACGCGTTCCTCCGATTCGAGGCAAGCCCGGAACTCAGCGCATCCGTTGCCGTGGCCGGGTTGCTGGCGGGGGTCTTCCTGGGATGGGTCCTGCTCGGTCGAGGCTCGCCGGGTGGGGGCCTCAAGCCGTCCTCGCTCGTCTGGGCGGCCACGGCCTACATCGCGCTCCACAGTCTCACGGATGGCTTGGCCCTCGGCGGGGCCTATGCGGGACCCGGAGCGACGGGCTTCCCGGTCACCCCGGTGATCCTGGTCGGGACGGTGCTGCACCGCTTCGCGGAAGGCGCGCTCATCCTCGTGCCAGCGGTCCTCGCGGCCTGGCGGCCCCCGAAGGCGGCGATGGCCCTCCTTGCCGGTCTCGTCACGCTGCCCGCCGCGTACGTCCCCATCGTCATCCTGGCGCCCGCGAGTTTCTCCGCGGCGAACGTCGCCGCACTGCAGGCGCTCGAGGTGTTCGGCGCGGGGCTCGAGGCCGGGTTTGCGATCCTCTTCCTGCTGCTCGGGATCCTTCCCCGGATTCGGCCCGGGAGCGACGCACGGTGGGCCGTGTGGGCCGGCCTCGGGTTCACCTTCATGCTGCTCGTCCACTTCTTCGTCGAGTGAGGCCTACGCCGGAGCGCCCTCGGCCGCGGGCTTCGACGCAGGCGGCATGAGGGACACGACCGCGAGGACGAGGGCTGTCGCGAACGTCGCGGTCCCGAGTGCGAGATGGGCCGTGACGACGGTGCCGTTCAGGTCGCTCTGGACGGTCACCATCCCCAGGATGACCTGCGAGACGAGAAGGAGCATGCTTGCGATCGAGAGCGGGAGGATCCGTCGGTCATGGCGATACCACAGGAGCGCCAAGATCAGCGTGAGGAGGATGATCAGCGAGGTCACGAATGCGATGACCCGATGGGCGAACTCGATCGCGACGTTCGGGTTGCTGAGATCCGGGATGATGCCGCCGCTGCACAGGGGCCAGCTCGCCCCGCACGCAAGGCCCGCCTCGGAGGACCGGACGTCCCCGCCCACGATAATCGTGAGATAGGCGGCGAGGGCGCCCGCAATCGCGACGACCTGGAAGATCCGGCGCCGATTCATGGAACGTTCCTGCCCGAGCGAGGCAGTCGCTTCGCCCCGATAAATCCTTCGAACTGCTGCGCTCGCGGGACGCACGTCGAACCAGGTCGTTCAACCCTCGTGCGCAGCCCGGCGCCTCAGGACCACCGCGATCCCCA
>JBGPGA010000151.1:0-5689 GCA_041483635.1 Thermoplasmata archaeon
GCAGGCATCGAACCCCGCACGCCGGTGGCATGATTTAAGCTTGCACATCCGGAGTTGTTTCTCGAGAACGAAGTCCGCTCGACAGATGGGACCGAGAGGTTTCCGCGGTGGCGTTGTTCCCCCTGGCTCCCAAACCCGGACGCGATTCACAGGTTCGAATCCCGCAACCGTTGCAGGATTTGTCAACGCGCCGGGGGACAAGCCCGCTATTCTTTTATATCCATCCCACTCTTCCGCGTCCTTGTCCGACCCTCGTCGGACAGCCGAAGGATAGAGATGGGATGGGTAGTAGCAGCGCTCTCCAGCGCTGACTTTCCACCGGTCAGGTGAGCTCTTGTTCCTGAAAGAGATCCAGATGGAGAACTTCAAGTCGTTCGGGCGAAAGATCTCGGTCCCCTTCCTGCAGGGCTACACATCGATCACGGGGCCGAATGGATCCGGGAAGAGCAACATCTCGGACGCGATCCTGTTCGTCCTCGGCCCGAAAAGCTCGAAGGCGATCCGCGCGGGCAAGCTCACGGACCTCATCTGGAACGGTGGGAAGGACAAGAAAGGAGCAGATTCCTGCCAGGTCAGCCTCATCTTCGACAACTCGGATCGCCAGATCCCGGTCGAAGCGGACGAGGTCAAGCTGACCCGATACGTCGGACTGAGCCCCTCCGTCGAGGGCGGTTACAATTCGTACTTCTACATCAACGATCGGAAGTCCTCCCTGTCCGAGTTCGACTCCCTCCTCGCCCACGCACGGATCTCCGCGGAAGGCTACAACATGGTGCAGCAGGGGGACATCCAGCGGATCGTCTCCATGTCCTCCATCGAGCGGCGGCGGATCCTCGACAACATTGCAGGGATCACGAAGTTCGACGACGACATCAATCAGGCGGAGGGCAAGCGGAAGGAGACTGAAGACAACCTCGAGCGGATCCGGATCATCCTCGACGAGATCGACAAGCAGATCAAGCAGCTCGAGGCAGACCGAGATGGCGCCTTAAAGTACCGCGATCTGAACCAGCGGCTGACGACGGCGAAGGCGCAGCTCGCGTACAAGAACCGCGAACTGATCGAGCGGCAGATCGTCGGGACGCGGGAGCAGATCGGGAAGCACGAGGCGGACCAGGGGAAGCTCCAGGCCCAGAAGGAGGAACTCCTCGGTCGGCTCGACGCCGCGGCGGTTCGTCTCAGCGAGCTGGAACAGGAGCTGGCGGATCGGGGCGGGGACGAGGCCAAGGCACTCAAGGAGAAACTGGACGGACTCCGGATCGAGCGCGCCCGCGCGACGGACGGGATCGAGACGTCGAAGGAGACGCTCAAGCAGGTGCGCTTCGAGAACGCGGAGGCGACGAAGGAGAAGGGCAAGGTCGCCAAGGAGACGGACGCTCTCGTGCGGGAGCGGGGCAACGTCGACAAGCGCGTCGGGGAGCTCGAAGGTCAGATCAAGGAGGCGGACAAGGACCTCCACGATGTCGATGAACTCGCCTCGAAAAGCGATGCGAAGGTCCTCAACATCCAGAAACAGATCATCGCGCTGAACAACGAGATCGACCAGGTCGACGAGCAGCTGAAAGGACTCGTCCTGGAAGGCGACCGCACGAAGGAGGCGATGACCCGCCTCGAGTCGGAACTCGGCCAGCTCGAGGACTCTCGGAAACAGTATCAGGTCGAGCACGACGACGCGGATTGGCAGCTGAAGGAGCTCCGGTCGTCGACGAAGGAATCGGGCAAGAGCCTCCAGAAGCTCCAACAAGACTTTCACGAACGGAGATCCGAGGAGTCCCGGCTTGGGAAAGAACAGGCGGAGCTCCAGACCGCGATCCTCAGCTTGACGCGGCAATATGCGCAGCTGAAGGCCGAGGCGGACGTCGCGGAGAACATGAAGCGCGGCTACACCTCCGCCGTGAGCGGGATCCTCGAATGCCGCGAGACGGGCTCGATCAAGGGGATCCATGGCACCGTGGCGCAGCTCGCCCACGTCGAGCCGCAATACGAGACGGCGATCATCACGTCCGCAGGCGCGCGGATGCAGGCAATCATCGTCGACGACGACAGCGTCGCGGCGCAATGCATCGACTACCTGAAGAAGCGCAAGATCGGCCGCGCGACGTTCCTCCCTCTCAACAAGATGCTGGTCGGGAAGCCGAGGGGCAAGGCCATCCTCGTGGCCAAGGAGTGCCTCGGGTTCGCGATCGACCTTTGCCAGTTCGAGGAGAAGTACCGCGACGCGTTCTTCTACGTGTTCGGAGACACCCTCGTCGTCCAGACCCTCGATGAGGCCCGCAAGTGGATGGGCGGCGTCCGCCTGGTCACCCTCGGCGGCGAGCTGATCGAGGCGAGCGGGGCGATGGTCGGGGGCGAGGCGGAGAAGTCCTCCCTCAAGTTCGGCCCGCGGTCCGCGGACGAGCTCGAGAAGGTCTCTGAGAAGCTCCGAGAGGCCCAGGCCCAGGCCGAGCAGGTCGGGTCGCGCCTCGAGGACCTGCGACGCGAGATCCTCGAGCTCGAGGACGGGCTCAAGGATTACGGCGGCAAGTCGGGTGTCGCGGAGGTCAAGCTCAGTGCGATCGAGGCGAAGCGCAAGGAGTTCGCCACGAAGCTCGCCGGGAACGACAAGGACCTCACGGATCGCAAGTCCCGGTTCACCGAAGCGGAGAAGACCGCGAAGCGCATCGCGGAGGACCTCGAGAAGTTCACCCGCGGCCTCGATTCCCTGAAGGGGAAGCGCGAGGAGCGCAAGGAGGCGGTCATCGAGGCGACCCCGCAGCAGATCTCCTCCCGCATGAAGGAGCTCATGGCGAAGCGGAGCTCCCTCGCGGACGAGCTGAGCCAGAACCGGTCGAAGCTCGACGCGATGGGGACGCAGCTCCAGGTCCTCGGGGACCGCAAGGCCGAGATCGAGACCCGCGCCTCCACCTTGGAGGGCCAGCGGAAGGACCACGAGGGCCGGATCAAGACCTTCGAGGACTCGCTCGGGCGGCTCGAGAACGAGGTCCGTGCGCTCGAGAAGATGGAGGCCCAGATGGGCAAGAAGCTGAAGGACCTCCAGGACGCGCGGGACGCGGCCTACCGGGAGAAGACGGACCTCGAGGGCGGGCTCGACAAGGTCACGCAGAAGGTCGAGACGAAGGACGATTTCATCCTCAAGATGCAGACCGAGCTCAGGGTCGAGGAGGACCAGCTCGCCGAGGCGGACCGCGTGATGAAGGAGATGGCGGTCGAGATCAAGGAGGAGAAGCTGCCGTCCCTCGAGACCCTCAAGCAGACAATCTCGGAGTGCGAGACCGGGATCGGCGCCCTGGGGAACATCAACCTCCGCGCGCTCGAGGATTATGACGCGCAGCAGGCGCGGCACACGGAGCTGGACGAGGACCACAAGCGCCTCGAGGGCCAGCGCCAGGAACTTGTGAACCTCGTGACGGAACTCACGGAGAAGAAGAAAGAGGGCCTCGGCAAGGTCTTCGTCGCGATCAACGAGAACTTCAAGAAGGTCTACAGCGAGATCAGCGAGGGCGGCGAGGCCGAGCTCATCCTGGAGAACGAGGCGGAGCCCTTCCTCGGGGGACTGATGGTCAAGGCCCGCCCGCCGAACAAAAAGGTCCTCCGGCTCGAGGCCCTCTCCGGCGGCGAGAAGTCGCTCGTCTCCCTCGCGTTCATCTTCGCGATCCAGGAGTACGACCCGTCGCCCTTCTACCTGTTCGACGAGGTGGACCAGAACCTGGACGCGGTGAACGCGGAGAAGGTCGCCCGGATGATCCGCAACAACAGCTCCACCGCGCAGTTCCTCCAGATCTCCCTGCGCAAGGTCACCCTCAAGGAGGCGGACCACATCGTCGGCGTGACGATGGCGCCCGGCTCGACCTCCGAGATCATCATGCGCGTGAACCTGGCGGAGATTGAGGACGAAAAGCCGACGGCGGAGGTGCCCGCATGAGCGAGACGTCCCAGGCGATCCTGAACCACCTCCTGTTCCACAAGTCCCTGATCAGCGAGCAGGAGGGCGGCGAGCGGATCAACCGCTACATGTCCATGCTCGGCGAGATCGACCAGGGCCTGCACGTGGCGGTCCGCGACCCGTTCGAGAAGTCCGTCGTCGCGGCCTTCGAGCTCGTCCTCGAGAAGCAGATGGACCCGTGGGAGATCGACCTCATGCAGTTCACGAAGCTGTTCCTGGACAAGGTCCGGCAGGACGGGACCGTGAACTTCGTGACCGCGGGCAAGCTCGTCTTCCTCGCCTGGTCCATCCTGAAGCTCCAGAGCGACCAGGTCCTGCTCGCGGCCCAGCCGCCCGAGGCGGAGGAGCCCGCGGACGGATGGGATCTGGACCTCTACCGGGATCCGGAGGACCTCGACTACAACCACCTCATCCTGGACGGCGCGAAGATGCCCCTGAACGAGGCGATCCGCCGCGAGGGCCGCCGGGCCGTCACCCTCATGGAACTCATGGACGCCTTCGACGAGGCGCGCCGCGAGGCGGAGATCCAGATGCAGCTCAACGCCCTCCGGGAGCAGGCGATCAAGCGCTTCGCCCCGAACTTCCATCAGAAGGTGCACGGGGAGGACCTGACGGAGGACATCGGGCTGACCTGGGGCCGCCTGACCCAGTTCAACGGCGACCCGGTCCCGCTCCGCTCCCTCGTCGCGGGCAGCGTCTGGGACGAGGTCACCGTGTTCATGGCCCTCCTCTTCCTCGCGCAGCTCCAGAAGGTGAAGCTCTGGCAGAAGCAGTTCCCCCACGGCGAGATCTTCGTGAAGCGACTGTCGACCGAGGAGACGATCGCCGCGGACGAGCTCCTGGCGATCCCCGCCCTCGCCCATCCCAAGGGGGACGCCGTCCGGGCCTCCTCGCCGGAGGTGGGCGCGTGAGCGACCGCGGGGTCGTGGAGGCCGCCCTCTACTCGGCGGGCCGCGCCCTGACGATCGACGACCTCATGCGGGTCACCGGATTCGACGAGGCGACCGTGAAGGAGCATCTCCGCGCCCTCGCCCGCGAGTACAAGAAGCGGGAGAGCGCCCTCGAGGTCGCCCAGATCGGAACGCGCTGGACGATGCAGATCCGGCAGGAGTACACGGAGCGCGCCCGGACCTTCGCGCCTCCGGAGATCGACCGCGACCTGCTCAAGACCGCGGCCCTCATCGCCTACCACCAGCCGATCCTCCAGAGCGACCTGTTCGACATGATCGGCGAGAAGGTGTACGAACACACGAAGGGCCTCGAGGATCTGAAGCTCATCACCCGCAAGCCGAGCGGCCACTCCCTCGAACTCACGACGACCCGCTACTTCGCCGAATTCTTCGGCCTGAAGACGACGAACCGGGAGGGCATCCGGAAGCTCATGGCCGAACGGGCCGGGATCGTGTACCGGGAGAAACCCGCGGACCTCGAGGTCCTGGAGCCCGCGCCCGAAGCGGCCCCCGATGCGACCCAGGGACCCGGAGCCACGGCCCCCCCGCCCCTCGCCGAATCACCTCCGATAACCACGGGCTAATTCCTTTATAAGCCGCTCGGCCCTCGCCTGTTTTGGCAACCCTCGGAGAGCGAGCCGGGGCGCTGACAGGGTAGAGCGGAGCGGACCGTGAGCGGGTACCTGCGGGACAGCCAGTTGCGGAGGCAGCTGGAGGACAAGGTCAACGAGGCCAAGCGCACGCGACAGTCGGCCGAGGAAGGCCTGAAATCCGCCCAGGAAATCATCGACGCCGC
>JBGPGA010000152.1:0-5660 GCA_041483635.1 Thermoplasmata archaeon
CCCACATTGCGGAGTTTTCGCGACTGCTGCGCCCCGTAGGGCCTGGATTCGTGTCTCAGAATCCATCTCCGGGCGACTACTCCCATAGCCCGTACCCGTCGAAGCCTAGGGGGTCTTTAAAACCCCCTACAAGCTGATAGGCCGCAGACCCATCCTCGGGCGCCGGAGCTTTCGACCTGGAAGCGTTCCAGCATCCCAGGCCTATGGAGTATTATCCTCAGTTTCCCGAGAGTATCCTCCACCCGAGGGCAGATTATCCGCGTGTTACTGAGCCGTCCGCCGAGGTCTTGCACCTCTCGACTCGCATGTCTTAAGCGAACTCCCATAGCGGTGCCCGCCGGCAGGATCAACCGGAGTTGATCTCGCACGACGACTGTATTGAGCTATCGATCAAGGAATATTGGCGAGATAGCAGATATGCACCTCTGCCTTCGATTGCGAACGTCGGGAATGAGAGAGCACGCGCGACGCATCGCACGGGTTTCTCAGACCTCCACGATGTCGGCCGCATCAGAACAGGCCCGTCACGGATCGGGGCCTTCTCCGAAGGCGGCCTCACGAGCTCGGGCGGCCTTCAGTCGTTGCCGACCTCACGTCGCCTTATCGAGCCTCCATCACATAGAGACGAGTGATATATGAGTCTTTCGACCGGACGTTCACGAACCCTCTGTCGCGTACGCGGGAGTCCCTTCGGACCTCTGGGTTCAGTCGACCGCGCCGAGCCGCTCCAGGAGGCCGAGCGCGTCCTCCGTCGACTCCACGTTGAAGCGGGCCGTCGACGCAGAAAGCCCGATGCGGACGGAGAAGCTGTCGGCCGGAAGGCGGCTGAAGAGGGTCTCGTCCGTCCAGTCGTCGCCCATCGCAAGGATGAAGTCCCAGGAGCCGCCGGCGAGGTGGCTCTGGTAGAAGGCCCCCTTGCTTACGCGGCTGCTGCGCACCTCTACGGATTGGTTCCCGATGAACACGACCAGCTCGAGGTTCGCGGTCAGGTTCGTGAGCGTGTCGATGAGCTCCCGCGCCGCGATGGACCCGGTGTTCAGGTCGACGCGCCGGTAGTGCCAGACCAGCGAGGTCTCCTTCTCCTCAATCGACGATCCGGGGATGCGGTTCACGAAGCGAACGAGAATCGGGCGGATCCGGTCCTTCCACCGGGTGTCGAGGGCGACCGTGGGCTCCCACTCGCCCGTCTCCGCGGCTCGCACCCAGGCGCCGTTCTCCGAGACCAGGGTCATGAACAGTCCGTCGAACCACACCGAGAGGTCCTCCTTCCGCCGCCCGCTGATCAGGACGACGCGGTTCGACGGGGAGGCACAGAGCTTCTTGAGCAGGCCCATCGCCCGTGCGGATGGGACGGCCTGCGCGGGATCCGGGGTGAAGGGGGCGAGGGTGCCGTCGTAGTCCAGGAGGAGGAGCCGTTTTCGCCCTCGGGCATACGCCGCGACGATGGTCTCGCGGTCCGCCTTCGTGAGGATGCGGACGGCGAGGGAACGGGAGAGGGCGACGGACTCCTCAAGCCGTTCGAGGAAATGGTCTGCCCAGCGGCGCACATCGTACTGCTCGAGGCGCGACCGCATGAGCCGGTTGCGGCGGACCTGCTCCCCCTCGGGCATCTCGAGGGCGCGTCGGAGCGCGTCGGCCACCTCCGTGCGGCTGTTCGGGTTCACGATGAGAGCCTCGTGGAGCTCGCGGGACGCTCCGGCCATCTCGCTCAGGACGAGGGCGCCGTGGAGGTCCTCCTTGGCGGCGAGGTACTCCTTCGCGACGAGGTTCATCCCATCCCGGAGCGGCGTGATCAGGGCGACGTCCGCGGCTCGATAGAGCGCGATCAGGTCCTCGTACTCGAGGTAGCGGTACATGTATCGGATTGGCGTCCAGTCGAACGAGCCGTACCGGCTGTTGATCTCTCCGCAGAGCCGGTCGATCTCCCGCTTCTCCTCCGCATAGCGGTCGACGATCTCCCGCGAAGGGACGACGACGAGGAGGTACACGAACCGGCCGCGCCACTCTGGGTGGGATTCGAGGAGGCTCGAGACGCCCTCCAGGGCATGGGGAATCCCTTTCGTGTAGTCGAGCCGGGAGAGGGAGAACACGAGCTTCGAGGCCCCGATCCCCTCGCGGTAGCGCGCGACCCGGTCCTGCAGGTGCGGCTCCTTCAGCGTCGCGGTGATCCGGCGGAAGTCCACCCCCATGGGGAAGACGTCGACCTGGACCGCACGCTTGCCGACGAGGAGCTGCCCGATCTCGTTGTCCAGCCCGAGAAGTCGCCGGACACTGCTGAGGAACGCCTGCGCATCGTCGAACGTGTGGAACCCAACGAGGTCCGCGCCGAGGAGCGCCTCCACGAGTTCGCGGCACCAGGGAAGCTGTCGCAGGTCGCTATAGGGAGGGAAGGGGATGTGGAGGAAGAACCCGATCTTCGCATCGGGCTTCTTCTCCCGCAGGTATTTCGGCACGAGCATGAGATGGTAGTCGTGGATCCACACGACCTCGTCGGGCTTCGCGAGGTCCGCGACACGGTCGGCAATGACGCGGTTGACGCTGCGGTAGGCTTCCCAGCTCTCCGCGTCATAGCGGGCGTAGGTCGGGAAGGAGTGGAAGAGAGGCCACAGGGTGCGGTTCGAGAACTCCGCGTAGTAGCCGCGGGCGAGCTCCCGCGACAAGAAGACCGGGTAGCACCCGTACTCCGTGCGGAGCTTGCGGTCCACGGAGCGACGGGAGGACTCCGCGATCTCCCCGGGCCAGCCGACCCACCGGGCGTCATGCTCCCGGTAGAACGCCTCGAGCCCGACGGCGAGCCCGCCCGGAGAGGGATCGAACTGGAGCCTCCCCTGTCGTCGGGTGACGGTGACCGGAAGCCGATTGGACACCAGAATCACGACATCGCCTGGGTGCGGTGTGCTCTTGGAGTGTGGACCCAACACGACATGTCACATTTGCTTTTCCCTTTTCCCGCCCATCGATCGACCCGAGTCCGCCCCTGACCCGCGATTGGGCTCCCGCGGTGTCCCCTGGAGAAAGCGAGGGCGGCGGCCCGGGCCGAAAACGTTTATAGCGGCATCCCGATGGGCGCGCGCCTGCGGGGATCGCCTAGCCTGGTAGGGCGCTGGATTGCTAATCCAGTGCGCTCTGCGCCCGGGGGTTCAAATCCCCCTCCCCGCGCGGTCCGCTCAGAGAATCTATGACCCCTCCCTGCCATCGGGTCCGCCAGATTGCGAGGAGAGGCCGTGGTCGCCATCGACCGAGCCAGGGTCCAGACCGTCATTGCCGAGGAGGAGGCCCGCTTCGTCCGGGAACACCCGAAGTCGAAGCGGCTCTTCGAACGCGCCCGCAAGTCGATGATCGGCGGCGTGCCGATGAACTGGATGATCGAATGGCCGGGACCCTTCCCGATCTTCAGCAAGGAGGCGAGGGGGGCCACGATCACGGACGTCGAGGGCCACCGCTACATCGACTTCTGCCTCGGCGACACGGGCGCGATGTTCGGTCACTCGCCCCCCGCCACGGTCGCGGCCGCCGCACGGCAGCTGCGCAAAGGGATCACGACGATGCTCCCGACGGAGGATTCGATCTGGGTGGGGAAGGAACTCGCCCGGCGCTTCGGCGTCCCGTACTGGCAGATCGCGATGACCGCGACGGATGCGAACCGCTTCGCGCTGCGCATGGCGCGGGAGGCGACGGGGCGCCGGAAGGTCCTCGTCTTCAACGGCTGCTACCATGGGACGGTGGACGAGGCCCTCGTGCGCCTGCTCGACGGGCGCGTCGTGCCGCGCGAAGGCGCGATGCCGCCGCCCGTCGACCCGGAGACCACGACGCGCGTGATCGAATTCAATGACCTGCCCATGCTCGAGGCGGCCCTCGCCCGCCGGGACATGGCCGCCGTGCTCATGGAGCCTGCCCTCACGAACTGCGGCATCGTCCTCCCGGAGGACGGGTATCTCGACGGCGTGCGGGAGATCACGCAACGCACGGGGACGGTCTGGATCATCGACGAGACCCACACCTGGTGCGCCGGACCGGGTGGGTATACCGCGGAGCACAAGCTCCATCCGGACATGGTCACCCTCGGAAAGCCCGTGGCGGGAGGCATCCCGGCCGCCGCGTTCGGCGCGAGCCAGGAAATCCATGACAAGACGCTCGCGAACATCCTCGCCGACACGACCGGGGTCAACGGCCTCGGCGGCACCCTCACGGGCAGCGCCTTCGCCCTCGCGGTGATGCACGCGACCCTGGAGAAGGTCATCACGAGACGCGCCTACGACCACATGATCCCCCTCGCGACCCGCTGGACCGCGGGCGTGCAAGGGGTCATCGAAGAGGCCGGGCTCCCGTGGCATGTCGTCCAGCTCGGGGCACGAGCGGAGTATCGCTTCCGGAACACGCCGCCGCGGAACGGCGCCGAGGCAATCGCCGCGAAGGACGAGCGGCTGAACAAGGCGG
Source organism: Thermoplasmata archaeon (assembly GCA_041483635.1). GTDB lineage: Archaea > Thermoplasmatota > Thermoplasmata > RBG-16-68-12 > RBG-16-68-12 > RBG-16-68-12. The sequence goes on from JBGPGA010000152.1 coordinate 4,438, forward strand.
TCCATCTCCTCGCCCTCAACCGGCGGATCCTCCTGACGCCCTTCCACAACATGGCCCTCATGTCTCCCGCGACGACCCGCGCGCAGGTCGATCGCCACACGGAGGTCTTCCGGGAGACGGTTGGAGCGTTGACGGCCTAGGGGCCTCGGATCCATGCAGATCAAGACCTACGATGAGATCGACCCGAGCGAGGCCTACCGGCTTGGTGCGGTGGCCTTCGGGTGGACCCTCTCCGAATCGGAGATGCGGAGGATTCACCGCCGGGACCCCCGCTATCCGTACGGGATCGCGATGTATGCGGTCGAGGCCGGTCGGGTCCTCGCCCAGACCGTGCCCATGCGGTTCCCGGTCCGCCTCACGTCCGGGGTCGAGCCGGTCGGCGGCCTCCAGGGCGTGTGCTCGTTGCCCTCCGTGTGGGGGCGCGGGTACGCGCGACGCCTCATGGAGCACGTCCACGACGTGTTCCGAGAGGACGGGTTGCGGATCTCCACCCTCACGACGAGCACGAACATTCGCGGGTATAGCGTCTACCGCAAGCTCGGATATGTGGACCTTGCACCGTTCTACCTGGGCACCCGCACGATCCCGCGAGACCCGAGGCCTCCGAAGGGGATCCGGATCCGCAAGGCTCGGAAGGCGGACCTGTCGCGCATCCACGAGCTGTACACGACCGCGACTCGCGGCCTGGTCGGGTGGACCGAGCGGTCGTCCGAGGAGCTGCCCGCCGCCTTCTCGAGCTTCTCCTGGTTCCGCGGCCGGTACCGCGTCGCGATCCGCGACGGCCGCATCGTTGGGTACCTCCGCACGCGACCCGAGAGCGGCGCGCTCGTGGAGGAGGTCATCGCGCCGGAGGAACGAGACTTCCGGACTATCGTCGCCCGCATGGAATCGAAGGGTCGGACCCGCGTCGCCACGGCGAACTGGATCACCTGCCGCCGGGATGCGGCGAGGTTCCGCCGGCTCGGATACCGGCTCGACCGGATCTCGGACACGACCATGGCCGTGGGCCTCACCCACGATGTGAGGACGACGGACCTGCCCAAACTCTTCGGGGGCACCTCCGGACGGTTCGTCCAGTATCCGACAGACGACTTCTAGGAAGGCGGCGCGCGCATCGACGACATGCGTTAGTATCCCGAGCACCCATGTACCCTCGCGTGAGGGATGCGGGCCTACGTCCTCGTGAGGGTCCAGACCGGCAGGGAGCGGGAGGCACTCGAGGC
>JBGPGA010000153.1:0-5633 GCA_041483635.1 Thermoplasmata archaeon
ATCGCCCCGGCCGGGGGAATCCGAACGCGTACCGCATCCAGGTCGATGGCGAGTCCCAGCACATGCGCGGGGAGGGACCGCCCTTCTCCTTCTGGTCCTCCGCGCGGATCATCCTGATCCTGTCGTTCCTCCTTTGGTGGATTCAGCCCGCCGGGCCGATGATCGCCGGCTACGTCGGCGGGCGGCGGTCGGGCTCAGCGATGAAAGGGGTCATGGCTGCGATCCTTCCCGTGGCGATTGTCCTGATCGCGAACACCGCGTACACGCGTGGCGTCGGCTCCTCCCAGATCGACCTCGTGGCCTCCCTCCCCCAGGCGGTCGCGGGCGGGGCAGCGAGCCTCCTCCCATTCCTCATGCCCTACAAGGAGTTCCTCGTGGGCTACATGACCGGGTTCGTGAACGCCCTCCAGAGCACGTTCGGCATGGGGACGAATGGGTACCTCATGGTCGTCATCTTCGCCTACATCGGTGGCCTGATCGCGGACCAGACGCGCCGCGAGCTGTACTACCGGAACGGAGCGAGCCAGTCCGTCGGGTTCAATCTGATCCAGCCCTTGCTCGGCGGGCACCGAGGCGCGGCGGAGGAGGACTACTACGAGGAGGACGAGGAGCTCCGCGAGATGCGCCGCCCGGTCCGCGCCCGCGCGAGGGGACACGGCCAGGTCGAGATCCACACGGGCCCGCGCCGTCGTCGCCATGGATCCCCGGTCCGTTTTGAAGAATACCGAAAGCTCTACGGAGACGGAACGGAGGGCCGTTCGGTCCGACATGCCGCGCGCGCCCGCGAGGACGACGAGGACGGAGAGCCCGAGGAGGAAGAGATTGCCGCATCGCGCACGCACCGAACGCCCCATTCGGGTGCGAAGGAGCACCACGGGAAGGCCCACGCGGCGTCCGATGAGGACGGAGAGGACGAGGAGCCGGTGGCCCGCCACGACACCTCGGAAGCGCACCGACCGAGACAGCGCAGCCACGAAGAAGAGGTCGCCATCCAGAAGTTCGTCGAGCGCGCGCTCAAGCACTACGAGCACCCGACCCGGTGAGGTCGCAAGCTTTTTATCGCACGCGCCCCTCCGACTCGCGCGGATGTTCTGCCCCAAGTGCGGCTCCCTCATGTTCCCTGCGGATGGGAGGCTGCGCTGCAACGCCTGCGGGACGGAGCGCTCCGCGTCCGGCAAGGACGTCACGGTGACCAAGGTCATCCGCCAGACGAAGGAGAAGCCGGCCGAGACCCTCGTGCTCGACGAGATCACGGAGACGCTCCCGAAGACGCGGGCGGAGTGCCCGAAATGCGGGCATTACGAGGCCTTCTGGGTCATGCGCCAGACGCGGGCCGCGGACGAGCCCACGACGCGCATCTACCGCTGCGTCAAGTGCGGCCACACCTGGCGCGAGTATTGACGACGGGAGGCGGCAAGGCGGTCCTCCCGGGAACCTTTATTATGCTTGACCGGATTGTCCGCCGAACTTTCGGGGGAGACGGATGTTCGAGGCAAAGCTCAAGGCGGATGTTCTCAAAGAGATGGTCGATGTGGTCTCGACCTTGGTTGACGAGGCCAAGCTGAACGTCGGCAAGGATTCCGTCACGATCAAGGCCGTCGACCCGGCCCACGTGGCGATGGTCGACCTCTCCCTCGACCGAGGCGCCTTCGAGTCGTACAAGGCGGAGGAGACGGAGCTGGGCCTCGACATGGACAAGATGAAGGAGATTCTCCGTCTCGCGAAGGCGGGCGAGGTGATCTCGATCGCCCACGACGAGGACAAGAACCGCCTCGTCGTGACGGTCGGGAACACGACGCGGCGCATGTCCCTCGTCGACACGGCCGGCATGAGCGACCCCAAGGTGCCGAGCCTGAACCTCCCCGCGAAGGTCGTCGTCCGCACGGACGAGCTCCGCCAGGCGATCCGGGCGTCCGAGAGCGTGAGCGACCACATCGCCCTGAAAGCCTCCCCCGAGGGATTCGAGGTCGTCTCGGAGGGCGACACGGACACCGTGTCACACATGGTCCCCAAAGATCTCCTCGAGGAGCTGTCGGCCAAGGACGCAGTACGTTCCCTGTTCCCGCTTGACTACTTCTCGAACATGGTCAAGGCGATCAGCACGGCCCCGACCGTCGCGCTGTACCTCGGGACGGACTACCCGGTACGGATGGAGTTCAAGATCGCGTCGGGCAAGGGCGACGTCCGCTATCTCTTGGCTCCTCGCATCGAATCGGAGTGATCCTCAGCGGCCCTGGAGGGCCAGGCTGAGCAGCGTGTCGGACGAGTGCTTGCAGTAATCCGTCGCGTTCTCGATCCCCTCGAGGAGGTCGTTCAGGATCACGACGATGCCGGCGTTCGTGTGGATCTTCACGAGGATCTTGCGGTTCTCGAAGTACAGGTCGTCCACGACGTTCTCGAGGCGCTTGACTTCCTCCCGCGCCTTGATCATCCGGTCGTAGTCCTGGCCGTACACGTCGATCATCGCCTTCAGGGAGCGTGCGCAGTCGAGGGTGTTCTTCGTCATCTCCTTGAACGAGCTCCACACCTCGGGCGGGATCGTCACGCCCGTCTCTTGGAGCAGATCGACGTTCTTGCCGCTCACTTTGAGCCAGTCCGCGATCAGGTCGACGGAGTGGACGAGGCGCATGAGGTCCTCCCGGTCTTTCGGGGGCAGCTCGCCCCGGCTCAGCTCCTCGACGAGGCTGATCTCGACGTTGTCCGCGGACTTCTCGTCCATCAGGAGGCGCTTGAACGCCGCCGCAAGCTCGTCCTTCCGATTCCGGACCGCGGCATCGAGCACGTTGTCGAGCTCCTCGGCCGCATCCACGACCTTGGTCACATGCTCGCGCACCATCGCGAGGGCGCGGGACTCTCGCCGGTTCCGGAACCATTCGAGCTGGGATTTGTTACTCAAGTTTCAACGCCTCCTGGAGCCCCTCGTACGGCCGAGGGTAGACCAGGGTGTTCGCCTCGTCGAACGAGACCATAACATCCCGGGCCGTATTAAGAGTTTGAGAGGACGGTACGTCGACGTAAACGACGTCGTAGGTGATGAGACGGACCTGGAGCCGCTGCGTCGCGCCGAGGAAGATCCGACTCTCGACGCGGCCTGGGATCACGTTGCCGAACCCCTCCTTGGAAATCCCGAGCCACTCGGGCCGGGCGGCGAGGACGACCGGATCACCTTCGAGGAGACCACGGGCTGGTACGCGCAGCATGTATCCGCCTCGGAACTCGACGAACGCCCAGTCCGCACGGATGCGGCGGACCGCGCCTTCGAGGAAATTGCTCTCGCCGATGAAGTTCGCAGTGAAGACGCTCCCGGGGTGGTCGTAGAGGTCCTCGGGCCGTCCCGACTCGATGATACGGCCCTTCCGCATCACGACGACGCGGTCTGCGACGGACATCGCCTCCTCCTGGTCGTGTGTCACGTGGACCGCGGTGAGGCCGAGGTCCTTCACGACGTGACGCAGGGCGTAGCGTAGGTCGAGGCGGACGCGTGCGTCAAGTCCGGAGAGGGGCTCGTCGAGCATGAGGACCTTCGCGTGGTTCGCGAGGGCTCGCGCGAGAGCGACCTTCTGCTGGGATCCCGTGCTCAGCTCGGACGGGAAGAGGCCGCGGTCCGCAAGCATGTCGACGAGTTCGAGGACCTCCTTGCCGACGTGATCGACGTCGTCCTTGGGGTGGTCATGCACCCACGGGCCGTACGTCGCGTTGTGCCACACGTCCATGTGCGGGAAGAGGACGATGTTCTGGAAGACGTAACCGAGGTCACGGTCCTCGACCGGGAGGTCGGTCACATCGCGGCCGTCGATCCGGACGTGGCCTTGCGTGGGAGGCCAGATCCCGGAGAGGACCTTGATCAGGGTCGTCTTGCCGCAGCCGCTTGGGCCGAGGATCGCGACATACTCGCCGTCCTCGATCGTGAGGCTCGTCGTATCGAGGGCCGTGATCCGGCCGAACCGCTTTGCGATGTCGGTGGCCTCGATACGGGGCATGTCACTCGACCTCCAGCGCGGCGGACACGCCTCCGCGGGGCACGGGGAAAAGGAGGATGTGCTCCATCGGGATCGTCATGAAGACGGGCTCGCCCTCCTTCGCCCACCGCGCCTTGGCCGTGAGGGGCTTTGCCTTCAAGACGCCCATGTCCGGCACGTCGATCTCCAGGGAGATCCGGCGGCCCATGAAGAGTCGGCGCTTCACGACGCCTTCGACGCCCTGCCCTGCGCCCCATTCCTGGGGGAGCACGCCGCAGACCTCCGCGCGGATCCCGGCGAGGACCCGGCCCGACAGCCCCTCGCGCGCAGGCGCCATCAGGTTCGTCCCGCCCGCGACGAGGCGCACGGTCCCCTCTTCGGCGGGGAAGGATTCGACCTCGAAGAAGTTCATCTCGCCCAGGAAGTTCGCGACGAAGGGCGACGAGGGGTTCGAGTAGACGAACTCGGAGGGCCCCACCTCGACGAGCTCGCCGTTCCGAAGGACGGCAATCCGATCCGCGACGACGAGCGCCTCCTCCTGATCGTGGGTCACGTGGATCGTCGTCGTGCCGACGTGGCGGATCAAGGACCGCAGCTCGGCGCGGAGCTCGATCCGCAGCCGCGCGTCGAGGGCCCGAAGGGGTTCGTCCAGGAGCAGGACCTCGGAGTCGGCGGCAAGGGCACGCGCAAGCGCGCAACGTTGTTGCATCCCGCCGCTCAGCTCGCGGGGATACGACTCCGTGCGCTCGATGAGGTGGACCATCGACAGCATCTCTCGGCCGAGGAGGTCGCGGTCCGATTCAGGCCAACCCTTGACCGTCGGCGAGAACGTCGTGTTTTCCCAGACCGTCAGGTGCTGGAACAGGGAGTAGCTCTGCGGCATGAAGGCGGCCTGCCGCACATCCGCGGGGAGGCGTGTCACATCCTTCCCGTCCATCAGGATGCGCCCCTGGTCCGGATCGAGGAGGCCCGCGATCGTCCGGAGGAGGGTCGTCTTGCCCGCGCCGCTCGGCCCCAGCACGACGAGGTACTCCCCGTCGCGGATGTGGAGGTCCACGTCCCGCAAGGCGCGCTTCCTCCCGAAGGACTTCGAGATCCCCTCGAGGACGACCTCAGCCACGGCCCCGCCTCCGTTCGATGACGAGCCGCAGCGCGAGGATCGCCGCGAAGGAGACGCCCAGCAACGCGAGCTGGGCGAGGGCCGCCTCGTAGTACTGCGGCGTCTTCGACGTGATGATGTTCACGATGAGCAGGGGAATCGTCTCGAGCCCTGAGCCCGCGACGGCCTGCGTCGCGCCCGTTTCGCCGAGGGAGCGGGTGAAGGCCATGATCGCGCCCGCGAGGATCGCGGGACGGATCGCGGGGACGAGGACGCGCTGGAATACCTGGACGGGCTTTGCGCCGAGCGTCCGAGCCGTCTCCTCCGTCGCGGGATCAAGCTGCTCGAGGGCGCCGACCACGTTCCGGACGACGAAGGGGAACGTGAACGCGACATGGGCGAGGGTCACGAGGATGAGCACGGAGGGCACGATCGTCTTCTGGGCACTCCAGAAGAGGCTCAGGGAGATCCCGAGGGCCGCGCTCGGCACGATGTAGGGGATGTTCACGAGCGCGTCGAGCACCCGGCTGAGCCAGCGCATTTTTCCGCGGGTTATCAGGATCGCGAGGGGGACA
>JBGPGA010000154.1:0-5507 GCA_041483635.1 Thermoplasmata archaeon
CGTCCAGCGTCCCCGCAGAGGGCAAGCAGAACCTCACGTGGAACTTCACGGACCTCGCTCCCGGCCGGACGGAGACGATCAACCTCACAATCCGCGCAGCGGACGGCCTGCCCGCCGGAGCGGAAATCCCGAACAGCATCGAGGCATCCTACACGAACAGCGCGGGCCTCGTCCTGGCGTCGATCCGGTCCCTGCCCGTGACCGTTCGCATCGAACAGGACCTGACGCCGATCCTGTGGATCGCCGGCGTCGCGGGCCTCTTCGGGGCCGTGGTCATCGGCCTCCTCATGCGGCGCGAACATGTGGAGATCGAGGAGGTCTTCCTCGTCTACCGGGATGGTGTCCTCCTCTCGCACCTCTCCCGCACCCTCCTGAGGGAGAAGGACGAGGACGTGCTCAGCGGGATGCTGACCGCGGTGCAGGAGTTCGTCCGGGAGGCGTTCCAGTACGGCGAGCACCGGGAACTGCACCAGCTTGACTTTGGCGACTACCGGATCCTGATCGAACGCGGGAAATTCGTCTACCTCGCCGTCGTGTATTCCGGGGACGAGTCCCCCTCGATCCGCAAGAAAGTCCGGACCGTGATCGACGTGATCGAGAAGCAGTTCGGGGCCGTCCTCGAGAAGTGGGACGGCGACATGGAGGAGGTCGTCGGCGCGAGGGACGTGATCCGGGACACCCTCCTGGGATCCAACAACCACAACCACGTCGCGGCCTCGACCCCCAAATACGAGTGAAAGAAGTGGGCCCGGCCGGAATTCCCGGCTCCGTGCCGAGCGCGCGGAGCCCTTTGAACCAGCGACCGTCTGGTTATGAGCCAGACGCTCCACCGGACTAAGCTACGGGCCCTCGTCGCGGCAACGACCGGACGTTACTTAAGTGTTCACGACGAGCGCATCGGATGGCCTCCCCGGACCCGCAAGGAGAAGCCCTGTCAACAGGGCCCCGCCCTCCTCCCGAGCATCCGCAAAGCCTATACCCGACCAAGGATTGCGCCGCAGCGAGGAAGGCAGCGAGGGGTTCCATGCGAGTCGACGTTCCGACCCTGCTCTACGTGGTGTACATCGCGCTGTTCATGGTCCTATTCGTTGTGGCGGGCGTTATGTTCGGATTCCGCTGGGTGACCTTCGCGTTCATGGCGTTCACGGTGATCGTCATCGTGATGATCGATTTCACCTCCCGGCTCATCCACGAACCCGAGGCGAAGTAGTCCGACTGGGAGAGCGGGCGAGGGACCGCGCTCCTTAAGAGGCAACGGACCGCTTCCTCGGAGGGAACGAGGCCGTGTACTACTTCTACGAGGGCCGGACCATCAAAGGCCTCGGGCTCATGAGCTGGGGCCTGCTCATCCAGCTGTTCGCCGTCATCTCCCTCGGCCTGACGCAGGCCGCATTGGGACTCCTGTACGGGCAGCTCCTGCTGAACCCAACGGCGTTGTTCGGCCCCTACATCGGCGCGGTCGCCGCGGTCTGCGGGGCTGAGATCGCGCAGCTGGGCATGGCGGTCGTGTTCGTCATCGGCTTCTTCCAGGTGTACTCCGGGCGGCACGAGTACGGGCTGGAGGAGGCGCGCTCCGTCGAGAGGGCGTTCGTGTTCCTGATCATCTTCATCGTGTTGAGCGGGATCTCCATCACGCTCTCCGTCACGGACCTGTTCGTCGCGGGATTGACGGGACAGTCGAGCGTCCCCACCCTCGCCCGGAACCTGATCCTGGGGTCCGTGGGCGCGCTCTTCGCGGGGCTCACGCTCGTGGACACGATCCGCACCGTGTCCGGAGGGGCCGCGAGGTCCCGGTTACGAACCGCGCTCGCCCTCGGGATCACGGGAGCCGCCGCGGGCCCCGCTTTGACGATCCTCGCCACGATCGCGAATCCGATCACCGTGGATCTCGTCACGTCGGGTCTCGTGGCCTCGGCCGTCGCGGGCCAAGGAATCTCCGCGCTCTCCCTCCTCCTCTTCTGGATGATCTATCGTGAGACCCGCCAATCCCTCGAAGCGGGAAGGCCCGCACTGGTGCTCCCCCGGATCGAGCAGATGTACCCGTGGCAGTACCCGCCGATGATACCGTATTACCCGCCGGCGAGCCAGGTTCCACCGCCGCCCAAGACATAGGGTGCATCCGGCGGCCCCCAACCCCCGCCACGGATGATAGACCATGGGATTCGCTCTCCTCGCGCGATACCGACCAACAGCTTTCAATTCTCAGAAGCCGCTACCCGACGAGGGGAGAATGTACATGGGAACTGGCGCGTCGTTTGTCTTCGCTTTTGCAGGGATGTTCGTGGCCGCCATTGGGGTCTTCATCGTGGGTGAGCTGGCGCTGATGTTCGCCATCCTTCTGTTCGGTGTCTCGATCATGGCGCTTGCCACCGAGCTGGACGAGCGGACCTCCCCGAAAGGAGCGAAGGCTGTTCGGGGGTGGGGACCGACCTGCTCGTCGTGCGGTGGTGATCTCCAGGAGGGCGAAACGTCCTGTCCCCACTGCGGCCGTCCCATTTCGGCCGAGGAAGTCGTGGAAGACTCGCGTTGACCGCACACCGTCCCGATGCCACCAAGCCCGGAAGGCCTCCCGGGACACGTTTATGGTAACCTGGGTGCCTGCTGGTGCCTGGGTGTTGACGTCGATCGCGCCGGACTCGCGAAGCGGCAAGACGTACGTCTTCCCGATTCGGCCCACGGCCGAGGCGCCCAACGACTTCCCCGATGCGTGGTCGCTCTGCGGGGAGGCATGGACGAGGAACGAGGCCGCGTCGCCACGAGCTCCACCGAAGAGACATCCGGGGAGGAGGGAGCTTTCGAGCCTCACTCGGGCTGCTTAAAGAACAGCAGAGGTCTGGACTTGGAGTCGCTGCAACAGCCGGTGGAAGCGTTCGAGCAGCTCGATGTCGCGAGCTTCTCGACTGAGCAGTCCGCACTCGCGCCTCCAAGACTTGCCTGGCATGGTCGCCACCCCCCGCGCCCGGACCGTCAATGAGAGAGGCCGCCATGCGGGCGGAGCCGAACCTTCAAGTCACCGCGCACCGGTTCGTGTGTCATGGCGCCCCAACGGGCCTCCGCCCCGAAGACGGTCGATGAGTACCTCGCGCGCGTCCCGCCCAGGTTCCGGACCGCTCTCCAGCGGCTGCGCAGGACCATCAAGGCCGCCGCCCCCGACGCGGACGAGGTCGTCAGCTACCAAATGCCGGCGTTCCGGCAGAACGGGATGCTCGTGTACTATGCTGCGTTCAAGGACCACTGCAGCTTCTTCGTGGGGAGCGCCAAGGTCCGCCGCCAGTTTTCCGCCGAACTAAAGCCGTTCGAGACGGGCAAGGGGACCCTCCGATTCACTCCCGACCGATCCCTTCCTGCTGACCTGGTCACACGCGTCGTGAAGGCGCGCGTGGCTGAGAACGCCGCCCGCCGCTCCAAGTAGGCACGTCCGGTCGCCCGACCGTTCGACCGAGGCATCACACGCCCCAAGTCGAGGCCCCCTTTCGAGGGATGCGAGCGTGACCGTCCATGAGCTTGGCGACATCGCCCCCTCCGTCAAGGACATCGAGAGGTCAGGTCGCGACTTCCGGGATGTCCTCGGACGGAAGGAGATCGAAGCTCCGGAGGGGAGGCCCGCGACGAGAGCAACGGAATCCTGATCCAGCGGGTTCGAAGACTGGGCGGGCAAGATTCGCACCCTCACCATCGAAGGTGGTCGGCTCCACGCGACCGGCTGGGATTGCGGAGGACCGCCTTGCCGGCGCCGGGGCGTGCGCTTACCGCCGCCCCTTTATAGCGGCGTCGGACTTGTCGGGCCCGCAGAGGGTTCGCCATGGAGTCCAAGGTCATCGTGATCACCGGTGCCAGCAGCGGGATCGGGGCGGCGCTTGCGAAGCAGCTCGGTGGCCAAGGGAATCGACTCATTCTCGGTGCGAGGCGGGAGGGGTTGCTCCGAGAGGTCGCCCGGGAAGCGGGAACGGAGGCGATCCCTGTCGTCACCGACGTCACGCGGCGACCGGACGTCGAGCACCTCCGAGACGTTGCTCTCCGCGAGTTCGGCCATGTCGATGTCTGGGTGAACAATGCGGGGCGTGGCGCCTCCAAGATGGTGATGGATCTAACCGACGAAGACGTCCAAGGCATCATCGACGCCGTGCTGAAGTCCGTCCTTTACGGGATGCAGACGATCATCCCTCACTTTCAGGGCCGAGGCGAAGGACATCTCATCAACGTCTCGTCGTTCATGGGGCGAGTCCCCCTCGCTACGTACCGATCCATCTACAGCGCGGCGAAGAGCGGCGTGAACATCCTCACGGCAAACCTGAGAATGGACTTGAAGACGAGATACCCCGGGATTCACGTTTCGCTCGTCATGCCCGGCATCGTCGATACCGAGTTCCACAAGGTCGCGCAGACGCCCATCCCCATACGCGCGGGCGACCGCGCGGGGTCCACGACGGTGGAGACGGCCGAGGAAGTCGCGGCGAAGATCGTCTCTCTCATCGAGCACCCCGTGGCCGAACTATATACCGCCCCTCAGATGGCAGAAATCGCTCGGCAATACTATCAGGATGTAGGGGCTTTCGAGGAGCGTATGGCACACAGGTGATGGTATTGCGCACGCCCGCCGGCCATGACCGTGAAGGCACGAGAGGGCAAGGCCGCCACTGCCGGGCCTCTAGTTGCGATTCCCTCCAAGAAGGGACGCCGTCGTGCGGATTCGCATCCTATGGAGAGAACCGGATCTAGAGGACAACATTGACCGATTCGGGAGTCGGTGGCTGTCCCATCTATGCCGAGGTCCACGAGGGCCTCGGCCTTTTCTCCTCTTTGCTCCTACCGAACGGCTGCGGGTGCGACCGTCGGCCGGGACTCCCATTGGACCGCCAAGATGCCTGCGGCGATGCCAAGCGCCGCTCCAACGCCCGATAGAAACAGCCAGCCATACGCGAAGAGGCCGATTCCGGACGCCACAATGATGATGAGGCCCGCCACCTCATGCTTCCTTGGCACTTCCAACAACAAGGTCGCGCCAAGGAGGACGACTGCGCCGGATACGAGAGAGAGCGGAGCCAAGCCCGCGGCCTCATGAGAGGAACCGAGAACGACGCCGCCGAGCAGGATGATGAAACCCGCAGCGAGGGACAGCCCGAGGGCGACTGCAGGCTCCCGTCTCTTCGAGTCAGACACCCCAATTCCTCCGCGTTCGGGGATGGACCCCCCCGGAGAAGAAGGTGTCGGCTACCTCGGCTGCGGGAACGGGGGCGACGGACACCACGGCCTCGGCCCTTCCCCCTTTTCCGCCCCCAAGTTGACACCCCTTGACGGTTATCGTGCGAAGACTACCCTGCGAATCGATTCTATACTTCTTAGTGAGGCGGGTGGGACTTCCGTTCCGTGGACTGCTCCTCCCACTGGTACATGCGGCGAGACACGCCGCGGCTCCTCGCAGCTTTGTCGCTAGGCCGACTTCAGCGTCAGGGGTTCGGTCGGACCCTGCTTCTAGAACCCACCAACGTGACAACCTTGCTTAGAGC